>JBAVFZ010000144.1:0-23692 GCA_049684495.1 Anaerolineales bacterium | reverse complement strand
GCGCCCGCGGTTGCGGTTGAGGCCGGCTGGGCAGTCGGGGTCGGTTGCGGGATGAGCAGCGTCTGGCCGAGGCTCAGGCTGTCGCAATTGGCGGCCCTGCCGTTTTCCGTTTTGATCTGGGCGATATCCGTGATTCCATACTGGGCGGCCAGGCCGAAACACGTGTCGCCCGACTGAACCGTCACCTTGATCGGCGGCAGCGGCGAAGGCGTATAAGTCGGCGCAAGGGTGTCGGTCGGGGGAGGGGTCAGCGTGATCGTCGACGTCAGCGCCGGCGCGGTCGGTGCGGTTGTGGAACCCGGGGGTTTATTGCCACCCAGCAAAAAAACCATGATCAACGCGCCCAGGATGATCGAAATCACCGGACCGGCGATCACCACTCCCACCGGGAGCGACAAATTCGCCGACGTACCGGTCATGCGTGCGGGAGCCCGCATGGCCTTGCCGGTGCCCGATTCGAAAACCATCCCGCATACGGCGCAGCGCGAGGCGGTATCCGCGATCCGCGTGCCGCAAGCAGGACATATTCGACTCGGTATGGCAGGTCGAGGACTGGTATTTGGCATTTATTCTCCATTCGGCGTAGGGCGATTATACCAAACCGGTTTTTTGCGATGGTTTTGCAGAATTCAATAATTGCCTTATTTCCAGGGTTAATCCGGCAATTTGCTCGTCTACTTTGGGGTCTTTTCCCCAAATTTGCCGCTGCTTCTCTTTAAAGGCCAGTTCTGCGCTTAGGGTGTGCAATCGCGCAATCGTCCGATATTTAGAAAAGTTAAATCTGCCAAGCGCATCCCATTCCGCCGCCAGACGGTTGCGCACGGATGCCGCCGCCTGCCATTGCTGCTCGGTGAGCAATCCCCCTGCAACATACGGTTGCAGGTATTTGCGGATCGTCTGCCGCTCGCGGATCAGCGACCCGACCGCAAGCATGAGGATGATAGCGATTCCAACGCCGTAGGAGAGCACTACGGCCAGCAGAACGAGGAGCGTATTCTGCGCAAATACCAGACCGATGTTATGGATGCTGTGGAAGATTACAGCCGCGAGGAAGCCGCCCGCCGCCCACAGGATCGCCCGTCCCGTGCTGCGGGCGTACTTGGCGAATGCCAGCCCCAGTCCGGTAAATGCCGCGATCATGGCGTGCAGCGATCCGAACACCATCGCGCGCAGGAAAATCATCACCAGCAGTTCGCCGACGCTCTCACTGGTGAGGAAAAACAGCACGTTTTCGGTTGCGGCAAATCCGAACCCGACCATCGCGCCGTAGATGATGCCGTCCAGCGGGCCGTCGATCTCCTTCCCGGCGATCCAGAACACGCCGAGCAAACCGAGCAGCTTGACGCCCTCTTCAACCAGCGGCGCGACGAGCCCGAGGTTGAAGAGGGAAATTCCGGTGGAGGCGGCGTCCCCGCCGTATCCGGAAAGGAGCGCCAGGACCAGTTCCACGACGGCCGCAATCACGACCGCCGGCGCCACTCCCCACAGAAAGGAAATCACCAGCAGGTGAAGCGGTTCCTTCTCGTACCGGTCGAACCACCAGACCAGCACCGCCCAGCAGATCATGGGCAGGATTCCGGCAAAAACCGAAGTCAGAAGCAGAACGAGAATATCCATGGAGATGGTTTTTCCGGATCAGAGGTACGATTTGAGGTTATGGGAGACGGCGTAGGCGGCGGCTTCGGTCCGGTTGGAGACGTTTAGCTTCGAAAGGATGGAAGACACGTAATTCCTGACGGTGCCTTCCCCCAGAAACAGCGCCTGGGAAATCTCGCGGTTGGTCTTGCCTTCCGCCACGAGTTGGAGGACGTGCATTTCCTGCTGGGTCAAACCGGAGAAGGTGGAGGCTTCCTCAACCTGCGCCATCTTGCGCATTTCCGCAAAGACCCGTTTCGTCACGGCCGGATCCAGCAGCGCATCCCCGCGGCCGACGCGTTCGATGGCTTCCACCAGTTCCTGCCCGCCGATCTGTTTCAGGAGGTACCCCGAAGCGCCGGCGCGGATGGCGGAGAACAGCATCTCGTCCTCGGCGTATGAGGTCAGCATGATGACCTTGATCTCCGGATTTTCCTGGATGATCTCCTGGCAGGCGTCGATGCCGGATACGCCCGGCAGCCGGATGTCCATCAGGATGACGTCCGGTTTGAGCGCGAGCGCCTTCTCCACGGCTTCGGCGGCGCTGCCGGCTTCCGCCACCACCTCGAATCCCTGATGGTGCTCCAGCAGGGATTTCAACCCCAGCCGGACCACTTCGTGATCGTCCACCAGCATGATGCGTTGGGCGCTCATAAAGGGGCATCCGGGGACGGGAGAGTCTGGCTTCGATCTCGGATTGCATGCACGGTTTCCAAGGATAATTCAATGCCTTATGATTGACAAGCCCAGACCCGTTTGATACACTCGCTTTCGATCGCTATCGGAACCCTCCACAATGGTACTCGACCGTCCGGCCCTCGAATCGCTCGAAGAACGCATCCTGGCTCCCTACGCATCCTTCAGCAAACGCTCCCGCGGCAGGGCGTATCCCGAGGAGGAACCGGCCTCCCGCACCCGCTACCAGCGCGACCGCGACCGCATCCTGCACACCACCGCCTTCCGCCGCCTGGAGCACAAAACCCAAGTTTTCATTACCTACGAGGGGGATTATTACCGCACGCGGTTGACCCACACGCTGGAGGTCTCGCAGATCGGGCGATCGCTGGCCCGTTCCTTGGGCGCCAACGAAGACCTGGTGGAAGCCATTTGCCTTGCCCATGATCTGGGCCATCCTCCCTTCGGCCATTCGGGCGAGGCGGTGCTCTCCCGGTTGATGGAACCGCACGGCGGATTCGATCACAATCGCCAATCGCTGCGGATCGTGACGGTTCTGGAACGGCGGTACACGGGGTTTCCCGGATTGAACCTTACCTGGGAAACACGCGAGGGGATCGTCAAACACGAAACCGCATTCGACATCCCCGATATGTCGGAATATGCGCCGGACGAGCGCGGCAGCTTCGAAGCGCAGATCGCCAACGCCGCCGATGAATGCGCTTATACCTCGCACGATCTCGACGACGGGCTGCGGTCCGGAATGCTGCAGACGGAGGATCTGTCGGACCTGGATCTTTGGAAACAGCTGCACGAAACCTCAGGCTGGGTTTCGGGCGCGCTTTCGGATCTGACCCGCCATCAGATGATCCGCGCGTTCATCGGGCTGGCGGTACAGGACGTGATCCAATCCACCGCATCCCAGCTGGAGACGACGGGAGTGAAAAGCTGCGCGGATGTCCGCCGGCTTCCGGAGAACATCGTCCGTTCGTCGGATGCCTTCCTCCCGTCGCTGGAGGCGCTGCGCCAGCGGTTGTTTGAAAAACTCTACCGCCATCACCGGGTGATGCGGATGGCGCTCAAGGCGGAACGGTTCCTCTCGGAGTTGTTCGCCATGTATGTGGCCAATCCGAAAATCCTGCCGCCGGCCGTCCTGAAGCGGGCCGGGGTGGAGGATCTGCACCGCGTCGTATGCGATTACATCGCCGGGATGACCGACCGCTTTGCCATGGATGAATTTGAAAAACTGACCAACCCCTACACCAAAACCTGACCGAATTCTTTTGGAGACGGAAAATCGGAATGGATAACAAGATACTGACCCCCGAAGGCGCCCGGAAAATCCGCGAGGAACTGGAACAGCTGAAAGGTCCCGCGCGCACGGCGCTGGCGGCGCGGCTGCGGGCCGCCATTCAACAGGGCGACCTTTCGGAAAATGCGGATTACACGTCCGCCAAGGAAGAACAGGGATTCCTCGAAGGTAGAATTCTGGACCTTGAAAATCTGGTAAAAACCGCCGAGATCATCGATCCCCTGTCCACTCCGCGGGACGTGGTTTCGCTTGGGTGCCATGTGCATGTGGTCGACGAGGAAAACGAAGAGGATGTGTTTGAAATCGTCGGGAGCAAGGAAGGGGATGCGCGGGCGAGAAAGATCTCCCACGAATCGCCGATCGGCAAAGCGCTCATGGGACACAAGGCGGGGGAGACAGTATCCGTTTCCACACCTTCCGGACCGCGTTCCTTCCGAATTGTAAAAATCGAATAACAGATTTACCACAAAAAGCACAAAGGGCACAAAGAAAAAACCGGGAATATTTTCTCCTGGTTTTTTTGTGTATTCTGTGCTTTTTGTGGTAAAAATATTTTTCAGCCTACTTCCCCTTCGACCAAACTTCCAATTGCAGGGTCAGCCGTTCAAAATAGGAATTCTGCGGAAGCGGTCCCGGTCCGTAAATCAACTCGCGGATCAACACCCGCAGCGACAATCCGGGAGTCTCCATCCAGAAATCCGCGCCCGGCACGGCCAGCACCGGCGTTCCGCGCGGCGCGAGCGTCGCCCGGACGTCTTCCTTGTCGTGCGCGTACTGGCTCATCAGCACCGTCGTCGAGGTCCGGCTCGGTTTGCGGTCGAACAACCATACTTCGAGCGCGGTGATCTTCTTCGGCTCCCCCACGCCGATCGGTTCGGAAATCCCGACTCCGCACTCGCCCAGAAAATCCCCGCTCGGGGAATTGATGGTGAAGCTGTCCTCGTAAAGATCGTCCCCCAGGGTATAGGTGGTGACGAAGCGTTCGAGCGGCTCCGTCCCCTCGCCGCCTGCCTCTTCCCCCTCCTCGGCGGGAGGCGCGTTTTCCACTAGTTCCTCCTCCGCTTCCAGCGAGAGGTCTTCGGATTCGGCGGGGGACACTTTGGCGGCAACGGAGCGGTGGCGGCGGATGTTGAAGGCCAGGACGATCGCAATCGCGCCGCCGATGATGATCCCCAGGATCGCGAGAACCGAAAGGATATCGTCCAATCCGACGGCGGATGCCGGAGGCGCCGCCGGTACCGTTGTTTCAGAACCCGGAACGTACAGCCCGGCGATGAGGATCTCGAACTGGTGCAACCGTTCGGGATCCGTCAGGCCGTCGCTACGCAGCGCCTCCAGCAGATCCAGTTTGCGTTCGCCCAGCGCCTCGAACCGGCTGCGGGCCAGCACCGCATCCCCGTTGATGGAGTAGGAATCGACCGCCATGCGGAGGTAATCCAGCTGGATGTCCGACCGCAGCATTTCGGGGGTCGTGTCGACATATTGGACCGGCCAGATAATCCAGCCCAGAACCACCAATCCGAAGACGGTACCAAGGAGGAAACTTGCCCCATTAAGGAAAAGGGGAGTCCGGATCCAACGCGCCAGGGTGTCTCGAAGGGAAGCTAGATTCGCCATACCTCACCTACACATGCCCCGATTGTATCCGCAGATGCCTCCCGCGGGCAACATTTTCCGCCGGGCTTGTTCCGTCCCGTCGATCAGGCTTTCTCCGGTTCCCGGGCCGGGAGTTCATCGAGCGGGAATTTCGTCTCGCACTTGATGCATTGAGCGGTTTGTTTGGCGCCATATACGAGCAATCCGCCGCAGGACGGGCAGGGGTTGGGCAGGGGTTTTCTCCACGACGTGAAATCGCAGGTCGGGTAATTGGAGCAGGCGTAGAAGGTGCGGCCCTTGCGCGTCTTGCGTTCGACAAGTTCCCCGCCGTCCTTGGGGCACAGCACGCCCATTTTTTCCAGCCAAGGTTCCACATAGCGGCAGGCCGGGAAGGTCGAACAGCCGATGAACTTTCCGAAACGCCCGTAGCGGATCACGAGCGGTTTTCCGCAAGTCGGGCAGTCGCGCCCGGCCGGCTCCGGAGTATCGTCGGCTTTCGGGATCTCCTGCTCGGCGTGAGTCAAATCCTTGCGGAACGGCTCGTAGAACTCCCGCAGCGTGGAGGACCAGTCGTGGGTCCCCTCGGCGATCTCATCCAATTCGTCTTCCATAGTCGCGGTGAAGCCGGTATTGATCACATCCGGGAAATAGGTGACCAGCATGTCGTTCACCGTATACCCGATTTCGGTCGGCAGCAGCCGCTTCTCTTCACGGACAACGTACCCGCGTTGCTGGATCGTGGACAGGATCGGGGCATACGTCGACGGCCGGCCGATATCGTTCTCTTCGAGGGCTTTGACCAGCGCCGCTTCGGTATAACGCGGCGGCGGCTGGGTGAAATGCTGTTCGGGGAGGATATTCGCCACTTTCAACGGCTCGTCTTCATCCAGCGGGGGCATCGTCGCCTGGCCGTCTTCCTCCTCCGACTGGTCTTCATCCTTGGCTTCTTCATAAACCGCCAGGAACCCCTGGAACCGCAGCACGGCTCCGGATGCCCGCAACAGGTACTTGCGCGCCCCTGCGGCCTCCACGTCCACTTGGATGGTATCAAACAGGGCGGGAGACATCTGCGAGGCGACAAACCGCTGCCAGATCAGCCCGTACAGGCGGTTCTGATCGCGGCTGAGATACGCCTCAAGCGATTTGGGCTGACGCATGACCGAAGTCGGCCGGATCGCTTCGTGCGCTTCCTGAGCGCTGCGCGATTTGGTCCGGTACTGCGGCGGCTCGGCCGGCAGCGATTCCTTTCCATACTTTTCGGCGATGAATTCCCGGGCTTCCTTTTGAGCCGTATCCGCCACCTGTGTGGAATCCGTGCGCATGTAGGTGATCAATCCCGTCATGCCCTGGGAATCGATCTCCACGCCTTCATACAACTGCTGGGCGATGGCCATCGTCTTCTTCGGGGAAAAGCCGAGTTTGCGGGACGCCTCCTGCTGGAGGGTGGACGTGGTGAAGGGGGCGGAGGGATTCCGCCGGCGTTCCCCGCGGCGCACCCGCGCGACGCGGAAGGAAGCCTGCTTGAGATCCTCCACCATTTCCCCGGCTTCCTTCTCGGATCCCAGGGAGACATCCTGTTCGTCCACCTTCGCCAGTTTGGCGCGGAAGACCGCCCCGCCGTTCGTGAGCTTCGCCAGATCCGCCGCGATCGACCAGTATTCGACCGCTTCGAACGCGCTGATCGCCCGCTCGCGTTCCACCACCAGGCGCAGCGCCACCGATTGCACGCGCCCCGCCGAGAGCCGGCTGCGCACCTTGGACCACAGCAACGGGCTGAGCATGTACCCGACCAGCCGGTCGAGAATTCTCCGCGCCTGCTGGGCGTTTACCAAATTCATATCGATCTCGCGCGGATGCTGGAAGGCTTCGTCCACCGCGGATTTGGTGATCTCGTGGAAGACGACCCGGTGGGTCGGGATTCCCTCAAGCTCCACGGCTTCCTTCAGATGCCAGGCGATCGCCTCGCCCTCCCGGTCCGGGTCGGTCGCGAGGTAAACCTGTTCCGCCTGTTGGGCCAGCGCCTTTAATTCCTTCACGACCGGCCGCTTCTCGTTGGGAATCCTGTATTTGGGGGCGAATCCGTTTTCGACATCCACCGAAAGCTGCGAACGCAGAAGGTCGCGCACGTGTCCGACCGATGCGCGCACCTGGTAGCCCTTGCCGAGGAAGCGACCCACGGTTTTCGCCTTGGTGGGGGATTCCACAATCACCAGTTTCCCGCTCCGCTTGGCGCGTTTTTCTTCCCGCTTGACCGGGGTCGGCGGAATCAAACCGGCGTGGGCGTCGGTGGCGCCCATCTTTTGAATTTTCGTGCCGCATACGGCGCACGTCCCGCGGGTCGTCGGCCGCGCGTTGGAGAGGAACGCCGCTTCCGGATTTGCGATTTCACGCTTGGCCTTGCACTTCAGACAATACCCTTCCATTCAGACCAACACTCCATTCCTGTGGATTGATTTTTCAAGCCTTTGAAAAGGCCATCCTGAGGGATGCGAAGGATCTAGAATTTTGCTAGCAGATGCTTCGCTTCCCTTCGCTGCGCTCCCGTCGCTCCGCAACCATCCCCCCTCATGAACCAGATTCGAGCGGGGATGCTCCGCGAGGGCAGGCGAGACGGGCGCTCAGCATGACACACGTTCCTTGATCGGAGAATTCCCCATCGAAAGGAGGGGATTTCAATCCGCCTTCTTGGCGGAATTCCTTTTCTGCACCAATTCGGTGATCGTCCGCACGTCCTGAGATTTACCGCCCCGGCAGATCAGAATCGCCTCATCGGTTTCCACGATGATCACATCGTCCAATCCGACGGTGGCCAGGATGCGGTCGTCGCCGGGTTTACGGATGACGGTAACCGATTTCGAACCGGCATCGATATGCCCTTCGGGCACTTCCATCCGGAGTTCCGGATGCGACCGGTACAGCTCGACGAGCGCATCCCAGCTTCCGATGTCGGTCCAGCCCAACCCGCGCGCCGGCAGGACCGCCACGCGGTCCGATTTTTCCAGTATGCCGTAATCCAGGGAAAGGTTCGGCATCGACGCCCAGATATTTTCCAGGTCTGCGCCGCCGTTCTTCCGTTCGAAGGCATCCGTCATCAAAGCGACCGTCCGGCCTACCGCGGGTTGATGGCGCAGAAATTCCGCTTCGATCACATCCGAGCGCCAGAAAAACATCCCCGAGTTCCAGGTGAAGGATCCGCTGCGAACCATCTCCCGGGCCCGTTCCAGATCCGGCTTCTCGGTGAAGCGGCGGACGCGGAAGGCCGGGAGGCCATCCACCGCCGGAAGCGGTTCGCCCTGTTCGATGTACCCGTATCCGGTGACCGGTCCGCCCGGCGCGATCCCGAGCGTGACCAGGAATTCCTTCTCCGCAAGAATCCGGGCGGCTTGCAGCAACCGCCGGAATCCATCCGTATCCGCAATGAAATGGTCCGAAGGCAAGCAGGCCATCACGAACTTCGGAAACCGCGCCCGCAGCCGCGCCAGGGCGAACGCCACGGCGGGGGCGGTGTTGCGCGGGCTCGGCTCGCAGAAAAAATTATCCGCGGGGATAGTCGTGGCCGCCGCGCACAGCAACGGTTCGAGGTTGCGGTTGGAGACGACGAATATATTCTCCGGTGGAACGCTGCCGCTCAGGCGGTCGACGGTGGATTCGAAGAGTGACTTGCCGCCGAGCAGCGGCAGGCATTGTTTGGGCTCCTGGGGCCGCGACAGCGGCCACAGGCGGGTGCCGCCGCCGCCGGCCATCAGCACGACCAGAAGTGGGAGTGTTCCCTTGGGGTGCGGATCCATTTAATCCCGGTGATCCGCCGGAGCGCGCGGGGACGCCGCCACATACTGCATCCCGCCGACCGTCCGGACCATCCCTTTCAATTCCATCAGGACCAGCGCGCCGGAAACCGTTTCCACCGGCAGATTCACGCTGGCTCGAAGTTGATCGATGTGCACCGGTTCCGCCCCGAGCGCGTCCAGAATTTTCGCCTCGACCGGGCTTTCCGGGACGATCATCCGCATCTGCAATGCGGGTGCGATGCGCGGAATATCGAGCGCGGCGATCAGGGCATCCGGAGATAAAGCAGGCTGTGCCCCGTCTCCGATCAGCCGGTTACATCCCTTGCTGGCGGGTGTCAGGATGCTTCCGGGAACGGCGAACACATCCCTTCCGTATTCCGCGGCGTACCATGCCGTCAGCAGCGCGCCGCTCTCTTCGCCGGCTTCCACCACGAGTGTGGCTAAAGCCAGGCCGGCGATGATCCGGTTGCGGGGCGGAAAATTCGCCGCATCCGGCGGAGTGCCCGGAGCGTAATCGCTCAGAACCGCGCCATTTTCGGCGATCCGCTTCGCCAGCCGCCCGTGTTCCGGCGGGTATACCACATCCGCGCCGCAACCCAGGACGGCCAAAGTCCTTCCATTGCGATCCAGCGCGCAAACGTGCGCTTCCGCATCGATCCCGCGCGCCATCCCGCTGACGACGGTGATCCCGTTGGCCGCCAGGGCTGACGCAAACAACCGAGTGACTTCCTTCCCGTACGCGGTGGCTTTGCGCGTTCCCACAATCGCCACCGCCAGCCCGTCCGCTTCGATCATCGCGCCGCGCAGGTACAGGACCGGCGGCGGGGAGGGCAGTTCCTTCAGGCGCGGCGGGTAATCCGGATCGTCCCATACCAGCACCGTCAGCCCGATTTTTCCACAGCGGTCCAGAAGCTTCTGCGGATCCAGTTCCGCTCTGCCGCTGATGATTGCCCCCGCGCTTCGCTCATCCAGACCGGCTTCGAGCAATTGATGGCGCGGAACGTCCCAGGCCGTCCGTAAATTACCAAACGCCTTCAGGAGCTTCTGAACGCGGACGGAGCCGATTCCGCGGATGTGATTGAAGGCCACCCAATAAGCGCGTTCTTCCGTAGACATCGTTTCCCCCTGGTCCGAGATTTCGGGGGGAGAATACCACGAGCCCGTCATCGGGGTCAAGTTGGCCTTCTTTTCGGCCTTTTTGCGTGAAGATCGCCGCTGAGCGAGCCGGATGGACCAAAATCACCCCGCCATTGCCCGGAACGGGAACGCTATAATAGCCCCATGCGCGTGGCGATGCTCTCTTATCACACATGCCCCCTGGCGGCGCTGGGGGGAAAAGACACCGGCGGAATGAACGTCTATGTCCGCGAGTTGACGCGTTCCCTGGGCAGGGTTGGAATCCGGGTGGATGTATTCACCCGTTCCCAGGATGAACATGTGCCGCATGTCATCCACGACCTGGGAAACGGCAACCGCGTCATTCACATCCCGGCCGGCCCGGAGACTCCCTTGCCCCGCGACCAATGGTCGCAGTACGTTCCCGTTTTCACTGCGGAGATCGATAAATTCACCGCCGCGCAGGATATCCGCTACGATTTGATCCACAGCCATTACTGGCTCTCCGGATTGGCCGGGATGCGGCTTAAGCGGGAATGGAATATCCCGCTCCTGCACATGTTCCATACCCTGGGAGAGATGAAATCACGGCTGGGCGGCACCGTCGAGGATCCGCTCCGCCGGGAGGCCGAGCTTAATATTCTCGGCGGCGCCGACCGGGTGATCGCCGCGACGCCCGCCGAACGCATGCAGCTGCAGTGGCTTTACCAGGCGGATCTCCGCAAGGTGGTCGTCATTCCTCCGGGTGTAGACCTGGATCTTTTCCATCCGCACCTGATGACCGAGGCACGCACCCAGATCGGGCTTCCCAAAGACGCCCAGATGGTCCTGTTCGTCGGGCGGATCGAGCGCCTGAAGGGATTGGAAACCCTGCTGCGGGCGGCGGCGCTGCTTCAAGAACGCGGATTCCTTTCCCCGGCATGCCCGTGTGTGATGGTGATCGGCGGGGATCCCGAAAATCCCCAGGAGGAGATGCGCCATTTGCAGGAACTGCGCGAGGCCTTATCGGTGACGAATGTCGTTACCTTTCTGGGGAAGCGCCCGCAGACGGAGCTTCCGCTCTATTATTCCGCCGCGCAGGCCGTGGTCATGCCGTCGCAATATGAATCCTTCGGGATGGTTGCGCTCGAGGCGATGGCCTGCGGCACTCCGGTGGTGGCGTCCGGAGTGGGGGGCTTGTTGTATCTTGTCCGTGACGGCCGTACCGGATATCACATTCCGGATTCCGATCCGTCCGCGCTGGCGGATAAACTTCAGAAGTTGCTTTCGGACGAACGGCTGCGCCGGGACCTCGGGCGGCATGCGGCGAATTTGGCGCATGCGTATTCCTGGGAACGCATTACCGACCAGATGCTCACGCTGTATGAAAGCGTGCTGGCGGGCTCGCTGGCGTCGGATCCGGCCGTGGAACACGTGCACTAAAGGCCGTCATCCCGGTGTGATGATCATTCTTCCCCCCGGCGTGATGATCCTGCGTCACCCCGGCGTGCTCTTGGCCGGGGTCTACTCCAACCCAGGCTGGATGCCGGCCAAGAACACGCCGGCATGACGGTCATTCGTTATCCCGAGTGATGATTATCGTCGCCCCGGCGTGCTCTTGGCCGGGGTCTACTCCAACCGAGGCTGGATGCCGGCCAAGAACACGCCGGGCATGACGGTCATTCGTTATCCATGCGTGGATGGCGGCCACGATCGCGCCGGCATGACGGTCACCCGAAATACGATCCCGTCGCACGATACAGCGCGCAACGCATGGAAATGTAAGCCGCCAGCTCGATCAGTTTGATCTCCCGTTCGCGTTTGCGCAGCGAAAGATGCAATTCCTTCGCCCGGTGCTGGCATTTATCCAGCAGATCCTTCACCACCAATGGATCCGCTCTGGTGGAGGCGATCACCCGTTTCATCAGGAGCGGCCGGTTTTCCTTCAGGTATTCGTCCGCCGGGAGATAGTTTTGCTGCAGGTAAGCCCGCGAGGGTGTCTTGTGGAACAGGCGACGCAGGTCTCCATCCACATAACCGGTCGCTCCGCGCCGGTAGCGCTGGATGTTCTTGGCTTTGAGGAACTCCGCCAGCGTGATGGAATACTCGCTTACCGGCTCGTCCAGGAGCGCCGGATCGTTGGCGAACTCGGGTTCCTTCCGCCGAAGTTCGCGGACCAGTTCATCCACATACTTTAATTTTTTCAGGGCGCCCGGAAAGCGGCGGTATTTTTTCCGCCAGCTCCGGCGCGAGGTAAACCACTCGCAGAAGGTCTCGGCGAAATCGTCGTCGGGGTGCTTTTGCGCGTAATGATCGCCGCTCGGGTTGACGTAATCCCGGCTCCATGGATTGGCCCGCTCGACATACCGGTCGGTCACCGGATAGGTGTGAAAAAAGTGACCGCGCACGTTGAACGTTTCGCGGAAATCCTTGCGGCGGTAGAGTTTGTAGGCGTAGCAGAAGGCGTGGCCGACTTCGTGGCGCAGGGTGGCGAGGATTTCCTCCGGGCTGTAACTCCAGCGCCGGTATTCCTTGTGCAGTTCGCGGATGAGCGGATGCGTATCGTAAAACCCGACCGCGATATTCGTCGTGCCCTCGACCGTCCCGTATCCGGCGGACAGGTAAAAGTTCGGCTGGATCCGCTCCAGCTTCAACCGTTTCAGGTCTTCGCGCAGGACGGCGATCGCCTCTCCTACCGGACCGTCGCCGATCGTCAACGGCAGCATGGAAAGCGGAGTAAGCAGCAGTTCCAGTTTGGTCGTTTGGGGGCCGAAAAGAAGGTGGCGCGAATGGCGCACGGACACTCACCTGCAGAGATGAATAATATCGACGCGCAGATGCGGCGCATCGTCGTCGGGATGGCGAGCGCCCCCGGAGGGACTCGAACCCCCAGCCTACTGATTCGAAGTCAGCCGCTCTATCCTTTGAGCTACGGGGGCTTATGGAAGACCGAACGGAACGCCCTGGATTCCCGCGGATAAGGGATTTCCGGGCGGCGTGACGATTATAACCCGTGCATATGCGATGTCAATTATTTTAAGGGGGGAAATCTATTTCCGGATGAATTTTGTCCGTAAAGGTTGAATCCTGTGCTATGTGATCGTGAAATAGGTGTAATGGTATTGAATCTTCCCGTCCCGGATCCCGAGCGTGTCGTTCCCATCCCGGACGTTCCCCGCCGAACTGGTCGCCGTCCACGAGATATGGCGGGAATTTCCCGAACCGCTGTATCCGGTGATCTGGAAAAGCGCTCCGGGCAGGCGCGTGGCAAACATCTCGGAGTACCAATCCAAAATCGCCTGCGAGCCGACCACCGTGCGGGCGCCGGTGACGTGAGCGGCGTTGTTCTGATACAGGGAGATAACCCGGTTGGGGTCGTGCGTGTTCCACATCGCCGGAAGCTGCTGGGCGATATCCGCGCTCGAGGCCGGCGGCCATGGAAAATTGGCCACGGCGTTCCACAGATCCAGGTAACTGGGAAGGGTGGAATAATCCCAGGACCAAAAATTCACGCCCCGCAGCCCAAGTTCCAGCGCTTTCTGCATAAACCCGGTCAGCTCGGATGCCGCGGGACGCCATCCGCCATTGGAATACGCGGGTCCGGTCGGAATGATCGGCCGGACAGGTGAAATCTTCTGAAATTCATCATACGACCGCTGCAGCTGCTCGGCTCCGTTATGCGATCCCTCCCAATAGACCTGGGGCAAGTTGTAGTCGCAATATTCAAAAAAAACGCTCCACGGGAAGGCGGTGTGATAATTCGGGAAACGGTACGAGGAAAGCGCGATCGGGAGGGAGCCCAGACCGGCTCTGAGCTGCTGGCAGAAGGTCCTCGCCACGGCGGCCCGGCCGGAATACTGGAATTCGGCCTCGGCGTCGATGACGTATCCATCCAGGTTGAGGGGCAGGGTGCGCTGGACGGCCACCCGCGCCTCCGCCGTCGGATCATACCCGTACACATAATGCCATCCCCAAGCCTGGATTCCCCTGGCATGCAGTGCCGCGACAACCGGAGGCACCAGGTCCCGGCCGTTCTTATCGATATTAAAGGCGTTGCCGGCGTCCGCGATCTTGATCAGGACGTGCGACAATCCCGCGGAAACGGCGCGTGCCGCGATCTGAGTCGCGTCGCCCGATTCACAATGCGGGATCTGCCAGATGAAGAAACCTTTCCCGGTCAACGCCATGATTCCTCCGGAAGATTCGGCTGCGGCATTTGCGCCGGGATTTCCCGGTCCCGGCAGCCGTTCCAAATAATGCCGTCGGTATGGGTACGTGCAAGGAGAGTGCCACCCCCTCTTTTTTCCTCCCCGTTTGCTTCCGGAGCTATCCACAAGGGAAAACAATATCCCTAAAGCAAACGGGGGAGGGGTGGGAGGGGGAGAGGTATACTTATCGAAATTTTTTCCTATGGATTACCAGTCGTTTTCCGAGACCCTCTCTTATCTTTCCCCCCAAGACCGCGAGACGATCGCGCGGGCGTATCAGTTGGCGCTCCGCGGCCATGAGGGCCAAACCCGCATCTCCGGCGAGCCTTATATTCAGCATTGCCTGGCGGTCGCCAAGATCCTGGCCGATCTTCACCTCCCGGGGCCGGCCATCACAGCCGGTCTATTGCACGACGTCGTCGAAGACACGCCCGTCACGCTCGACCTCATCCGCAAGGAGTTCGGCGAGGAAGTAACCAAGCTGGTGGACGGGGTGACTAAACTCACCCAGCTGCCGCGAGTCACCCGGGACGACGGCCGGCCGATGCCGGTGGTCGACGAAGACGCCCGCCGCAAAGCCCTGGATGTGGAAACCCTGCGCAAGATTTTCTTCGCCATGGGCGACGACGTGCGGGTGGTGGTGATCAAGCTGGCCGACCGGCTGCACAACATGCGCACGCTCGATCACCTTGCCCCCGACCGGCGCAAAGCCATCGCCCAGGAAACACTGGAATTGTTTGCTCCGCTGGCCAACCGGCTCGGGATATGGCAGATGAAGTGGGAGCTGGAGGACCTGGCCTTCCAATTTGTAAATCCATCCCAATACAAGGAAATCGCCGCCAAGCTCGAAGAACGCCGCTCGGACCGCGAAGCGATGATGAAATCCATCGTCGAGAACCTCCGCCGGGAATTGGCCAAGGCCGGATTGAAAGCCGAGGTTACCGGGCGGCCCAAGCACATCTATTCGATCTACCGCAAAATGACCCGCAAAGGCGTGGCTTTCGAATCGGTCCACGACGTCCGGGCGGTGCGCATCATCGTCAAAGACATCCCCAGCTGCTACGTCGCACTGGGGGTCATCCACAACTTGTGGGTGCCGCTGCCGAAGGAATTCGACGATTACATCGCTTCCCCCAAGGATAATTTCTACCAGTCCCTCCACACCGCCGTCGTATATGCGGACGGTAAAACGCTCGAAGTGCAAATCCGCACGCCGGAGATGCACATCAGCGCCGAACTCGGTATCGCCGCCCACTGGCGCTACAAGGAGGAAGGCACCAAGCGCGATGAAGCCTTCGAGCGGCGCGTGCTCTGGCTGCGCAGCCTGATGGATTGGCGCCAGGAAGTCCCCGACGCCGGCGAGTTTCTGGACGGCATGAAGAGCGATGTGTTCGAGGACCGGGTCTATTGTTTCACCCCCAAGGGGGACGTGTACGACATGCCCGCCGGGTCGACTCCGATCGATTTCGCCTATCACGTCCATACCGAAATCGGCCATCATTGCCGCGGCGCGCGGGTCAACGGCAAGATGGTTTCACTGGATTACCGCCTGCGGACCGGTGACCAGGTGGAAATTGTCACCACCCGCAGCGGAGGCCCGAGCCGCGATTGGCTGAACCCGCACCTGGGGCTGGTGAAATCCCAGCGCGCGCTCAGCAAAATCCGCCAGTGGTTCAAGCACCAGGATCTGGAGCAGAAGGTCGCCAACGGACGCGACATTCTCGAACGCGAGCTGCACCGGCTGGGCGTTGAAGATGTGACCCTGGAAAGCCTCTCCAAACAGGCCGGGTTTACGGCCGTGAACGATTTTTTCGCCGCGATCGGCGCCGGCGACGTCTCGCCCGCCCGCATCGTGTCGAAAATTCTCGAAACCGAACAAACCGGATTGGAGGTCGTTTCCGCAACCGGAGCTCCGGCGTCATCCGCCACCACCGGCGAGATTAACGTCACCGGCCTGCGCGGGATGCTCACCAACCTCGCCCGCTGCTGCAAACCGGTGCCGGGCGACCCGATCGTCGGTTACATCACGCGCGGGCAGGGGGCCACCATCCACCGCACGGACTGCAAGAACATCCTTCGCATTCCCGACAAGGAACGCCTGGTCCGCGTTTCGTGGGGCCGCATCGTCCGGACGTATCCGGTGGAGGTGCGGATTTCGGCCTTCGACCGCGAAGGGCTGCTGCGTGACGTTTCTTCGATCATCACCGAGGACCACATCAGCATGCGCCAAGTCAGCGTTAACACGAAAGCCCACCAGGCGACCATTGACATGCTGATCGAAGTCACCGATCTCTCCCAGTTGAGCCGGGTGCTCAACCGGATCGAGGCGCTGCCGAACGTCCTGGAGGCCAGGCGCGTGCGGCCCTGACCGCTCCTTTCGGACGAATTTCGGGCAAGTACTTGACCGAATAGAATTTCTTCCTTATAGTAAAAAATTGCCGGTTGCGGGCATCGGGTTTTCCGAGTGCCCGCGGCCCGGATTGCGATATACTTCGGGAGCCTTTTTGGGAGGTGGCTTCATGCCCAGGATACGTTGTCGATACATGGATTGCATTTTCCTGGAGGAAAACTTTTGCGGCGCCGCGGCCATCGAGTTGGACCCCGACACCGGCTGCCAGACCTACTCGCAATCCGAGGAAGCGGAAACCGAGGAGGAGTGGGAAGAGGACGAGTTTGACGAGGATTGGGAAAACGAAGAAGAGGGTTTTGAGATCGAAGAGGAAGATGAAGACGAACCTCTGGATGAAGACGAGCAATAACTCACCGGCGATTCGGATGGCGACGGTCCACCGGGATTAATCGCCGCCGATAAACAATCGGATAAAAAAGAACGGGCGAGGTCCATACCTCGCCCGTTCTTTTTTATGTCAAAATAGCGGCCGCCGGTATCCGGCGATCAAGAGCGCGTGTCGGGTGGAAGACGGCTCGATTATTTCCTCGGCGCCGTTTCCAGCGTCCGGCTTAGAATTTCCTCTTGCTGCCGGCGTTTCTTTTCCGTTTGTTCGCGCATCCGCGTGCTTGCGGCGGATTCGCCAGCGTTTCCGGCTTGGGCTTTGAGGAAGGCGGCTTCCATTGTTGTAATCGGTTTTACTTCCGGTTCCTCGGGTTCGTTCGCTTCTTCTTTTTGGGTTTGAGGTTGGGGTTTGGCTTCCAGTGCTTTTCGGCTGAGGTGGACCTGCTTTTTCTTGAGGTCCACTTCAAGGATGGTCGCATCGATCTCGTCGCCGACTTTCACCACGCTGGCGATGTCTTTGACGTATTCGTTCGAGAGTTCGCTGATATGGATCAATCCCGGCCGTTCGGCGCCAAAATCCAGGAAGACTCCGAATTTTTCGATGCGGGATACTTTTCCGTGCACCACCGTGCCGGTGCGCAAATCGTTCCAATCGTGGGCCAGGGGGGCAATCATGGTCAGATACAATTCGCCTTTGGCCGCATCCACCTTCTTCACCCAAACTGAAATTTCCTGGTCCGGCTGAAGAACGTCCTGCACCCGATTGACTTTTTCCTTACCCAGCGCAGAAATATGGAGCAGGCCGTCGCGTTCGGCGCCGACATCCACCACGGCGCCCGAGAGCTCGATCCGTTTGACCTTGCCCTTAAGTGGAGCCTTCGGCTTGAGGTCGGCCAATAAAATTTTTCCACCCATACCAGGATTTTCCGTCATCATTGCCTCCGAGATTTCAGGCGGGTGTACTTCTCCATGCTTCCCTGAGGGGCGGGTCCTCCAAAAGCCGATGCGGTTCGGGCTGGGGGATGATGAAACCAGGAGAGGTGAGCCCATAAAGTTCCGGTTTTAAACGGGGGCCGGTGCTCCGGTTACTTACCCGCAAGCCCGACCCCGCCCGGTTCGCTCTGAAACGGCGGCATTATAACCGTCCCCGGGCCGTTGCGCAAGGATGTCATTCCGAGGGGCCTTCAGGCCCCGAGGAATCGGATAAATAAGATTCCGATTCCTCGCCCCTCCCTCCGGTCGGCGCTCGGAATGACTGGGATCAGTCCTGATCGGGCAGCCGCTCTTTTACGGCCGCCAGCAGGGATTCGTACGATTTCTGGAAGGCCTGCACGCCCTCGAGCTCCAATTGGTAGGTTACCTGCTCCATGGCGATCCCCGCCTTGGTCAGAAGCCCGGGCAGGGCGCGCGTTTGATCGAGATCATCGCCGATCCGCACCGCCGGATTTCCGTGGTCGCGGTAGGCGGCGACGGTCGCGGGAGGCATCGTGTTGACGCTGTCATTGGCGATCAGAGCTTCGACATAATACGTGTCCGGATAGGCGGGATCCTTGGTGCTGGTAGAGGCCCACAACGGCCGTTGGATCCGCGCGCCATACGAGGCGACTTTCAACCAGCGCGATCCCCGGAAGAATTCGGAAAACGCCTGATACGCCAGCCGCGTATTCGCAAGGGCGGCCTTCCCCCGCAGGGAGCGGTGCATATCCTCTGTGATCGCGTATTCGGAAACCAATTGGTCCAGCAGCCGGTCCACCAGCGTATCCACCCGGGAGACGAAAAACGAAGCCACCGAGGCAACCCGATCGACGCGCAGACCGCGCGCAAGCCTTTCCTCCAATCCGGCCATATAGGCTTCCATCACTTTGCGATACCGCTCGACCGAGAATAGCAGCGTGACGTTGACCGGGATGCCCTCACCGACCGCCTGGCGAATGGCGTCCAGACATGCCGAGGTTCCGGGAATTTTAACCATCACGTTTGGTTTGCCGACGGTTTGAAACAATCGTACGGCTTCCCGCAACGTTGCGGATGAATTGTTCGCCAGGGTGGGGGATACCTCAAGGGAAATGTACCCATCGACGCCGCCGCTTTCTTCCCACACCGGGCGGAAAATATCCGCCGCCGCCCGGATATCCTCCAGGGCGAGCATCTCGTAAGCCTGTTCGGCGCTGTGGGTTTTCCCGGACAATCCGCGGATCGCGGCATCGTATTCCCCCGAACGGGCGATCGCCTGTTCGAAAATCGTCGGGTTCGATGTTACGCCGCGGATTTCCCCGGCCCGCACCATGCGTTCCATATCCCCGGATTCCAACAGCCCCCGACGGATGTTGTCGTACCAAACGGATTGTCCCATCCGGTTCAAACGGACCAGCGGATTATCGGTCATTGGTCCGCCTTTCCAATGCCTTCGGATTCCATTATTCGAATTTTTCCCACCCGGCGCCGGTGGCGTTCGTCTTTGGAAAACCGCGCGGCAAGAAATGCCAGAACCAGTTCGCGCGCAACCTCCGCTCCGATGATCCGCGAACCCAGGCACAGAACGTTCATATCGTCATGCTCGACGCCCTGGTGGGCGGAATACATATCGTGGCACACTCCGGCATAGATGCCGTTGACCTTGTTGGCGGCGATGCAGGCGCCGACTCCGGATCCGCATACCAGTATTCCGCGGACGGCGCGTTTTTCAAGGATCGCCCGGCAGACCTTCCGGACGATGTCCGGATAATCCACCGGAGCGGTGGAATTCGTTCCGACATCCAGCGCCTGGTGGCCGGCTTTGCGGACCGTTTCCAGAATGACCGGCTTAAGCAGGAAACCGGCATGATCGAATCCCAACACGATCTTCATGACTCTCTCCCATTCGATCGGCCGTTCCGTCCGGCCGGTGATATGTATTGAAGTAATATCGGCGTGTGGATTTTACCACGGGCTGAATAGTCAGGTAATTATTTATTCCTGCATTCCAAAAGCAAATCCGGATATTAATATTTTCAAATTCCTTCGTGTCCTTCGGATCTTTTTCGTGCTCTTCGTGGAAAAAATTTCACGCCGGGATTCCCCAGATACGTCCCACGCCGTCCGATCCGCCCGAGAGCAGCCAGCGGCCGTCCGGGGAAAAAACCAGCCCGTTCACCCAGCCGTTATGGGCGGGGATCACCCGGATCAACGTTCCGTTTTGAATCGACCAAAACCGGATCGCCCCCTGAATGCCGCCGGCCGCCAGAAGCGTTCCATCCGGTGAAATCGTCAGGGCAAATACCGAACTCATGTATCCGGAAAGGGTCCGAAGGAGAATCCAATGCGTCATATCCCAGACCCGGATATCCCCCCGGTCATCTCCCGCCGCAAGCAGCGAGCCGGACACCGCCAGGCTCCACACCGCTGAATTCCCGGATGCGGATAATTCCCCCGGATTGTCCGGATGAATGGGATCCCATACGAGAATCGATCCGTCCTCCAATCCGCCGGCCAGGAGCAGTGTCCCCGCTTCCGCGACTTGGACGAAGGCGAGGCTGGTTATCCGGGACGGCACGGTGAGCGTCCGGTTCTCTCCGGATTCCATATCCGCAATCAGGAGCACGCCGTTCCCGCCGGCGGCCAGGGTTTTCCCATCCGGGGAGAATGCGAGCGCCCGCACTCCCATCACCCGGAACTCGCTCCGGGGGGCGAGGGTTTCCAGATCGATCAGGCGCACGATTCCCGGCAAGCCGTCCGCGGCGGCAAGTATCCCGCCGCGGGGGGAGAATTCGGAGGAGAAGTCGGCCTTGCTGGCCGGCCGCGGATTTCCAAGCGGGATAACCTCTCCCTTGGGGAAGTTCCACAGGTAGGTCATTCCATTTTCAGCGCTCAGCGCGCTCCACTCTCCGCCCGGAAAGAACGCCGTCGAGCGGATGCCGCCGATCATATCCGGGAAGGTCCGGGTTTCCGCCAGCGAGCGCGCATCCAGGATGATCGCCCGCTCGCCGGCCGAGACCGCAGCCAGCCGGGTATCATCGGGGGAGTATTTCAACGAGTCGATTTTCGTAAAGGTGGCGGCTTTCTCCCGCAACAGAGTCCCCGATACCGGATCCCAGATTTTAACCATTCCGTCGCCCGCACTGGAAGCCAGCCTGTCTCCTTTGGAAGTCCAGGCGACGCTCCATGCGCCGTAAGCATGCCCTTGAAGAAGCACCAGCGGCTCCCCGGATGCATAATCCCAGAGTTGAACGGTGCCGTCGCCGCAGGCGGAAGCCAGCCGGCTGCCGTCCGGCGAAAAAGCGATGCTAAACAGCAGCCCGAATTGTGTTTGCAGGCGCGGGAGTTCCTTTCCCGTAGCCAGATCCCAGCGGGAGAGATACCCCTGGTCACCGCCCGTCACCAGAACCGAATCATCCGGCGAAAAAGCAAGGCTGCGAATGCCGTATCCCCAATACCCAAGCAGCGGATTGGTTAACCGGTGGCGGGCCAGTCCGGATTTCAAATCCCACACCGCGACGGAGCCATCCTCGGCGCCCGAGGCAAGGTATGCCGATGACTGACCGTCCCGTCTCCATCCGGAGAAGGCAAGCCCGTGCACCGGCCGCGAGTGCCAGAGAAGTCGGTGCAGTGTTTTTCCCGATGCGGCGTCGAGGACCAGCACCATTCCATCCTGCAGCCCGGCCGCCAGCAATTTGCCGTCGGGAGAATACAGGACCGCCAGAACGGGCGAGGCGTAGGGGTAAGCGGCGGCTGACGACCAATCCGCGGTCGAGAGGATCTCCACTCCGCGCGATGTCCCGATCGCCAGGCGGGATCCGTCGGGCGAAAAATCGGCGGCGGCGGGCCAACCCCGTCCAAAATGGCCAAGTTCCGTCAGCCCTTCAAGGTTGGCACGGGAGAGAATATCCTGCCCGGGAGGGACCGGGTTGGTCTTAAGGACAATACCCTCCGCCGGGAGGGTGGGGGTGAGAGGGATTACGCCGGATTTGGAAGTGGGTTCCGCCGTCGGGGAAGCGGTATTTTGCGGTGCAAGTATCGATGTTATGCTGAATAACAGGATCCCGACGACCACCAATCCCGTCAAGGCCGTGATCGATCGAATGACGATTAAGCGCGTGTTCATCCCGGTTTTCCGCCTTTGGCATCGTCCCGTTTTGAACGATCCGAGATCCATTGCAGCCCGAACAGGACCAGGCTGATCAACCCGATGGGTATCATCGCCAGAAGAAAGAATGCCAGGCCGCAAACCGCGGCCGATGTCCCGTAGGTGACGGCAATCAGGACGGATCCGATCACAAAAAACAGCCCCAGCCCTCCGGCGATCAGCCGTCGTCTGGTCTGCCGGGCGTGATGGCGAATGTCAACCGGGGGAACGCTCATGCTCAACCTCTCCCGTTGAAAATTGTATCACCCCGCCTATCCGGTCCACTTGACGCGATCTTCTCGAGTGCTATGATTCAATGACTGCCGGTAGCCCGGGCAGAACCGCCGCAGAGGCCCCAGCGGAGAGCCAGAATTGGTCATCCTCGAATTAAGGGAACTTGCCATAGTGCTCGATCGGAAGGTGACCGCCATCCAGCGTGAATTCACCTCGATTGCCGATCATCTCGGAGTATTGCGCCGGAAATGGGTGGAAGAAGAGGAAACCGAGCGTCCGCGGATCCTCAAGGAACAGGAAGCGCTTAAAGAGAAACAGATGGTTCTGGCGGAACAGATAAATGTGTGGCGTGACCGCCTGCGCATGATCGAAAATCCCTCGGGCGAGAAGACAATGCTGAACACGCTGGAGGAACTCCTCGGCTGCGGGGATGTGGAAGTGGCGGATGCCGTCAACCGGGCCAAAAAGATCCTGGCCATGAGCCCGGAAGAGAAGTCGGCGCTTTTTAATAAAGCCGCTGCCGCCACCGCCAACACCCCGGTCGGACGGTTGGTCCAGCGCGCGCAGACCTCCTACGATCTTCGCAGCGGGGGACCCAGGGTCCGTCAGGAAACGGCCGTGGAATTTTCCAACCGCTCGGGCATGGCCCAGGACGATGCGGTCCTCACGGAACTGGAAGCCGCGATGGAGGATCCCGATCCGGTGGTGTCGGATCTCGCCATCCGCACGCTGATCCAAATCCTGCGGTTCCGAGCGGTGCGCGCCGCCGAACTGGACACTGGTCAGCTGGCGGTCCAGAGGCTGGTGAAAATCCAGAATCCCATCGTTATCCCGGTTCTGATCGAAATCCTTAAAAATCCGCGCCAGGGGTATATCCTCGTCAATGGGAATCTCCAGGAAGGTTCCAACGACTCCGCGCGGCTGTTGGCGCTTATCGCCCTGGTGGAATTCCGCACCAAGGAAGTCCAGGACGTCCTCCGCATGCGCCGGTATGACAAGGATCCGAACGTTGCCAATGCGGCCGAGCGCGCGCTGCAGGCCTTTCCCGGCGATTGGTCGGGGAAAACCGAATAAAGGAGCTCCGCATGGACTCATCCATGACCAGCACCGCTTTCACCATCGAAGGATACCGGATCGTCCGCAACCTCGGAGTCGTGCGCGGCATCACCGTTCGCTCGCGCAGCGTCCTTGGGAATTTCGCCGGCGGGATCCAGACGCTTTTTGGCGGGAATATCACCATCTTCACCGAATTGTGCGAACACGCCCGCCTGGAAGCCTTCCAACTGCTGCTGGGGCATGCGCAAGATCTCGGTG
>JBAVFZ010000143.1:0-14460 GCA_049684495.1 Anaerolineales bacterium | reverse complement strand
CTCCTGGTAAACCAGGAGAGGGGGAGCGAGGGGGTGAGGATGGTTTCACCGCATCCAGAACGATCGACGTATAGCCCAACTTTCCGCCGCGGTTACGCTTATCAAAACGTTTCGAGCGATGGATCATCCCGCCTTCCGGCGACCACTCGTTGTACTGAAATCGGCCGGCGTCGTCGAAGTATTCATACAACCGGACCTCGAACCCCGCCCGTTCGAAGAGCGCCCGCGCGCTGGCATGTGTGTAAAGCACTTTATGATCTTCCGCGCCCGCCCCGCACCCACCCGGCCTCACCCAGGCGATATATTCCGGATCCGGATGATATCCGTCGGGCACGGCGATCCGCAGGTATCCGCCGGGCTTGAGGTAGCGATGGCAAAGTTGCGCGCCCAGGAACGCTTCTTCCGCGGTCAGGTGTTCCCACACGTGTTCGGCCAGCAGCGCGTCGATTGAACCGGGCGCGAAGAACCGTTCCCAATCCGCCTCGCGCAGGATGTTGAGCGCCTCGATCTCGGTCGGGATCCAGCCCGGATCGAAGGTCGCGGACGCGCCGATGACGATCTTCCGCGGCGAGCGCTGCAGGGCATTGCGGATCTGGTTCGAATTTCTCCAGCCCCGGTACGCCTTCACCGTCCGGCGCGCCCATCCGCCGATAATCGGAATTTCCGCGATCCGCCGCTTCATGAATTCATGCCTTGCCGTCGTCCGCGGCGTCTCCGCTCCCGATCAGGATCCAGGAAATATGATGATGATGGGAACCGCCCGCCCGGCTTTCAAGAAACTCGTGTTCGAATAATTTTTGAAATTTTAGAAAATGAAAAGCCTTTTCGAGTTCCGCCCGGTCGCTCAAGTGGACGTACGTTTTATCCAACCAGGAATTAATATCCCCCGGGATCGCGGTTCCCTTGCCGGCATGCTCCGGATCCCGGCTGGAGAGCGTGCCGAGGATGAACGACCCATCCGGCGCAAGAAGTTTTTTCACCGCCCGCGGAAATTGCCTCCTTTCCTTCAGAGGCAGGATCTGGTACAGGTTGGCGGCATATATCAGATCGTAGGGTCCGTCCGCGACCTCCTGAAAGCGGGAGACGCGGTAATCCACACCGGGCTGTCCGCCTTCCGCCCCGTCCGCTCTGGCCATCTCCACGGCCGTGGCGGCGGGATCGACCGCCGTCATGCGCACACCCAGCTGCGAAGCAAGGTAGTAGGCATCCCGCCCGTACCCGCAGCCGATGTCGAGCATGCGTTTGCCTGCGGTCGGGATGCCCGCCTCGGAAAAATATTTTGCGGCGGCGAGCGCCGTCTCCGACGGACGCCGGCCCCAGATTTTTCGGTCGGTGCGGTATGCCCCGTCCCAATACGAAAGGCCCATGACTACGGTTGATCCTTCCAGTGAACAAGCAGGGCTGCGGCCTCGCCGATGGTTTTCACTTGCGCATCGGGCGAGAGTCTGCCTCGCAGTTTCTGGTTGGCGGGCGCATTTTCCTCGGTCGTCAGCCAGATCGTCCGCATCCCGATCTGTTTCCCGCCGAGGATATCCGCCCCGAGCTGGTCGCCAACCATCACGATCTCGGCGGCGGGGATGCCCCATGCGTCGAGGATCGGCTGGAACGCCCGCCGGTCCGGCTTGCGGATCCCGATCGCGGCGGAGATGACCACCGGATCGAAATAGGATTCCAATTTGTGGTTATCCAGCATCCGCCGGACATTCTCCTCATCCGAGGCGTTGGAGAGCATCGCCGTCCGCAGCCCGGCGGCGCGGATCTTATCCAGCGCCGGGATCGAATCCGGAAAAGGCTTCCAATGCGCCTCATAGACTTCGTACATCGACCGCAGCGCGCGGCGCATTACCGTGACAGGCTGCGCAGGAACCTTTTCCTCCTCCAGGACCGCCGCGAGCACGGAGAAGGCGGTGGTCTCCTTGTGATCGACCGCCCGCCTGCGGTCGTAGGCTTCAAATTTGCGCGCCAGACGCGCCAGAAACGCCTTCTCCCGCACCGTCAAGCCTTCCCCGTGCAACGTTTCCAGCAACGCCCGGTGGGCGCGTTCGCGCACCTCCGCCACGCTGCCTTCGAAGGTGATGAGCGTCGAGCCGTAATCCAGGACCACGCCGCGGATCATGCGCGCCTCAATATCCCTTCTGCGGATCCAGCCGGTTTACCAGCGGCCGGTTCTCGAGAAAGCGGCGCAGGTTCTCCGCGAACACATCCGCCGCCCGCGCGTCGTAGCGCGGCGAACTGCCGGCGATATGCGGGGTGATGAAAAGGCACGGCGACTCCCAAAGCTTGTCGTCCGGCGCGAGCGGCTCGTGCGCGAACACGTCCAGCGCCGCCCCGGCGATCCTGCCGGATTGCAGCGCCTTCGCCAGCGCGGCCTCGTCTACGATATCCCCGCGCGATACGACCACCAGACAGGCGCCTTCGCGCATCGCCCCGATCATCTCGGCGTCGAACCATCGCCGCGAGGCGACCGTCAACGGAGCGCAGACGACCACGAAATCGCACTCGGCCAGCATGCGCTTGGTCGTCTGCGGCGGATAGATGCGGGCCGGGATCCTTCCCTCCGGATCACCGATCCCTTCCGCCGCATATCCCCCGTCCTCGGGCGACATCACGTCCCGCTTGACCGCAAGCACCCGCGCGCCGAAGGCCTGGCAGAGCCTGGCCGTCTCTCGCCCCACGCTCCCGTACCCGACCACCCCGACGGTGGACCCGCGCAGTTCCCGCGGCGCGAACCGCTCCCATTTTTCGCGCGGCCACTCGTGCGCGGATTGGGCGCGGACCAGTTCCGGTAGGCGGTGCCCGAGCGCGAGCAGCATCATCACCACGTATTCCGCCATCTGGGGCGCGGCCGCCCCGGAAAGCGATGTGAATTGGACTCCCCGCTCGAGAATCGGCGCGTCCGCGAATGGATCCAACCCGGCCATGTGGAATTGGATCCACTTCAGGTTCGGCGCCTGATCCGGCGGCGGGACGATCCGCAGGGTATAGAGCACATCCGCCCGGGCCAGAAGCTGCGGCGGAACTTCCTCAAGCTTGTTAGCCGGGTGGACATGCACTTCCAGCCGCGGGGAAATCGCCTGCAGCCGGCTGATGATTTCAGGCGTAAGCGGTTCGGTGATCAGGACAAAAATGGGCTCTTCCATGCGAAGTGATCCTTATCCGGAATTGCTCGAGATGCAATCGTATCAAGTTCTTTCTTCTCATGCAATCATTCGGCATATGACCATGATCGTCATGCCGGCGCCTGCCCTCGCGGAGCATCCCGGCTCGCACCTGGTTCATGAGCCGGGATGAATGCGAAGCGGGGGTGCACTAAGCCGGCATCCAGGATTTTCCAGTGGATGGATCCCGGCCAAGATCACGCCGGGATGACGAATGGGGAACACGCCGGGATGACGAATGGGGAACACGCCGGGATGATGAATGGGGAGCACGCCGGGATGACGAATGGGTACCATACCGGGATGGCAGTTAATCCAGCGCAATCGTAAACAGGCTTGCCGCCAGAAGCAGCAGCCCGATTGGAAGAAGCAGCTTCCGGATGATATCCCCATCCTTCAATCCGGATTCAAACGCGACCGACCCCACCCCGACCTTCGCCGGGGAAAGGACCGACCCCACGGCACCGCCGCCCGTTTGCCCGGCCAGAAGGATATCCTGCCTCACACCCAGCGCACGCGCCATGTCTTGCTGCAACGGCGCAAACATGAGATTGGAGTTGGTATTGCTGCCGGTCAGAAATGCGCCGACCGCGCCCAGCCAGGGAGCGAGCGCCGGGAAGGCGCCGCCGACCGACGCCGTCAACCCTTCCGCCAACTGTGAGGTCATTCCGGAATACGAGAGGATGGTCGATACGCCGACCATCAGCAGAATCCCGACCGAAACCGGCACCGCCCGCCGCGCCGTCCCGCGCAGGATGCGCCCGGCCGGATTGGACGGGTACCAACCCAGGGATCGAAAGAGAATGAAAACCGCGATCGCGGAATACGCCAATAGCGCGCCGGGGTGTCCGAATGGCGCGATCCGGGCGGCTTCTCCGGCCGGGGTTATAAATCCGAGCGAAGTGGCGACCTCCGGAATCACGGGTTTCCACACAATGGCTTGCAGCGCGTCGCGCAGCGGAGCGATCCAACGCGCGCAAATTATCACCATCATCAGGACGAGATACGCCGATAGCCCGATGATGAACTTGCGGTCCGGCTGATAGGCGAGCGCCGGATCCCGTCCCCGGATGAACCGAGCCGCGATGAAGATCACCAGCAATCCCGCCAGACCGCCCCCCAGCGAACCGATCTGCCAGAAACCGGAAACCGCAAGCAAATACTGAGTGCCCGCCATCGCCGCTCCAACGGCAAACACAATGGGAAGCAGCCGCCGGAACTCCCCCTTATCCGAACCCGAAAGGCCGACCATAATGCCGGAGAGGAGACAAAGGATTCCAAGCAGGATCGCCGAGGGTCCGGCGAGCATATCCGCGCCCAGCCCGCTGGCCGACATCAGCGCCTGGAAGGACGTTCCCAATGATCCGAAGGTCACCGCCCACGCGTGGCCGATGAATGGCAGGGTCAAGGCTTGCAACGGGGTGAATCCGGCCGTGAGCAGGAGGGGAGCCGTGATCACGACCGGGACGCCGAAGCCGCCCGCCCCCTGAAGAAACGACGCGAAAGCCCACGCCAGGGTCAGCGCACGGAGCCCCTTCCATGGAATAGCCCGGGTCAGCCCGTCGCCGACAGCCTGAATGACGCCGGCATCCTCGCACACGACGAAGAACAGGAGCGCGCCCCACACGATCGGGAGGACGTCGATCGCCAGGATCAGCGCCTTGGCTTGCGAAACGGCGATAACCGCGAGGCCGGCGCCGCCCGCCAGGACCGCCACCGCCGCCGTCCACAACCAGGCGGCTATACCGGTGCGGATCAGGCTCCACCGCAGTCCGGCAATTAAAAGGAAGATGACGAAAAGCGGTGATGCCGCCAGCAGAACGGGAATGGGATCTACCATCCGGCACCGGGAAGTTGTGAAATCGCTTGGAGCCCGGTTAAGAAGGGATTAAAAGACATGAAAATGCGCGCGGCGTAGGGCATTCGTAGGTTTTCCGTCGGACGTTAATCATGCAAGGTTAAGGCAGGTGTGTTAAATTACAAACCAGAAGGGCAATTCTCTCTTCTTCTCCTCCTTTTCGAGAGCCGGGGTCGGCGTCCCCGGCTCTTGTGATTCTACCCACAGACAGCGGAGCTTTACGCCCGGGTCGTACGGCGGCGAAGGATCCATTTATACAGCTCGTTGGCAACCGAATCGGCAAAAGCAAAAGGCAGCAGGATGATCCAATCCTGCCATCCCAGCGGGATGGTGTTGAAGATCGGATCCAGGAAGGGGATGTATATGACTCCCAGGAGAAGGATTAACGAACTCCCGACCGCCAGCAGCATCCACCGATTGGAGGTAAACCCGATCTTGAAAACTGAAAGCCGTTCCGACCGGACGGTGAACGCACGCACGAGCTCGGAGAGGACCAGCGTCACAAACGCCACGGTCTGCGCTCCGTCCAGGTTGCCGGGATACCGCTGCAATCCGATGAGAAACGACCCCAGGATGGCTGCGGTCATCACCGAAGCCTGGATGACGACGCCAAGGAGCAACTCGCGGTTGAGAATCGGTTCCTTCGCGGGACGGGGCGGCCGCTGCATGACGTCCGGCTCGCCTTTTTCCATCCCGAGCGCCAGCGCGGGCGCGCCGTCGGTGACGAGGTTCAACCACAACAGCTGGATCGGGCGCAAAGGGAGCGGCAATCCGACGAGCATCGCCAGCAGGACGATCAGAATCTCGCCGATGTTGCACGAGATCAGGTAATAGACGAACTTGCGGATGTTCGAATAGATGATCCGGCCTTCCTCGATCGCCGAGACGATGCTGACGTAGTTGTCGTCGGTCAACACCATGTCCGCGGTCTCCTTGGAAACGTCGGTTCCGGTGATCCCCATCGCGATCCCGATATCCGCGCGCTTGAGCGCCGGTGCGTCGTTCACCCCGTCGCCGGTCATCGCCACCACGTGCCCGCGCAAGCGCAGCGCCTCCACAATCTTCACCTTGTGCTGGGGGGAAACGCGCGCGTACACGCCGACCCGGTCGGACCGCGCCGCGATCTCGGCCTCCGTCATCTTGTCCAGCTCCGCGCCCGGCAACACCTCCTGCCCCTCCCCCAGCAGGGCGATCTGCTCGCCGATCGCCCGCGCGGTATCCGGGTAGTCCCCGGTGACCATCACCGTCCGCAGGCCGGCCGCCCGCGCGGTTTTGATCGCCGCCGCTACTTCCGGGCGCGGCGGGTCGATCATCCCCAGCATCCCGACAAACACCAGATCCCCTTCCACGCCGTCCATATCCGCCGCTTCGGGCTTCTTCGGGAAATTCCGGTACGCGACGCCCAACACGCGCAGCGCGCGCTGCGCCATTCCGTGATTGGCAGAGAGCACCGCCCGCCGCCGATCGGGGGTCAGCGGTTCCTCCGATCCATTCTCGCGGATCCGGGTGCACAAATCCAAAACGACATCCGGAGCGCCCTTCATGCAGGCGACCCATCCGGCGGTGTCCGAACGCCGCGTGGTCGGCACGGGATGGATGGTGGTCATGCGCTTGCGCGCCGAGTCGAACGGGATCTCCCCCTGGCGCGGCATTTCCCGTTCAAGATCCTCGCGCCGGATCCCGGCTTTCGCCGCCGCCACCATCAGCGCGCCCTCGGTCGGATCCCCGATCATGCGCCAGGTCTTTTCACCCTCCGCCTCGCCGCTTTCCTCCAACCGCGCGTCGTTGCACAGCGCCGCTCCCCGCAGCAGCAGGAACACGTCCGGATCCTGGGCGGGCGGGAAGGCCGCGCCGTCCCGGCGGAAGATTCCGATGGTCGGATCCTGAGCGCTTTCGATGGCGAATTCGCCCCCGCAGGCCCAGCCATGGGTGACGGTCATTTCGTTCTGGGTGAGGGTCCCGGTCTTGTCCGAGCAGATTACGGTTGCGCTGCCCAGGGTTTCCACCGCCGCGAGTTTCCGGATCAGCGCGTGGCGGCTGACCATCCGCTGCATGCCCAGCGCCAGGCAGATCGTCACCACCGCGGGCAGTCCCTCCGGCACGGCGGCGATCGCCAGGCTGACCGCGGTCATGAACAGTTCGACGATCGCGGATTGGTGCGCGGCAAGGTAGGCCCCGATCCCCTGGGTGAAGATGACCGCCGGCGAAGTATCCCGCAATATCCCGAAAAGGAAGATCGCGCCGCAAATGCCAAGGGCCGCCATCCCCAGCGAACGCGCCAGTTCATCCAGCCGCCGCTGCAGCGGCGTGGGTTCCTCCTCATAGGTCTGCAGCATCTGTGCGATCATGCCGATCTGGGTGTGCATGCCGGTGGCGACCACCAGCCCTTTGCCGCGGCCGTAAGTGATCATCGAGCTCATGAAGGCGGAATTGGTGCGGTCGCCGACGGGGATGTCCTTGTCCAGGATCACGCCGGCGTCCTTCTTCACCGCGTGGGATTCGCCGGTCAACGCGGATTCATCGATGCGCAGGTTGACGCTTTCCACCAATCGCAGGTCGCCCGGTACGTAATTGCCCGCTTCGAGAAAAACCACGTCGCCGGGGACAAGTTCCCGGGCCGGGATGATCTGCTGCTGCCCGTCCCGGATCACCAGGGCGTTCGGGGCCGCCATCTTGCGCAGCGCGGCAATCGCCCGTTCCGCCCGCGATTCCTGGACCACGCCCATCACGGCATTCAGGACGACGATCGCCAGGATCGCCACCGCATCCACATACTCGCCGAGCAGGATGGATACCACCGCCGCCACGATCAGCAGAATGATGAGGAAGTTGTTGAACTGCGCCAGTAGCAACTGGAGGAAACCGGGCCGGGGGCGCTCCTGCAACTCGTTCGGGCCGACCGTGGCCAGCCGCTCGCGGACCTGGTCGGCGGAAAGCCCGTTGTGGATATGCGTATCCAGCTGGTCGGCCATGTGTTCGACACTGCCGCTGTGGATAACCGGGATACTGTCTTTTGATTCAGTCATCGAGGATCGGGGTGCCGCCTTTCCGTTGGGCGTTGCTTCCCGGGGATCATGTCCGTCTGTTGTGCTATACGCAGAATTTTATCATCCGATGCGCCGGCTCCGGCAAACCGGGCCTGCCCGCCGCCTGCGGATGCCAGGACCCGCCGCCGGGGAAGCCAGGCAATCTTGCTATAATCCGGCCCATGGCATCCACCCCCTCCACCCCCGCACGATCCCTCACCCGTTCGGCGTTCGTTGTCATGATCGGTTTGGTACTTTCCCAGCTGGCCGGTCTGCTGAAGAGCATTGTGGTCGCCCGCGCGTTTGGGACCGGCGCCGGGTACGATGCCTTCGCCACCGCCAACCGGCTGCCGGAATTCCTGTTCACCGTGATCGCCGGCGGCGCGTTGGCCTCGGCTTTTATCCCGACCTACACCGCATTCCTGGTGGAGGAAAACAGGAAGGCAGCCGACCGGCTGGCCTCGGCCGTCGGCAGCTGGTTGTTCATACTCTTGGCGGCGGGTTCCGCACTCTGCATGCTGCTGGCGCCGCAACTGGTGCGATACGTTCTTGCGCCCGGGTATACGGATCCGGCACAGATACAAACCACCATTGCGCTGCTTCGGATACTGCTGTTGTGCCCCGCGGTCTTTGGTCTCAGCGGTTTGATGATGGGGATTCTCAATGCCCATCACCGGTTCTTTTTCTCGGCCCTGGCGCCGATGTTCTATTCCCTCGGCTGGATCGGGGGCGTCCTGCTGCTCGCGCCGTCGATGGGAATTTTCGGACTGGCTTGGGGAGTGGTGGCCGGCGCGGTGATGCATTTCGCCGTGCAGCTGCCTTCTCTGATCACCCTCCGCTCCGCTCTTCGGTTCATGCTGGATGCCGCCAACCCCGCCGTCTGGAACGTCGTCCGCTTGATGACGCCCCGGGTGATCGGCCAGTCCGCCATCCAGTTGAACTTCCTGGTGAATACCGTCCTCGCTTCGAGCCAGCCGGAGGGCAGCCAGTCCGCGCTTACGATCGCCTTCGCCCTGATGCTGATGCCGGAGATCGCCGTCGCGCAGGCCGCCGGGACGGCCGCCTTCCCGACGCTTTCGGCGCAGTTCAGCCGCGGCCAATTCGATCCGATGCGGGCGACCCTGGCGTCCGTCGTGCGCGGGATATTTTTCCTGGCGCTTCCGGCCGCGGTCGGGCTGATCCTCCTGGGACGGCCGATCGTCCGCATGATCTTCGAACGCGGCGCTTTCGACGCGCATTCGACCGACATGGTGGTCTGGGCGCTGGGCTTCTTTGCGGCCGGCCTGGTCGCCCATTCGTTGTTGGAAGTCCTCGCCCGCGCTTTTTTCGCGATGCAGGACACCGCGACTCCCGTCGCGGTCAGCGTCGGCGGGATGCTGCTGAACGTCGGCTTGAGTCTGGCGCTGGTGGTCGCCTTCAACGGGTTTGGATGGATGCCGCACGGCGCTCTGGCGCTCGCCAATTCGCTGGCCACGATCGTCGAGATGACGGTGTTGATTTATTTTCTGCGGCGGAAGATCGAATGGGGCCTGGACCGCGCCGGCTGGCTGAGCCTGGGGCGGACGGTGCTGGCCTCGGGCGGAATGGCCGCGGCGTTGTGGATTTGGTGCGGCGCTTTGGGATCCGTCTCGATCTGGATCCTGGGGCTTGGTGGAATCCTGCTCGGCACGGCCGTTTTTATCGCGGCAAGCCTGGCGCTCGGATCGACGGAGGCGCGTTCCACGCTCCGGGCCGTACTGGCGCGAATCCAACCGGCGACGGAGAAACCGCCCGCATAGGTAAAATCATTTTACAAGGGGAAGAAGTATTATCTTTCCGGTAAATCACACAACGGTATATTTCGTTATGCCCGCGCCTGCCCTCGCGGAGCATTTCCACTCGAATCTGGTTGTTGAGTGGGAATGGTTGCGAAGCGAGGGTGTTGGGGCGGGCCTCCAGTGGTTTTTCTTTTACTACTCCTGGATTCCCGCCAAGTACATGCGGGAATGACGATCCAAAAGTGGCTTTTGTGTTTTCAACAGGGTGTTGAAAAAGCCGGTCGGGTAGCCCGCGCTCTTTGCGGGTGTATCGAGACCGCTCCAAATTTCCGGTGGTCTCGATACGCAAAAACCGCCACTCGACCACCTTCGATGCCTTTTCCAACAACCTGCTAAAGAACAAGTGCGTTAAACGGGGGAGGATTTTGGGGGAAAATCAAAAGAATGGTCTGTTCCGATCCTGCTAAAATGACGACCGATCCACACCCGTGAGGTGAAATATGGAAAACGACAACCAGCGCCCGGGGGAATGGGGACGGCGGGCCGGCTTTTTCCTGCTGTTCTTGTTGATCGGTCTGTTGCTCTTTGTCGTCCTCAACCATATCCGGCTGACTTTGCCCGAATCCGTCGACGGGATCGGCAGAGTCGCCGTGATTTTGTCTTTCCTGGCGCTTGCGCTGCTGGCCCGCCGGAGCCGGCGCTTTGAAAAGTACTGGCAAATCCTGTCTGCCTGTTTTATCGCGGCTCTGGCAATGGCCATCGATTATTATCTCCCTTCCGGCGAGTGGCTGCTGCGGATCCTCAACATCTCCATCAAAACTCCGGCGGGGATCGCCCTTGATAAACTGGATAGCAGCATTATCCTTATCGTCACCATCATCCTGCTTACAAAAGTTTCGGGCGCCGACCTGGGCTCCATTTACCTCCGCAAGGGCAACCTTAAGATGGGTCTTCTCGTCGGGTTGACGGCCTTTGCCGTGTCCGCCGCGGGCGCCATCCCGGTTTCGGAGTTGTTTTTCGGGGGAAAGGATTTGACGCTGGAAAAAGTGCTCCCGTGGACTCCCGGAATATTGATTTTTGTTTTGGGAAACGCCTTCAACGAGGAACTCCTCTTCCGAGGTTTATTCCTGGGGAAGTACAACCCGTTTCTTGGCAGGTTTCTCTCCAATCTGGTGATCGCGATCCCCTTTGCCCTGCACCATACCGGCGTTTCCTACACGCCCGACGTCCTGATGTTCCTGGTGATTCTCATTCCATTGGCGCTGGCGTGGGGATATGTCACGCAAAAGACGGACAGCCTGTGGGGTTCCATCCTGTTCCACGCCGGGACCGATATCCCGATCGTCCTCGGCATTTTCTCATCCCTGCGATAGCCTTTTCGCCGCGGGCTTGAATGGGCGACAAGCGCAAAGAGGAAAGTCTTGAATAGTGATTTGTAAATTTTATTATGTGGGAATGAGGCGGCGGATTTAGAAAACGACACCATGCGACTGTGCGTCAGGCTGCAGGTGTTCGAAGAAAAATACCTGGAGGGACAAACCATGAACACGCTCGATGCCATTGCCGCGCGCCGCAGCATCCGGAAATTCAAGGATGCGGCCATGGAAGAGGAAAAACTGCAGGCGATTCTGCTGGCGGCGACGCAGGCTCCGTCCGGGAAGAACCGTCAGCCGTGGCGTTTCGTAGTCGTCAAAGGGGATAAGCGCGCCGAAATGGTGCGAATCATGAAGGAGGGGATTGCCAACTCCAAATCCCGCGGGGATGATACCGGCAGCAGCGAGCGGACGGTTAAGGTCATGGAACGGGCGCCGGCGACCGTTTTCATTTTCAATCCGCTGGGGCTGCGGCCCTGGCAGTTTCACTCCACCGGGCAAATGTTCGACGATGTGGTGGATATTCAGTCGATCGGCGCTTCGATCCAGAATATGCTGCTTGCGGCGCAGGATCTGGGGATCGGCTCCCTCTGGATTTGCGACATCTTTAATGCATACGAGGAATTGTGCGTGTGGCTTGGCGGGCAGGGCGAGATGATCGCCGCCGTCGCCCTCGGATATGCGGATGAAGCGCCGGCCGCTCGGCCGCGCAAGCCGGTTGGGGAAGTGGCCCGGGTGATGTAGATCCATGATCCGGCCTCGGTCATTTTCCGTGGTGACTTTTTCCCATCAGCCTGAGGACGTTTTTTACCTCCGAAGGATCTAGACCCCTCGGCCTCGCCCTGCTCGGCCTCAGGGTGACCTGCCTGCATGAACCGGCTCCCCGTATACTAACAAACCATTAATTGAATCCCGGGTAGGATGTTGGCATGAGCGTGGAATTTCCGCGGGTCATGCGGGGCTGCCTTTTCCGATAAAGTCTCCGCATGGATTGCCGCCGTTTCAGGAGGTTCATATGCCAGCCGGGAAAGCCGCCGGAAAAATGCATATCGAATATCACCGCGACGGCAGCGTCTGGGCCAAGGGACGCACCAGGAACGACATCCCCACCGGATATTGGGAATGGTTCCGGAAAGACGGGACCCGGATGCGGTCCGGGTATTTCGAATCGGGCCGGCAGGCCGGCCGGTGGACGACGTATGACAAAAATGGGCGCGTGGTCAAAGTGACGGCGATGAAGCCGGCCGTAAAAAAAGTACACGGATGAAACGGAAAAATTCCGAAGACACTGAAATTAAAATAATTGACCTATGCATTTCCGCGCCATCCGGTTTTTTCAGTGTAATCCGTGTACGAAAAGTAATTTGAAAAAGCGGAATTCCCATGACGGGAGGATGCCATGCCCAGATTGATCGTTTTTAATAGTATATCGTTGGACGGCTATTTCACGGACCGCGACAACCGGATGAACTGGGCGCACAATCCGGTGCCGGATAAGCAGTGGGATACATTCGTGGAAGGTAACGCCGGCGGCGGCGGCGTCCTCGTTTTCGGCCGGATCACGTATGAACTGATGGCGTCCTACTGGCCGACGCCGGTTGCGGCCCTCAACGATCCGGTCGTCGCCGAGCGGATGAACAATCTGACGAAGATAGTTTTTTCACGGACGCTGAAAGAAGCCACGTGGAATAATTCCCGGCTCGTTAAGCACGGTCTGGCGGAGGAAATCCGCAGGCTGAAAGCTGCGGCCGGAGAGGATTTGACGATCCTCGGCAGCGGCCGCATCGTATCGCAACTCGCGCAGGAAGGCCTGATCGACCAGTACCAGATCGTGGTGACCCCGGTCGTCCTGGGCGGGGGCCGGACGATGTTCGACGGAATCCGCAAGCCGCTGCCGATGAAGCGGATTGACTCCCGCGTTTTCGGGAACGGGAATGTCCTGATGAGTTACGTGCCGGCGGCCTAAGGGAAGCGCGGGTTTTTCCGCTCCGGACCCGCCTGTCAGGTTGCGACCGGAATTTAATACTTCACCATGGAATTATCGAGGACCTGACAGGTCTTCACCCCCTGAAGACAAAAATCCCCGCATACGTTATGATAACGGTCGAATATTATCGGAGGATGACCATGGAGTGCAAACAGTCAAAGAACCTCGAGCGGTGCGGTTGCACCTATTCCTCCTGCAGCCGCAAGGGGATGTGCTGCGAATGCCTCAAGTACCACCTGGAAAGCCGGGAACTGCCCGGATGCTGCTTCCCCAAGGACGCCGAGGCGACCTACGACAGGTCCTTCGAGTTGTTCGCCAAACTGGTTTCCGAAAACCGCGTGTGACCCCCGGAACCTCCGGGCCGTGTACATCACGGCATGAATATTTTTAATTCCGCATTGGGAGGGGAAGATGAAGGCAAGAATGCTGATCCCGGTTCTCATCGTCGTGGCGGCGATGATGGCTTGCGGAGGAACGAACTTCAGCCTGCTCGATTTTAAAACAATCGTGTATCAGGAGGGTGATCTTCCCGGGTACGATGGCGTTCCGGGCGTCCAAAAGGTGGATCGGGAGAAAGATTGGAAATACGATCAATGGTTCCAAGTACAGATCTTTAATCAGGAGCATTCCGCCGACCTCCTGGCCGACGTCGTCCTATTTACCGATAAGAAGGAACTCGGAAAAGCCTATGCCGAATTCCCCGACGAAAAATTGCTCCAGGAAATGCCGGATTATGCACCGCCGGATATCGGAGAGGAAATCAAGGGGAAAAAACAGGAAGGGCTTCCCGGGAGTTATGTGATTACTTGGACGTACCGGCGCTGTTATGCCCTGGTGAACATCTGGGCTCAAATCGGGGGAGATTCTCCCCTCACAGAGGAAGGCATGTATGAATATGCAACCGCGCTCGATCATCGGTTGAACAATAGCGTGTGTCCGATCTGACGCCGTCCGGTCGGGATCACCTCGCGATCGTGGTCAGGAGACCGCATAGGGAGTGCGATGGGAGCTTTCTTTTCCAGTCATAGCCTTCCCGGAGACGTCCACGAACTGGTGGATCAAAAGCTCGGCGATTGGCTTTCCCGGAAAGGATTCGCAGAACCGGCCGATCCCATCCTCGACCTGTGCCCGGAGGGGGAGCGCGCGTATTACCTGTTCTGGAGCGAGCGGTGGACGGTCGTCCTCTTCAGCCAATTGGACGAGGAGGAACGGCTGCTCTTCGAATTGGGAAACACCGGGCTTCCCGTCCTGCACCTGTGGCTCCACGACAGCGACCTGTGGGGGTACGAGCTGTACCGGAA
>JBAVFZ010000142.1:0-5274 GCA_049684495.1 Anaerolineales bacterium | reverse complement strand
GACGGATCCCATGGAACTTGGGATCCTGATTCCTGGAAATGGGAATAACGCCGGTGGATGAGTTGGAGAGTAAAAGGAAATTGCTTTCCGAGACGGACAGACTCCTCGAGGACCTTGAAATCCAAAGAGCGCAACTGCTGGATCAGATCGGCGGACTTGAGGGAAAGCAACCGGTCCCGACGCCGACGGACAATAATATTAATTCCCCCGTTCCCTGGAAAATCATCAATAGCTTATCGTCGCAGGAAGATAAAATCCATCTCTTCCGCAGCCTGTTCCAAGGGCGGGAGGATGTTTTTGCGAGGAGATTCGAAAGCCGGAGGACTGGTCGGCACGGATGGCAGCCTGTGTGCCGCAATGAATGGATCGTCGGCCGCTGCGAAAAACCCCGCGTGCGATGTGATGCCTGTCCGAACCGCGATTTGACGCCGCTGACGGACGAAATTATGGAATGCCATTTGAAGGGATCGAATCCCGCCGAAGCCGGCCGCCGCGAGTATGTGGCCGGCGTCTATCCAATGCTGCCCGATGAGAGCTGCCGGTTCCTCGCGGCGGATTTCGACAAGGCTGGCTGGAAAGAGGATGTGCGAGAGTTCCTGGTAACCTGTAGTCGGTACGGGATTCCCGCGGCGGTGGAACGTTCGCGATCCGGAAACGGCGGCCATGTGTGGATTTTCTTCTCCGAGCCGGTTCCCGCCCGGCTTGCCCGCAAGCTGGGTGCCTTCCTGCTCTCCCAGACACTGGATCGCAGGCCGGAGATCGGGCTGGATTCCTACGATCGGTTTTTCCCCAATCAGGATACTCTCCCTCGGGGCGGATTCGGCAATCTGATCGCTTTGCCGCTTCAGAGAAAGCCGCGCGAGGAGGGAAACACCCTTTTCTTGGATGAGAACTTTAATCCCCACCCAGACCAATGGTCGTTCCTTTCCACGGTGAGATGTATGGTGCGAAAGGATATCGAAAGGATTCCCGATGCGCAAGGAAGGACGGATGAATTGGGTGGAATCCGGATGCCCGTACTGGATGAAACCGCCGATCATCCCTGGGATGCTCCTCCCTCCGGAGTTCCTCCGGCTGCTCCGATCCCCGGCCCGCTGCCTGGGAAGCTGAACCTTGTGCTGAGTGACCAATTGTATATTCCCAAGCCCGATCTTAACCCCGCCCTGCGGAATCGATTGGTCCGCATCGCCGCTTTTCAAAACCCGGACTTCTACCAAGCCCAGGCCATGCGACTTTCCACCTACGGCAAGCCGCGGATCATTAGTGCCTGCGAGGAGACGGCAAATTACCTTTGCCTTCCGAGGGGGTGTTTTGAGGAAGCGGTCGATCTCCTGAGATCGCTGGGAATCGAAGTTGGCATAGAAGATAAACGGTTTTCCGGTTCCCTGCTGAATGTTCGATTTTCCGGAGAACTGTTTCCGGAACAGAAAACGGCCGCGAAGGCGATTCTGTCGGAGGATACGGGTGTGCTTTCGGCTTCCACCGCATTCGGGAAGACCGTCGTCGCCGCCTATTTAATTTCCCGGCGCAAGGCGAACACCTTGGTGATCGTGCATCGCCGCCAATTGCTGGATCAATGGATTCAAACGCTGGGAAAATTCTTATCGATCGACGAACAGGACATCGGTCAAATCGGGGGAGGGAAGAAGAATCCGACAGGCAAGGTGGATGTGGCGATGGTGCAAAGCCTTTATCGAAAAGGCGCAGTCGACGACTTGGTCGCCGGGTACGGTCATGTGATCGTCGACGAATGCCATCACATCTCGGCCGTGAGTTTCGAGCAGGTAGTCCGGCGCTGCAAAGCCCGGTATTTCACCGGCTTGTCGGCGACCGTCGCGCGCAAGGACGGCCATCACCCCATCATCTTCATGCAGTGCGGCCCGGTCCGGTTCCATGTAAGCGACAAAGCCCAGATGCGCAAGCGTCCGTTCACGCACACGGTCATCGTGCGGCAGACGGATTTTCACCTGCCGCCGTATTTCTCGGACGCTTCCCTCTTGCCAATCCAGGAAGTGTACGAGATTCTGTCCAAGGATGACCGGAGGAACCGGATCATCGCGGATGATGTGATCCGCGCCGTCCGGGAAGGCCGGTTTCCCATCCTTCTGACGGAACGTTTGGAGCATCTGGAGCGCCTCCGGGTGTTATTGGAGGGAGATATCACGAACCTGTTCATGCTAAAAGGCGGCATGGGCAAAAAGCAGCGCAAGAATGTATTTGACCGGATCATTGGCCTTCCGCCCGGTGAACCCAGGGTCCTTCTCGCCACCGGCAGGTACATCGGCGAGGGATTCGACGACGACCGGCTTGATACCCTGTTCCTGGCGCTGCCGATCTCGTGGCGGGGCACCCTGACCCAGTACGCCGGCAGGCTGCACCGGTTCCATGAAGCCAAGCGAGAGGTCGTCGTCTACGATTATGTGGATTTCAGCCTCCCGATGCTGGCCAACATGTTCCGAAAGCGCCGGGCGGGATACAAGCGGATCGGTTACGAAATCATTGACCCCGCGAAAGAAGATCATCCTGGGCAAATCCACCTTCCGGATATCGGCCCGGTGGGATCGTTAATGGAGCAGGCGGATGGACAATCGGATCACTGAGGCCGCTCTTCGGTCCCGTTCTTCCCCCGAAAGCTTCTCCCGCGGGCAAAAACTTTTCAAAACGGGCGCGATCTTCGACGCCTATCGCCGCGGGGAATTAATCGGAGGCAACTGCGAAGGCGAAAGCGAACCGTTCTACCGGCTTCGAATCCGATTAAGCGGAGGAGGAATCCGGGAGGCATCCTGTTCCTGCCCGTACGATTATGGCGGGTACTGCAAGCACATCATCGCTCTGGCGCTCGCAAATATACAAACTCCGGACATCTTTCTGGTGCAGAAGGATGTCGACGAGTTGCTGGAACCCCTGAATAAAAAGAAACTGGTGAAGCTTATCGCCCGCTTGACGGATACGGATCCGGACGCGTACACATGGCTGGAGCTGGCCGTGGGCGCCGGACTCTCGACAGGAAGATCGTCGGAAAAATCCATGCAGGGAAGCCGTTTAGGCGATACCGATTACGGCCGGCAGGTTCGGCGGATCCTCAGCGGATGGACAAGGGATGGGCGGTGGGGATCGGATCAGATAACGGCCGATATGGTTGATCCGCTCGAGGGAATTCTGAATGCAGCGGAAATACGTCTGGAAGAGGGTGATCCCCGGGCGGCTCTGGAGATCTCGTCCACGCTATTAATGGAAATCGGCGCGGTCTATGACGAATTCGATGACTCGGACGGCGAATTGGGCGCATTTCTGGACGAATTGACGCAACCGCTGGTGGAATCCATACTTAGCGCCGGGCTTGCCGAACCCGAACGCGCGCGCCTGGAAAAGGAGTTGGAACCGCCAATCCGGGATCTGCTCGACCACGGAATCGAAACCATGGAAGCGGTCACGGTTGCGCTCCGCCACGGGCATTCGCCCGGAGGAAAAGACGCGGGACCGCCGGATCCGATTCTCATCGATGCCCGGTTGAACATCCTTGAGCGCGGCGGCCGCGTGGATGAGTTCCTGGATCTCTGCCGGGAAACCGGCGCTAGCCGGCGCTGTCTCCTGAAGCTGGTGGAGTTGGGGAGGACGGGCAAATCTTTCGATGCTGAATCGAAGAAATTGAATCAAGCGGAGGATTCCCTGTCCGTCGCCGCCGCGTTGCGAGAATCCGGACGGGAGCCGGAAGCATTGCGCATTGCGGAGAGGGGGCTGTCGCAAAAGGGGAGGAAATACGAATTGGGCGCCTGGCTTTTGCCGATCGCGGAAGCCCAAGGGCGGTCCGATCTGCATCTCAGAGCATGCCGGGCGATGTTTTCCGAAATGCCCTCTTTGGAATTGTACGTCGAGTTGAAAAGGCTGTATGGAAGCCGGTGGGAGGTCGAAAGGCCGAAGATCCTGAAACCTCTGCGGAAAACGCTCGAGGATGACGTGTTGGCCGATATCCTGCTGGCGGAGGAGGAATGGGACGAGGCGATCGGCATCGCCGATCGGGCAGATGAATGGGGGTATGAAGTGGTGGAGAAAGTCGCCGGCGCGGTGCTTCCCCACCGGCCGGAATGGGTTATCGCGGTTGCCAGGAAACAGGCGGAGAGTCTGATTGCGAAGACCAAGAGCAAATGCTATCCTATTGCGGCTCGCTGGCTGGGCAAGATGAAGCAGGCCTGCGCCGCTTCCGGAAAAAACGCGGACTGGTCGACCTACCTGGAACGCTTGAAGGAGAAATACCCCCGCCGGCGGGCGTTGCAGACGGAGTTGGAAAAGTTATAAATAATTTCCGCGGCGGATTTTCTATAATAGCCATGTTGGGAAATAAACATGAGACATAATAAATTTCTCCGCATGATAGATATTCAATAGTGGATCGATTTCCCTTTACCTATGATTTGATAATGTGTCCAGGAGCTGTATCTTTCTCCCTTGACTTTATTTGTAGTTGATCTTACGATGAAAATAACCTATCTATGACCTTCGGGCTTGATGGTTCGCGAGATGAAAAATCTTGAGAATCATCGAAGAAAATACAAAAATCTTCGCGGCGTCGAAATTGCCGCTTATAACCCGGAGAGCATGTCCTCCGAGCATGCTGCACCGGTGATCTTCCGGTGCGGCGACTATGCGAGTGAGGGCCTGCCCCGGCGTGCACTTGGACGGGGTCCTGGGTTCGCCTGCCCTGGCGGGCTAGGCCAGGGAATCCTAGCCCCGCTACTCGGAAGCCTACCGACCAAGAGTCAGTAGGCTTCTTTCTTTTAACATTCATCTTAACCGGAAGCGCAGCCCTCGCACCCGCCCCGCGCTCGCCCCCGCGAAGCATCACCGCTCGGTTTTGAACTTTGAGTGGTGATGTCAGTGAAGCGGGGGGAGCGATGAGCATCGGTGATCGTGCGATGCGAATGTATCGCGAGCGGGGAAGTGCGCAGGTTCGCTTTTGGTCTTTGAGCCTGCGCGGTTACGAAGCAGGGGCTAGCCCCGCCTGCCCTCGCGAAGCATATTGCCATCAGTTTTAGTTTTTGATGGCAATATGAATGCGCAGCGGGGGCTACCTTTTGGAACCACCGACCGCGCCCGCCCTCTGAGCGATGAGCATCGGTGGTCTTTCGATGCGAAGATTTCGCGAGGGGGGAGCATCTCCGCTCGGTTCTGTTATTTGAGCCGAGATGTATGCGGAGCGGGGAGGCCGGTGGTTTTACGCTCCCCGGATATACCTGCCCCGTGCTTTGGATGAAGGTAACAGCAGGGGTCATGGGT
>JBAVFZ010000141.1:0-2315 GCA_049684495.1 Anaerolineales bacterium | reverse complement strand
GAAAACGGCTTTATTCGAATGCGGGCGGAAAATCTTACGCCATCATGCTGTCGAAATATTCCACGCTTACAGCCGGCGCAGTCCGGAAGCCGATCCCCAATTGGCGGGTCAGCTCAATCGAAGCCTTCATGGCCTTGGCGTTATCCGGGAAATCGGCAACCAGGACGAGATCGACTTCGCCCAGCAGCGCATATCCGCTTTTTAATTCGCCGCCGTTCTTCCGGATTACGGCCGCGGCTCCGGCCGTCCGGCGCGGGTTGATCTTTTTCAGTGAATCCTGCGTGTAATTGCCGAACAAAATATAGGTTCCCATGGTTTTTCCTTTCCGCTCATGAGGTTAAGAAACTGCCTGGAGCCGCACGTGGATGATATCCCGCGGACCGAAATTTATTCAATTCCATTGTACATGAGACCGGGGTTTGCTGCTCGGTATCAGAGAAGAGCATTGGACAGGATTGACAAGATTTTTCAGGATTTACAGGATTATTTATTTTTCTAAATTTTGTATTTACTCAGGCTGATTTCTCTTTCTTGTACACCGAAACACCGAAAAGATCCGAAAACACCGAATTTTTTTAAGAATACGTGAAATCGGCTCTTCTCCGTGCCCGCCCCGTGAGCGGTATATGCGAACGGGGTAATCCGTGTACGCTTTTCCCGGCCTGAGCAGATACTAAATTTTTTTTTTAAAAATCCTGTAAATCCCGTCTATTTTTTTAATCCCCTGCGGCTATCCCCCTACATCTTCCAGTAAATATCGCGCAGAGCCGGATACAGCTCCCGGTACAGCAGATGCCCCTTGCGATAGGTTTCCACCTGCGCCGGGTCGGGCTGGGTCGTGCCGGTGATCTTGACCACCTGGGCGCAGGCGGCGGGCACGTTCGGCCATACCCCCGCTCCCACTCCGGCCAGCAGTGCCGCGCCGAACGCGGCGCCCTCGGTCGTGTTCACCGTCACAAGTTCCGTCTCCAGAACGGATGCCAGGATCTGCCGCCAGAGGGCGCCCTTGACCCCTCCGCCAGACGCGCGCACCTGGCGGATCGCCCCCGCCCCCGAACCGCGGATCAGCAGGTAACTGTCCTTCAACCCGTACGCCACGCCCTCCAGCACCGCGCGGGTGAGATGCCCGCGGCCGTGACGCAGCGTCAGCCCAATCCAGGCTCCGCGCGCCAGCGGGTCCGGGTGCGGCGTGCGCTCCCCGGATAGGTACGGGAGGAATTGCAGGCCCTCGCTTCCCGCCGGAACCGGCGTGGCCTCCGTTAATAGGTCGTCGTATTCGGCCCCCGGAACCATTGTATTCCGGTACCACTGCAGGCTGCCGGCCGCGCTGAGCATCACGCCCATGAAGTGCCACATCCCGGGGACGGCATGGCAGAACGCGTGCAGCCGCCCTTCCGGCTCGACCGAAGCCGCCGGGGTGGTCGCAAATACCACGCCCGAGGTGCCAAGGGTTAACGCGATGATCCCGGTTTCGACCGCTCCGACTCCCACCGCTTGGGCCGCCTGATCGCCGCCCCCGGCGCAAACGGGTGTTCCCGCCGCGAGCCCGGTGGCGGCCGCCGCTTCGGCGGTGACGGTGCCGGTCGGATCGGGCCCCTCGAACGTGGGCGGCAGCCATTCCGCGGGAATGCCGAGCGCGGAGAGAACCTCCTGCGACCAGTTGCGGAGCTTCAAATCGAACAGCACCGTCCCGGAACCATCGGCTTTGTCCATCGCGTAACCGCCGGTCAGCCGGAAGCGGAGGTAATCCTTGGGGAGCAGCACATGGCGGGCTTTCCGGAAAACGTCCGGCTCGTTCTCTTTGACCCATAATAACTTCGGCGCGGTGAAACCCGTCAACGCGTCGTTGCCGGTGATCCGTATGAATTTTTCCTTCCCGATCTTGGCGCGGATCTCGTCGCACTGCGCGCCGGTACGCTGGTCGTTCCACAGGATGGCCGGGCGCAGCACTTTTCCGTCCGCGTCCAGGAGCACCAATCCGTGCATCTGTCCGGTCAGCCCGACACCGGCGACCTGGACCCCGGGCACGCCCGTCTCCTTCAATACCTGGCGGATGCTTTCCGCGGAAGCGCCCCACCACTCCTTGGGATTTTGTTCGGACCAGAGCGGCTTCGGCGATTGCAGCGTATGCGGCGTGACCGCCACGCCCGTGACCGTCCCCTGCTCGTCGATCAGCAGGGCTTTACTGCCGGTCGTGGATATGTCGAGTCCGAGAAAATATCGCTTCGCCATATTCAGAACCTCCTTAAGCAAACGCTTCTTCAGCGGAGTCCCTTTTTCCTTATTCACCCTACCATCCCTGCCCTCCCTTCCCG
>JBAVFZ010000140.1:0-21831 GCA_049684495.1 Anaerolineales bacterium | reverse complement strand
ATCCTGCTCTTTCCCTCGTTGCGATCCTGTGTAGGAAGATGAACGAACCGGCGTCCCGAAGGACGCCGGTCGGCGGTTAAATCATGTAAACCGGAGAAGCGATGAAAAAACGGAAGATGGATCGCCGCGATGTTCTGCGTTCGGCCGCATTGGTCACGGCGGGTGCCGTGATGCACGGGTGTTCGCCCGCTCGGACCGGGGAACCGACCTTGAGCCAGCCGGTGCCGCCGACGACCACGCGCCCCATCACGCCGGTTTCCACCATTACTGCGACGCCGATGCCCACAGCGACCAGCACCCCGACCCGCACTGCTCTGGTCCAGCCGGCACAGGTTCTATTTCCGGCGCGGCCGCTTCCGGACCGGTTCATCGGCGTCTACACTTCCTGGTGGGGCGGGACGCAGCAGGAGGAACGCGACTTTATCGACGATCTTGTGCGGCGGGCGCCCGGCCTGGGGGCCTCCGTGCTCAATCTCAATTTCGCGTGGGTTGCGCTCCAACCCGCGGAAACGGCTTTTACATTCGAACACATGCAGGATCTGATCACCCGCATCAAACGCGGCGGGATGCAGTGCGTCCTACGGGTGTATGGCCAGATGGCGGAATTTCAATTGTGGCCGGAGTGGCTGCGGCCGCGGCTGCAGGACGTCTACGTCTGCCCGGGCCTGTTCCCGGCGGAAGTCACCAATCCGACTCCCTGGGATGCGGGATATTTGCAGGCCTACGGCGGATTCCTGCAGCAACTCGGCGGTTGGTTCCGCGAGCAGGCGGATTCGATTCCGGACGGGTACCAGATCTCGCTGGGCGGAGTTTACGGCGAAATGTACCTCGGGTGTTTCACGCATTACGAGAATTATGAAGAAGAGATTCAAAACCTCACCCGCGGCGGGACGGCTGCGGTGGACGCGCACCATGCCGCTTTGGCGGATGTGATCCCCGATTTGATCCTGATGAGCGAAGAGTTGCGGCCGGTCACCGACCATGCGGTGGACCTGGGGATCCGTTGGATGCAGCGCAACAACGGCGCCAAGGATACCCTGTACCCCGAGTGGGGCGACAAGTTGGTGTTCCTAAGCCAATGTCCTTCGAATGCGTTCATCTTGGAGGACGAATCAGGATGGAGCCGGTGGAAGTTGCCCCTGCAGACGCGGGTGGACTACCTCAACCAGGTTGTGACGCAGAAGGGATTCCGCTTCCAGGGGGTGTTCCTGCATCCCCAGGATATCATCGAAGGAAACCGAACCGCGATGGCGCACCTGAGGGATTATCTAGGCGGGAAATAAGGCCGGGCGATCCGCTCGCGACCGCGCGGCGAAAAATGGACGGAGGAAAAAACTGACATCCCAAATCCGGCGGCACCGAATTCAAAAAGCGGTCCTGTTCCTGGTCTTGGCGGTCTTCTGCCTGTTCCTCTATACCTTCCTGCACGAAGGCGGGCATGCGCTGGGGGGAATCCTGTCGAGAGGAACCGTCACCGGTTTCAACGTCAACTTCCTGGATTTCAGCGCGCACGTCAGCCTGGCCGGCGGTTTCACGCAGGCCGAGACGGTCGCCAACACGCTCGCCGGACCGGGGACGCCGTTGCTCACGTGGCTGGTGTTTATCCTGGTGGTTCCCAAACGCACGAACTTCGCGCTCGAAAGCGTCAAGCTTGCCGCCACGATGATGTTCCTCAGCACGCTGCTGGCTTGGGTCATCCTTCCCCTGGTGTACGTATCCGGCGAATTTCCGCGGGACGATGTGACCGATTTTCTGATCCACTCGGGAGCGGCTCCCCTGGGAGTAACAATCGCCGCGCTGGGCGCCTATATCGGCGGGTGGCTGCTGTTCTTCCGGAAGATCGATGGCGTGCGGCAAGAGGTCAAGCAACTGCGCGTCCCGCAGGCGGCAGTGTTTACTTCCGAAGTGCGGACGACCTTGTGGATCTGCCTGGGGATTTTGCTTGTTTGCATCCTGATCGTCCTCGCCGCGAACGGCTGACAAACTGAGATGAAACCACCAAGACACAAAGACACAAAGAAAATCCTAAACTTGGTCCATGAATTCATCGTGTCTTGGTGACTTTGTGGTCAATTGGTTTCATAAATTAAAAACCTATATAAAACCACCAAGACACAAAGACACAAAGAAAATCATGAACTTGGTCTATGAATTCTTCGTGTCTTGGCGACTTTGTGGTCAATTGGTTTCATAAATTAAAAACCTATATAAAACCACCAAGACACAAAGACGCGAAGAAAATCCTAAACTTGGTCCATGTATTCATCGTGTCTTTGTGGTCAATTGGTTTTTTTGAGGTACAACTTTTTTTCATGTAATTTACCTTTTGCCCCTTGACAATTAATGCAACCGGTTGCATAATACTGGCATAATGAAACCCGAGATATTGGAAAAGAAGAAATCCTGCACAATCGCGGACATAGCCAAGGAAGCCGGCGTCTCCAAATCGACCGTCTCGCGGGCATTGAACGACAATCCGCTAATCGGGAAAGAAACCAGGCAGAAAATAGACACCATCGCGAAAAAACGGCACTTTCAGATCAACATGCCGGCCCGGCGGCTGACCCTGAAACAGAGCAATACCGTCGCTTTTGTGACCCATTCCATGCATAAGGATTTTTCCGTGGCCGACCTGTTCACCATGGAAATCCTGGGCGGGATAACCGCCGGCTTGAAGGAACAGGGATACGACCTGCTGATGCTGTTTGTCGACCCGTGCGATACCGAATGGCCCGCGGAGCACCTGGCGACCGGGCGGGCGGACGGTTTCATCCTGATGACTTCCACCCGAAAATCGGCGCATATCAAGATGCTCGTTGAAATGGATGCCCCGTTCATCGCCTGGGGGGCTCCGAATCCGAAATTGGCCTATTGCACGGTGATCGGAGACGATGAAACCGGCGGAAAATTGGCGGCCCGGCACCTGGCCGGTCTTGGCAGAAAAAAGATCGCCTACCTCGGGGGGCCGGCCGAGGAAAGGGAAGTGCAGCTTCGGTACGAAGGCTATGCCGCCGGCCTTAAAGAGGCGGGTTTGGCCGTGGATCCGGCGCGGATTGTGCACGGCGATTATTCCGAAAACTCCGGCGCGGAAAAGATGAGGGTTCTCCTGGACCGCGCGCCGGATCTGGATGCGGTGTTCGTCAACAGCGACCTGATGGCGATCGCGGCGATGCGGGAGCTTCGCGAAACCGGGAAGCGCGTACCGGAGGATGTGGCGGTGGTCGGCTACGATAATCTTTCGATCGACGATAAGGTTACGCCGACGCTCACGACCGTCAGCCAGAACATCCCGCTGGTCGGAAAGCTCCTGGCCCAGAACCTCCTCCAATACATCAAGACGCGCGCCGTCACGCACGTCACCGTTCCCGTCGAACTGGTCGTCCGGCAATCCGCGTAATTTTTTTTAAGTTCTTGTGCAACCGGTTGCAACAGAAAAGAGGAATCATATGCAGACTGATGCCGTTCTATCCTATTCCCGCATTATGGCGATCGAAGAATTCCGGCAGGTGCTGGCGAAAGCGCAAACGGGAGTCCTCTTCCGGCGTTTGTTCGCCAAGCCGGAGGAGTTGGAAAGCTTCCGGTCGTTGCTGCCGGAACTGGAGCCGGCGCGGCGATACCGGGGCACGATGGACATTCCGGTGGAGCAAATCGTCGGCAGCGTCGACCGCGGCGCGGATTTCGACCGCAGCTTCCGCCCGCTCGCGCCGCATCTGCGCGACCGCTGGATCAGCGTCTATCTCCTGGCGGGCGAATCCGGCTGGCCGCCGATCCGGGTGTTCAAAGCCGGGGACCGCTACTATGTCGAAGACGGGCATAACCGCGTTTCGGTCGCGCGATGGTTCGGGATGCAGACGATCCGGGCCGAGGTGTGGAAATACGCGTTCAAACCGCAACCGGCCGAAGCTCCGCAATGCCATCCGCGCTACTGCGATCTTCCGTTGGCGGAGTGTTGACCCCTCCCGGCCTTTGGCCAAGGACTCTCCAACAGGTGGAAGAATGGTTGCCTTGGGAGATACCTTGCAATTGTTTGGTCGTCATTCCCTCGTGATCCTAGCGGGAATCCAGGATTTTCCGGAGTGGATGCCCGCTAAGTCCACGCGGGCATGACGATCATGGGTGTCCCAGTGAGTTTTCTTAAACAGCCTTATGGGATGGGGCGGAATAGGAAAAGAAACAAGATTCTTTTTGGAGGCTAAGATGGCTTTATTGGAAATCCGCGGTCCTCATTTGTTTGATGAATGGAATTTGTTTCAGATCGTCGAATGGGAAGGCGAGGCGATGCCGCACGGCGTGCTCTTCCCGGGAATTCCCGCGGATGAAATCCGCAAAGCCTCCCCGCCCGGCGTGAACGCCCGCCTGACTGAAAAGGGAATGATCGTCTCGTCGACCCAGTTGTTTCTACTTAATGAGGGCAACCGGGCGGTCCTGATCGAAGCCGGCTCCGGGAACGGGAAGACCCGCCCGGCCGAACCGTATTGGGATCAGCAGGCCTTACCCTATCGCGAGACGTTGGTCGCCCTGGGAGTTGAACCGAACGATGTGGAATTCGTATACCTGTCCCACCTGCATCCGGATCACGTCGGCCTGGCCACGACGTGGAATGGCGGCCGCTGGGAGCCGACTTTCCCGCGGGCGGAATACGTGCTTGACCCGCGCGAGTGGGCGTACTGGAACAGCCTCCCCGCCGGGGACCCGAAGCGGCATCCGTGCATCGACGACAGCGTCCTCCCGCTGGTGGAAGCCGGCTGCGTCCGGTTCGCGCACGACGGCGAGCGGATTGGTCCCCTCCGGGTCCGCCAAGCTCCGGGCCATACACCTGGCCACCTGCTTTTCGAGTTGGAGGAATCGAACCTGTGGTTCCTCGGCGACCTTCTGCATCATCCGGCGCAGGCGGGCCATCCGGAGTGGTCGGCGGCGAACTGGGACGCCGACCCCGGACTGGCGCGTTCCCAGCGCAGGCGCTTCTTCAAACGCTTCGCGGATACGCGCGCGACGCTGCTGGCCGCCCACCTCGGGGATCCCTTCCGGGTGGAGGAAATTTCCTCGGCAAGTTTTTCCGCGCGCTACGGGGCCCCGATGATCGCGGAGAATTGTCCGTCGTGCTCCGAGTCCATCCAACAAGCATGAACCTACCTCTCTCTCGTTACCCCCCAGAATGGGGAGAGGTAAGAAGGATTATCGATATCTATGACTAAAATCGCGATCATTTTCTTTTCTGGAACTCACGTCACGGAGGAATATGCCGGGGTCATCCGCGGCGAATTGGCACGGCTCGGCTGCGATGCGGAGCAGATCAACTTCACCGCGTTCGCCGCGCGCCAAAAGCCGTTCTCCACGGACGATTTCGACGCCTTCATCTTCGGCATGCCGGTGTATGCCGACTTCCCGCCAAGTGTGATGAGCGAATGGATCCCGACGCTCGACGGAAAGGGAAAACCGTGCGCGATGTTTGTCTCGTACGGCGGCCGGACACCGGGACATGCGCAGTATCATATCTTTTCCCTGTTGACGCAGGCCGGATTCGGCGTCCGGCTTTCGGCGGAATTTCTGGGACGGCATACGTTCAACCTCGCCGGATGGGAGTTGATGACGGACCGCCCGAACGATGCGGATTTCGGAGTCGCCCGCGAGTTCGCGGAGATCGCGCTCGCGCGCTTCGATTCCGCGAATTCGGCATCTTTCTCACTCCAAAAAACCTTCGGATACGATCTTTCCTGGAAAAGCCGTAATCTCCCATCGGAGAACAGGGAACGAAAATGGACCCAACCGGTGCGGGTGAAGGATTGCTCGATGTGCGGCGTGTGCGAGGCGGAGTGCCCGGCACAGGCGATGGATACCCGGAGCGGCGCATCCGATCCGGCGAAATGCATCGAATGCATGCACTGCATGTACGTCTGTCCGGAAAATGCACTGCAGGCCGACGACCGCATCCGGAAGTTCTACCCGGCATTTCTGAAAGATTGGGGGATGACGGAGGAAATTCTCAATCACAAACAAAGCCGGGTCATCACCGGCGGATGGGAAGCCGCGGCGTGACTTCTCTCCCTCTCAACACCTGACAGGTCTTAAGACCTGTCAGGTGTTGAGAGGGAGATTGAAATTCGAAGCCTTTTTTAAAAGGAGACTCATCATGACCAACACACCCAATCGTGTTCTCGGACGTTCCGAAATCGAAGTCAGCCCGATGGGACTCGGCTGCTGGGCGATCGGCGGAAATTGGACTCTCGGCGGAGGCCAGGCGGGCTGGACCGGCGTCGACGACGCGGAATCGATCCGCGCCATCCACGCCGCGCTCGACCTGGGGGTGAATTTCTTCGACACCGCCGCCAACTACGGCGCCGGTCGCAGCGAGCGGCTTCTCGGGAAGGCGGTCAAGGGACGCCGCGAGAAAGTCGTCATCGCCACCAAGTTCGGCTATCGGGTCGACGAGGAAAACCGGGCGGTGACGGGATACACGCTGCCGGAAGAGGAAAGCCATCCGGCGCCGCACATCCGCGCCGATCTGGAGCGGAGCCTGGCCCGTCTCGGGACGGACTACCTCGACGTCTACCTGCTGCATGTTTGGGGGCTCAAGATCGAATGCGCGCTCGAGGCGCGCGAGGTCCTCGAGCAGTTCGTGCAGGAAGGGAAGGTGCGCACCTACGGCTGGAGCACAGACCGCGTCGACGCCATCCGCGCCTTCTCGACCCCGATGCGTTGCGGGGTGATCGAGCAGCAGTTCAGCGTGCTGGACGGAAACAACGAACTCCTCGCGCTGTGCGAGGAGTGGAACCTGGCTAGCATGATCCGCGGCCCGCTCGGGATGGGATTGCTAACGGGAAAATTTTCCCCCGGCTCGACGTTTGCCGAGAACGACGTGCGCCGGCACGCCGAGTGGCACCCGGCGTTCCACGACGGCAAGCCAACCAAGGATTGGCTCGAGAAACTCGATTCGATCCGCGGGGTGCTCACCGCCGGCGGCCGGACCCTGGCCCAGGGCGCGCTGGCGTGGATCTGGGCCCGCAGCCCGAATGCGATCCCGATCCCGGGATTTAAAAACGTCCAACAGGCCGAGGAAAACTGTAGCGCGATCCGCTTCGGCCCGCTTGCCCCGGCGCAGATGGATGAGATCGACCGAATCTTGAAGCGCGGCTGACTTTCCTGAGCCATCCGGCGGCCGGGCAACCGGCGCGGAAATATTCTCCTTTCTCCTCATTGGAACGGCTCCGGATTAACCGGAGCCGTTCCATTTTAATGGCGTAAGGCGATTAGCGATGTTCCCGTATCCTTCTTGTGCCAACCCAATTATTCGAAACGGTTTTTATCCATTTCATTCTTCGAGACCTTCAGGTTTTCCTGCTTGTCCTTCGTGGATTCACGAATCGGGTATCGAGAAAATGAGTACAATGGCTTCATGACTATCCCAAAACGAAGCGAGCTTCATCCCGGCCTGCGGGTGCACATAATCGAAAAGCAGAATCAGCGCAGCGGTGAACTTTCGGCCGGGGTCGTCGCGCGCATTCTGACCAAAAGCCCGGTCCATCCGCACGGCATCAAAGTCATGCTCGAAGACGGCCGGGTGGGGCGGGTGCAATCCGTCGAACCAACCGCGCCTGCCTAGGCCGCGGATTTCTCGCGCCGGCGGAAGCCTTCCGGCCGGCCAATGGGAGGAAGAATGCTGGCGAACCTCAATTTGTCTTCCATCAACCTGCTCGCCGTCATCGTGGCCGCCGTCGTGCACATGGTGGTCGGCCTCGTCTGGTATCAGCCGAAAGTGTTCGGCGACGCCTGGGCCGGCCTGGCCAAGGCGGATTTGAAACCTTCCAGCCGGTGGATGCCGGTCGGCGCCATCGGGCATCTGCTCATGGCGCTGGTCCTGGCGATCATCGTCAACCTTGCCGGCGCGACGACGGTGGTGGACGGGCTCTTCATCGGCATCCTGGCCTGGCTCGGCTTCATCGTCCCGCTCGAGATCGGCGAACTGATCTGGGAAAAGATCCCTTTCAATCTGTTCCTGATCCGGGTCGGGAATCATCTGATCGGGTTCGGCCTGGCCGGGATCATCCTCGCGGTCTGGCGGTAGGGCGGCCGGCGCATCCATTCGCAGGCGTCTGCTGCGGCGCGGTTCGATCCCATGCCGGAAGACGGGAACGTTATGCCAATCGGGCACGGATTCGATTGGTGAATCGGAGGGCGGCACATGAGTCTTAACCCTGAACCAAAAGCCCCCGATATCGCTTCCGCATCGATTCCCCAAACACTGGAACTGCTTCGCGTCGATCCGGCCTTGGGCCTGTCTCAGGCCGAGGTGCAGGCCCGGGTAATCGAATTCGGGTACAACGAGGTGCCCGTCCGGCGCGGGCACCTCGTTCTTCGATTCTTGGGGAAATTCTGGGGGACCTCGGCTTGGATGCTTGAGCTGATCATGTTCCTCTCGGCCGTCCTCGGAAAAATCTCGGATTTGGTCATCGTCGGCGCGTTGCTGGTGGTCAACGCCGTGGTGGGCTTTACCCAAGAGGAGCGCGCCGCCGGAGTCGTCGAAACCCTGCGGCGGCGCCTGCGGATCACCGCCCGTGTGATGCGGGTTGGAAGCTGGGGGATCGTTCCCGCCCGGGAACTGGTCCCCGGGGATATCATCCGGGTCCGCCCCGGAGATATCATCCCGGCCGATGTGCGACTCCTTTCCGGGACGTTGAGCGTCGACGAATCGGCCCTTACCGGCGAGTCGAAGGATATGGAAAAGATTCCCGGCGGCGTACTTTCGTCGGGGGCCGTCGTCCGCCGGGGGGAGGGCAATGGGGTGGTCATCTTGATCGGCGCCAGGACCTATTTCGGCCGCACCACGGAGCTTGTCCAGGAGGCGCAGCCGAAGCTTCACATCGAAACGGTCGTGACCTGGGTTGTCCGCCGGCTTCTTGCCATCGTCGGAGCAACGCTGGTGGTTGTGGCCGCGATCTCGCTGATCCGCGGTGAGCCGTTCCTGGAGATCCTGCCACTCCTGCTGGTGATGCTGATGGGAGCGGTGCCGGTCGCCCTGCCCGTCATGTTCACCGTCAGCATGGCCGTCGGTTCCCGGGAGCTGGCCAGGCGCGGCGTGCTGGTCACGCGCCTGAGCGCGGCGGAGGATGCCGCGACGATGGACGTTCTGTGCGTGGACAAAACCGGCACAATCACGATGAACCAACTTGCCATCAACGATGTGATTCCCCTCGGCCGGGCGACGGAATCTGATGTGCTGGCCGCCGGGGCGCTTGCGTCGCAGGAAGCCGACCTGGATCCGATCGATCTGGCGTTTTTGGCGGCGGCGCGGGAACGGGATGTTTTCAAGAACGTTCCACCCGTCCGGCCGGTTTCGTTCCTGCCGTTCGATGCCGAACGGCGGCGCACGGAAGCCGTGGTCGAGCAGAACGGGGAGCGACTGCGCGTGATGAAGGGCGCTTTGCAGACCGTCGCGCAAATCTGCAACCTTCCGCCGGCCGAAATCGAGGTCCTGCGGATGCGGGTCAGTGAGCCGACCCGGAAGGGCTATCGAAGGCTTGCGGTGGCGCGCGGCCCCGAGGCGGGCGCCCCGCCGGCGCTGATCGGATTGGTAACGTTGTACGATCCGCCCCGGCCGGAGGCCGGAAAGCTCATCGCCGCGCTTTGCGATCTTGGCGTTCCGGTGAAGATGCTCACCGGTGACGGACAGGCGGTTGCGAGTGAAATCGCGCGCGAGGTCGGGCTGAAAAACATCCGGCGCATGGCGGATTTAAAGGCCGCGGGTGTTCCGGAGCAGGGCGAAGGGTCGGACCTGCTGGCGGATTCGGACGGTCTGGCGGAAGTGTATCCTGAGGATAAATACACCGTGGTCCGCCACCTGCAGGCCGCGGGACACGTGACCGGCATGACCGGCGACGGCGTCAACGACGCGCCGGCGCTGCGCCAGGCCGAGGTGGGCATCGCCGTATCCACCGCGACCGACGTCGCCAAGGGCGCCGCGAGCATCGTCCTGACCGAACCCGGATTGACCAATATCGTGGCGCTAGTCGAGCAGGGGCGGACAATCTACCAGCGCATCCTGACCTGGGTCATCAACAAGATCAGCCGGACCATTCTAAAGTCCGCCTTCGTATCGATTGCGTATGTCGTGACCGGGAAGTTCGTCATCTCCGCGTTTGCGATGCTTCTGCTGACCTTCATGAACGACTTCGCCAAGATCGCGCTCGCCACCGACCGCGTTCGCCCGTCCGGGAAACCGGAGACGTGGAACATCGGAGGGTTCATCGGCGTATCGGCGGTGCTGGGGACCGCCATGGTCGCGGAGGCGCTCCTCCTTTTGGGCTTCGGCTGGTCGCGTTTTGGCTTGGCGGCCGATGCGAACGCCCTGTGCACCTTCAGCTTCCTGATGTTGATTTACTTCGCGGTGTTCTCCATTGTATCCGTGCGGGAGCGGCGCTGGTTCTGGGCGACGATGCCGAGCACAGCGCTTCTCGGGGCGCTGGCGGCGGATGTGTTGCTGGGCACCGCCCTGACGTTCGTTGGTTTGCCGGGACTCGCGCCTTTGCCTTGGGAACATCTCCTTGTGATTTTCGTTTATGCGATGATTTCGTGCCTGATGGTGAATGACGCCATCAAGGTGGCGATGATCCGGTGGCGCGTTCCCGGCGCATTGTGATAAGGTCCGCCTCCGGACAGCGGCTTTTACCGCGCTGAGGAACGATGACCGGCCGGGATACAACGCCATCCCCGGCGCACCGGCATGCGGCCGGCCGGCTCCCCGACGGTTTTAGACAAGGGATGCGCATCTTTCTGCAAGAAATGTGGGGTAGAATATTTTCAGGGAAGAAAGCGTGATGGGTTTCGCGGGTATTTTCGCGATCCCCGGCAATATCCCAATCGGTGCTTTGAAAACAGGGCGGATGGCTTGCGGCCTTTGTGGAACGCATGCGATGATCCCTGATTTATCGAATAGCCGGAGGAAATCCCATGCGCGATTTCTCCCGGTTGACGCGTGCCATTCAGAAGATGCCGGCCTGCGTCCGGCAGGCGCTGACCAAAGCCGGCCTGACCGCGGCCTACCGCGCACGGCCGGCCTACCAGCAGAACGATTATCTCTCCTGGATCAACCGCGCCAAGCGGCCGGAGACGAAGCAGAATCGGCTGGCGGTCATGCTGGAGGATTTGCGGCGCGGCGACCGGTATATGGGGATGCCGTATGGCGCCGGGAAGAAACGGAAAACCGGCTGATCCTGCGGAAGGGATGTTTTTCCAATTCCATTCGGAGACGGTGATGACCAGTAATCCTCAAATCATCCTGATCGAATGTCCGGACCGGAAGGGGCTTATCCACGCCGTCACCGACGTGCTGCTCCGGCACGGCATGAACATCATCCAGAACAACGAGTTCGTGGACCACGACAGCGGGCGGTTCTACATGCGCACGGCGGTCGAGGAGACGGTCGAACAGCGCCGGATTACAAGCGAGCTGCAGGCGGCCCTGCCCCCGGGTGCGTTGGTCCGGTTCCCGAGCCGGGAGAAGCGGCGGATTGTCGTCCTGGCGACGAAGGAATATCACTGCCTGGGCGACCTGCTGCTGCGACACGCTTTCGGCGACCTGAACGCGGAGATACTCTCCGTGATCTCCAACCACGCCGAATTGGGGGATCTTGTCCGCCGGTTTGGCGTCCCTTTTCATCATATCAGTCATGAGGGGAAGGACCGGGCGGAACACGAAGCGGCGGTCCTCGCGGAGCTTGCGCGGTACGATCCGGAATATGTCATCCTGGCCAAATACATGCGGGTGCTGACCGCCGATTTCATCAACCGCTTCCCCAGCCGGATGATCAACATCCACCACTCGTTCCTTCCGGCGTTTGCCGGAGCCAGCCCGTACCGGCAGGCGTATGAGCGCGGGGTGAAGATCATCGGCGCGACGGCGCACTTCGTTACCGAAACGCTGGACGAGGGGCCGATCATCGCTCAGGGAGTCCTTCCCGTGGCCCACAACCACACCGTCGAGGATATGATTCAGGCCGGGCGGGATGTGGAAAAATCGGTTCTGGCCCGGGCGGTGAAATTGGTGCTGGACGAGCGGGTTTTCCTGTGCGGGCAGCGGACGATCATTTTCGAGTAGCGCGGGCGGGGAACGGGGAACAAATGAGGAACGCACCCGATATCCGGCGGAACGGATTGCTCGAGCGCCTAGCGGGCGGTCAAACGCTGATCGCCGACGGCGCGATGGGAACCTTCCTCCTGGCCCAGAGGCTCGAACCGGATACGCCTCCCGAGGAATGGAACGACGGGCACCCGCGAGTCCGTATTCGAAGATGTCGACGGGAGGCTGATTAGCGTGGGATGCCTCCGCGACGCCGCCGCCTTCCAGGGAACAGCCCGTTAGGTCCGCCGGGCGGTATTCCCAGCATGCATTCCATCCAACCGCTCATCAAGCAGGATGCCCTCGAGATCGCGGGGTGGAAATATGATCCGCCCTACGACATCTACGACCACCGTCCGGAAGAAATTGAAAAGGACCTGCGGTATATGCTCGATCCGGCCAATGGATTCTTCGGGATCCGCGCCGCGGACGGGGAGGTAATCGGCTTTTGCAGTTTCGGGAAAGACGCGCAGGTGCCGGGCGGAGAGTACGACGGGGATGCGCTGGACATCGGGCTCGGTCTTCGCCCGGACCGGACGGGGCAGGGATTGGGGCCGGCGGTCATCGGCGAGGTGCGCGAATTCGCCGGACGGATGTACCGGCCCGCGCGGTTCCGCGTGACGATCGCTTCCTTTAATATCCGGGCGCGGAGAGCCTGGGAAAAGGCGGGATTTATCGAAGCGGCGGAATTCACTCGACCGATTGACGGGCGAAAATTCATCATTCTGATGAGGGAAAACTGACGGGCAATAATTAATAAGTCTCGATACGGTTGCCGAAAAACGGCAGCCTACTCGACTAGCTTGCGATGAAGCCGGTCGAGTAGGCTGCGGTATTTTTCCGGGGTAGCCCGCGGTTTTCGCGGGCGTATCCGCGGCCCACCCCGCCAGGGCGGGCGAGACCATGTTATTTGCAGGCCCGGCATCGGCATTCTCCTGCCACGCCGGCTGAAATTTCAGCTTGCCCTCCTCCACCTGCGCGCGCACCTGTGCAACGAGAGCTTCGCCGATTTTTTTGTGTTACCATTCCGCCGATGATTGCAGCAGCGGTCCGGCAATCCACCGGACCGTCCTGCGCATGGCACTATCATCCCTCGGTGAAAGGGTTCAACTCCCTAACTTCCATCCCGGAGAGCCGGGCCTTCGGGCGGCAGGCAATACAGCCTTGCAGGTTAAAACCTCCGCTGCGCGCCTGCGGCTCTTCGGGATGGAACGCCCAAAGAAAGGACCCCCCATGGACCCCGTCCTTTGCGTTTCCTCACTGGTCATTGCCTTCATCCTGGCCGTTCTATTTCAATCCACAACGATATTCGAATACCAGCGCGGACTACTGTACCGTGACGGAAAATTCCGCAAGATCCTCCCGCCCGGGCGCCATTGGCATTTTCGCCTGTGGGAGGCTGTGACCAGGATCGACGTCCGGGAGGAGATCGTCACCATCCCCGGCCAGGAGGTGCTCACCGCCGACAACGTCAGCCTGAAGACGAGCCTCGCTCTGCAATTCCGGGTCGAGGATCCCGCCCTGGCAGTGAACCGGATGGTCCATTATCGGGATGCCTTGTATCTGGCGGCTCAGATCGCGGTGCGGAACATCGTCGGGTCGCTGGAGGTCGAGGAACTGCTGGCCAAGCGGATGGAGATCGGAAAGCGGCTCCTGGAGGATTACCGCCCGGCGGCGCTCGCGATGGGCATCGAACTTGCCGCCGCCGATATCAAGGATGTGATGTTCCCCGGCGAGTTGAAGAATATCTTCGCCCAGGTTGTCAATGCGCGCAAGGAAGGCCAGGCCGCATTGGAACGGGCGCGCGGCGAAACCGCCGCGCTGCGCAATCTGGCGAATGCGGCGCGGCTGCTGGAGGAGAATCCGAACCTGCGCCACCTGCGACTGTTCCAGGTGCTGGAAAAGAATTCCGGGAATACGATCGTGTATGTTGCTCCGGATGATTTATCCTTGGTGAACAAACTTCCCAAGAAGGAATGATCTTGTAGGGGCGGACGGCCGTCCACCCTATAGTATGGGCGGGACACCGGCCCACCCGGTGATAGGGGCGGATCATCCACCCGCCCTGTGAGGCACCGATGCGGAGATTTCCCGCATCCGGTTGGGAGAATCGCCATGCAGATGTTAAATTTCCCCTTCGAGGTCACGCGTTGGGACCAGGTTCCGGAGGAAGTGCACAAGGGTGATACGGGAACCGCGCGCTGGAGAACCCGCACCTTCGGCGAGGTCCGCGTCCGGATGGTCGCGTACTCGCCCGGCTACCGCGCGGATCACTGGTGCAGCAAAGGGCACATCGTCCTGTGCCTGGAAGGGGAACTCCACACCGAAGGGAAGGACGGCCGGAAGCAGGTATTAACCCCCGGTATGACGTATCAGGTGGCAGATGACGACATCCCGCACCGGTCGCATACGGAAACCGGCGTTAAGCTGTTCATCGTGGATTAATTCATCCCAAGCGGCGGATCCGAAAAAACTGTACGCGGATATCGCGGATGAAAACGGAATAAACGGAATGATGGAATAACCGCGCAGCACGCTGCGCGATATCAAGAAGCACAACACCCAAGTTCATTTGCGGCAAGCTGCGGGGTATGCTTCATCCCGCGAAAGCGGGATAAAAAAGTCAAACCGCGCAATCTGCTTACAAAGACTTTCGACGATAGGCGATTATAAAAACAGCCGATTCATGAATTGGCGGCGCCCCGGGTTGCGTTATGCTTGTAAGCTGCCATCCCGCCCGGGAAAGTAATGGTATGATGCAATCCTCCCCGGCCTATTATTAAAGCCGGCATATCCGAGACCCTCACACATACAGGAGAAAACACCAATTATGGGAAAACGAAATTCGCATCACCTTATCCGCCGGATGACCCGGCGCGAATTCCTCGGCCTGGCGGGCCTTTCGCTTGCCGCGGCCTGCACACCCGCCCCGCCGCTGCTGGCCGTCGCGCCGACCGTCCGTCCAACCCGCCTCCCGCGCACGACGCCGGTCGATTTTCCGAACGGCGAGTGGCCGTCCACGTCGCCGGCGCTGCAGGGGATCGATCCGGGGGCGATCGAGGATATGCGCGAGAAGATCGGCCGCGAAAGCCTGCCGGTGCACAGCTTCCTCCTGATCCGCCACGGGTTCCTGGTCTCGGAGCAATATTTTTCCGGCTTCGCCCGCGAAACCCGGCACCCGATCGCGGATTGCACGATGAGCGTGGTTTCGGCCCTCGCCGGGGCCGCCATCCGGGATGGTTTCCTCCAGAGCGTGGATCAGAAGGTGATGGATTTCTTCCCGGAGCGGCAGGCGCCGTCGGGCGACAAGCTCGCCCAGCTCACCATCGGCCATCTCCTGACGATGACCGTCGGGCACAAGCAGGCTGTCACTCCGGATCCGGCCGACGCGGGCCGGAATTGGGCGGATGAGTTCTTCAACCAGCCGTTTGCCGCAGCCCCTGGAACGGTTTTCCAATACGACCCGCTGGCCGCGCATATGCTTTCCGCCATCGTGCAGAAGGCGGCCGGAAAGCCGGCCGAGTTCTATTTGCGCGAATCGCTTTTCGACCCGATGGGAATCAAGGATTTCACATGGCCGGCGGACTCCCAGGCTGTTCCCTTCGGGAACACGGGGATGGAACTCCGCCCGATCGATATGGCCAAGTTCGGGTCCTTGTTCGTCAACGACGGCGATTGGGACGGAAAGCAGCTCATCCCGCGCGAGTGGGTGATGCTCTCCACCGAAAAATACGCGGATACCAAGGGCAAGCGCAACAGCGCCGAGGACGTCGGATACGGGTACCTCTGGTGGATGAACAGCTTCGAGGGATACTCCGCGCACGGCGCCGGCGGGCAGTACATTTACATCATCCCGGGGCTGGATGTGGTGGCGGTCTTCACCGGAGGTTTCGACGCCAAGACATTCACGACGCCGAATAATATGATGCGGGAGCTGATCATACCGGGGATCTAAGCCCCGATCGGCGCGCAAGGAACATCGCCGGAGCAGGGAAAAAGCATGCTCCCGAGCGCGGAGGAAACGAAACCACCGCCGGAAAGCGGGGGGAGAGAGCGGATCATTAACCGGCTCTTCCCTTCCATTTTTCGGCGGTTTCGTTTTGCGCACGGCGCGGATTTCGGCGAAAATTATCCACCATAACTCGCTATTCATGCCGGCGATCTCACCCTTGTCGTATTAATCGTGAAAATTATAATTTAACCGGCAAACAAACCCGGGTGCCGTGAACCAATGGCGGCTGGATAAACGGAAAGACCACGCTCTTTCGGTCCGGCGGGAAAAAACCACCGGGGAAGCAGCCTTCAGGAGGAGAGATGACGTCCGCCGATCCCGTCGATCCCCGAAATGCCATGGAGAAAATCCTGCGCGAGGAGACGATCGGCTTCCTCGGGCTTTGCCGCAGCGGCGAGCCGTACGTCGTCCCGCTGACGTACGCGTTTGTCGACGGCAGGGTATTATTCCACTGCGCCCGCTCCGGAAAGAAATTGGATTTCCTGAGGGCGAATCCGCGGGTCTGTTTAACGGTGGGGCGCCAATCCGGCGCGATGATTCGCCACCCGCAGGGTGCCTCCTGCCGCGCGGACCACGACAGCGTCATTTGCCGCGGAACGGCGCGGATTCTTGAGGATGTGGAGGAACGCCGCGAGGCGCTGGATGCGTTCAACCGCCGCCTTCAACCCGATGCCAAAAGCATCACCCTCGAAGACGCCGCGAAATGCCTGGCGGTCGAGATCCGGATCGAAGAGATGACGGGGAGGCGGTGGCGGAAGGGGAAACGCACCCGCTGGGAATGGCGCCCTCGTTCGGAAGGAATTGCGACATGAGCCTCGAAGAATATGATCGGCATCTGCTCGGCTTGGGCATCCCGGAGGCGGATGTCGCGCAGCGGTTGGCGCTGATCCGCGAATTCGAACGCTTCCTCGGATCCGAGGCCAGGCAGGAAGTGGACGCTGCGGGGAAGGGGGAAGCGGAAAAATTCGCCAGGAAGTTGATCCTGGAGAACCGCAATACGCTCGAGAACTTCTCGGCGCTTGGCGATTACGCGGCTTGGGCGGGCCTCCGCAAATTGCATGTGGCATGGATCGAGCTGATGGATTGCCACAACGCGCTTGCGGTGCTGGCAGCGGAGATCGAACGAAGCCACGGCCAAGACATACGGGAAAAAATATTCACCGACCCGCTGCCGCCTCCCGGAGCCGATGAAAAAGAACGGGGCGCGTATACCCGGATGATAACCGAGCGCATGGCGGGCAGCCTCACGGCGGGTCAGGCGCGCCGCGCCTGGTTTACGGTCCAGCACGGGATTCCCGCAGAGGATTGGCGCAGGATTGACGCCCAGGACCGGGAAAAATTCCTGCGCTCCGGAGACATCGACGAATTCCTGTCCATCAAACGCCGGGAGCGGGATGAGATGCTGACCCGGTTGCGGGACGAAGACAAACTTTGGTATACCGTGAAGATCAGCGACGAAGTCCTGGAGTTCGTCAAGAGCGATCCGGAGATGGAAGGCGGGCGGCGGGAAGGGGACAGCATCTACATCACCAAGATTCCCTACAATGCCGTCCGCTACCTGCAGGAGACCGACCCCCGGTTGAAACGGTATTATGCCTGCCACTGTCCGCTGGTGCGGCAGGCGCTCCTCGACGGCCGGCCGGTTTCGCCGGACGTCTGTCACTGCAGCCTTGGGCACGCCAGTCATTACCTGGCGGGAATCGGCCGGACCTTCCGGGGCGAAGTGCTGGAAAGCGCCGTGCGCGGGGATCTGCGCTGCCGGTTTGTATTCCGCCCTGTTAAAAAAAGGGATTGATACCGATTTGGTAAATGCTCATGAATGCGCAGGTGATTGTAATAAATGTACGCGGATTTCACGGAAAAGAACGGATTACGCGGATGGTTTAAAATACCTCAGGGTTTTCTCAAAGAGGTGTTTCGCGAAATCCGCAGATTCCGCGTAATCCGCGTAGCGGTTCTTCCGGGCTGAGGGGTTGCTCGATTTTTATTTCTCGGATGGCGGGCATCCCGGCTGTCGGAGATGATCCCCATGAAAGATTTCTATACAAAATTCTACTCATCGATCGAGCACAGCCCGGCGCATCACGCCTTTTGTGAACGCGTTTTCGGCCGGGATCTGGGCCAGCATGGATTCGCCGATATGGAGCAGCTGGATTTGCTCCTTAAAGTGACCCGGCTTGATCCGGCTCACCATGCCCTGGATTTGGGCTGCGGCAACGGAATGATTGCGGAATATCTCTCGGATTCGTCCGGCGCGCGCATCACCGGATTGGATTTCATCGATGAGGCCGTCGGCACGGCGCGCAAACGCACGCAGGCGAAGGCGGACCGGTTGTCTTTCGTCGCCGGCGATATCAACCGGCTGGAATTGCCGGCTTCCGCGTTTGATGCCGTGCTTTCCATCGATTCGATTTATTTCAGCGGGGATTATGCGGCGACGATCCGCGCTTTGAAAACGGCCCTGCGCCCCGGCGGCGGGATGGCGTTCCTGTATTCCTTCGGCCGCGAGCCGTGGATTCCGCTGGAAAAATTCCCGGCTGAGAAATTACCGCCCGATCAGACCCCGCTGGCGGACGCGCTGCGGGCCAACGGTTTGGCATTCCGGACATGGGAGCTGACGAAACAGGATTACCAGCTGGCGCAGCGGCGAAAGCAAATCTTGGAGGATCTGAAACCGCAATTCGAAGCCGAAGGGCTGATGTTCATCTATGAGAACCGCATGGGCGATGCGCTGGGCGTAAGCCAGGCCATCGCCGAAGGGCTGCATGCCCGGTACCTTTACCTTGTTCGGTTTCCCGCCGGGTCTTTGACGCAGGAAAATATTTAGGGAGGCCGGTCTCTGGATGGAATTGCGCGTCGTCCAAACCCCCGATCGGTTGAGTGTCTACGCCCCGTTGCCTGCGGGGAACAGGATTCTATTCCTGCTGCTCTCCTTATTATCGCTCCTGGCGCCGTATGAATTGCTGTTCCGCGTCCGGTGGACCGACTATTGGAACTTCTTTTTTCTGTTCGCGGCGGCCATTTCCGCCGGGGCGGTTTTCGTCAGCGCGTTCCTCGTCTGGGCGGCGGTTGCCGGGATGAACACCGAGATGGTATTCGACCGGCGGATGGGTATCTTTTATTTTGCTTTCCAGGCTCCGATCCTGCGCCGGCGCGTGCAGGAGCATCCGCTCTCGTCGGTGAGGGAACTCGCCGTCGAAACCCATGAGTGGAGCGACGGCGCGCCGAGCTACTCGCTCAAGGCGGTTCTTGGAGATGGAAAAACCTTCAGCCTGGGCTCCTGCTGGTCGCGGGCGGAAGTCGAGGCGGTGCGGGAGCGGGCGGCGGTATACCTGAATTATTCCGCATCCCATGCAGTATCAGACGATTCGAAGAATCCACGAAGCACACGAAGAGAAATCTGAAGGACACGAAGTATTTTCTGAAAAGTACTTCGGCGGCGGGATGAGCTTCCGGGCGGGGCTTTCACCACACAATAAGGATAGTGCTTGAATGGATGTGAAATCCCTCGGATATCGCACGGACCTTATTTTTCCAGGCTTCGACGGAGAAATCCTCGACCGGGGCTCTTATACGGTGGTCCGAACGCCTTCCAATCCGACATTCTACTGGGGCAATTTTCTTTTGTTCGAGAAACCGCCAGCCGAGGGTGATTATCCGCGCTGGACGGAATTGTTCGCCAGGGAAATCGGGGTTCCCCCGCCGACCCGCCACATGACCTTCGGCTGGGATACGGTCCGGGGCGAACAGGGAATCTCCGCGCCGTTCCTGGAAAACGGCTTCCGCCCGGCAAAGTCCACCGTCCTGACCGCCCGGAAACTCAATCCGCCCGCGCATCCGGCGGCCGATCTGGTCGTCCGGCCGCTGTCATCCGATGACGACTGGGCCCAAAGCGTGGATAACCAGGTCGCGACTCGCGAGCCCGAATTCACGGAACAAGACTGTCGGCTCTTCCGGCAGCGGGCGATGGACCGCTACCGGAAAATGGTCGCGCGCGGATTGGGCGATTGGTACGGCGGTTTTCTGGAAGGCCGGCTGGTGGCGGACCTGGGCATCTTCCATGACGGCGGCGTCGGCCGGTATTAATCGGTCCAGACTCATCCGGATTTCCGCCGGCGGGGAGCGGCGGGGACCGTGGTTTACCAGGCGTCAACCTATGCAATGGAACGGCACGGCTTGGAGACGCTCGTGATCGTAGCCGAGACGGATTCCGATGCCGGACGGTTGTATCAGTCGTTGGGCTTTGCGGCCACAGAATTCCAGATGGGCTTGGAAAAGTGGAAATTCGAGGCCGGGTGACCCCCTCCCAACCCTCCCCCATTACCGCTGGGATAGGGGCGGCGTAGGAAAAACTCATTTGTCGTTCCCAGCGGCAATGGGGGAGGACAGAGGAGGGGGAGGGAGCAGGGAGTTGATTATGAAGAACCTAGTAAATGAAATTGCGTACGACGCCAAATTTGTTAAAGCCCATAAACTTCAGCCGGCTTGGTTTAAGACAGCAAAATTATTTATACTGCTCATCGTCCTCGCCGGCTTTGTGCTTCTTTTCGGGTGGCGGCGGTTTTCGCGGCCGTATTCGTTCTGCTGATGCTGATCGTCCACCTGGTGTACCGGATCAACACTCGCAAGTTCACCCGCAACTGGCTGGATTTCATCGTCGTTGAGGATAAGGAGAAAAACCTCAAGCCGGGGATTGGTGCGGCGTATTAGGCCTCGATCCTTCTCAACGCGTTGATCGCGTTCCTCCTCAGCGGGGCGCTGGTGGGTTGATCTTACCTCCGCGCCCAGGCCCACGGGCCGTTCTCACGATCTTCCTGGATTCCCGCTAGGAACACGCGGGAATGACCACCATTTGATAGATCGTCATGCCCGCGTTCTCGTAGCGGGCATCCAGAATGGCCTATCGCAATATCTTCATTTCTCCACTCCGAACCCCAAGCCCTTCATTATGGATATCAGCCTCCGATTTCCGGAAGCCGGCCGGTCGCAACCTTATACACTGGATTGACTTCCGTCTCCATAAATCTACAATCTATAATTAATCAGCATTCACCTTTTTGGAGATTGGCCTATGGCGATTCGAATTGTCACCGACAGCACCTGCGACCTGCCGCAGGAGATCCTCCTCAAACACGGTATCGGCGTCGTCCCGCTCTATATTCACGCCGGCGGCCAGGAGTATCAGGACGGGGTGGATCTCTCCCGCCGGGAATTCTACGAACGGCTGCCTTCCTATCATCCTGCCCCGATGACGGCCGTCCCCAGCCCGGAGGTTTTTCGCCGGGTGTACGAACAGATGGCCGACGAGGGCGCATCGGAAGTCCTGTCGATCCACATTTCGGTGAAGCTAAGCGCGATGGTCGATATTGCCCGGGAAGCGGCTAAAATCACCGCCGCGATCCCGGTGACGGTTTTTGACTCGCGCCAGCTCAGCCTGGGGATGGGTTTCCAGGTCCTGGCCGCGGCCGAGGCGGCCGCGGCCGGGCGGACGATGGCGGAGATCCTGGCGATGCTGGAGAAACAAATCGCCCGGACGCACGTCTTCGCCGCGTTGGATACGCTGGAGTTCATGCGCCGCAGCGGGCGGATGAATTTCGCGCTCGCGACCCTCGGCACCCTGCTGCAGATCAAGCCGCTGCTGAAGATGTACGACGGAGAACCGGCGGCGGAGCGCGTCCGCACCCGGGGCGGAGCGATAAAGCGCCTG
>JBAVFZ010000139.1:0-1619 GCA_049684495.1 Anaerolineales bacterium | reverse complement strand
CCTTTGGCCTTGGGGCCCGAGACGTCGGTGTGCGGCAGCCCGTCGATGTGCCCGTTCTGCGGAGCCAGGCCGATGTATTCGATCGCTTCCACTTCCAGCCCGGCGAAGGTCAGCCGTTTGGCGAGCTCTTCGGGCGGGAGGTCGAAGTCGATGTACTCTTTAAGCCAGGATAGAGGTACTCTCATGACGGGACTCCCTTTTCACTATTTTGGTGTCAATGAAGAGACCATGGACGATGGACCATGGACCATGGCCGGAAATTCTTTGTGAACGGACTCTCGTATGCAGACGATAAACCATGCCTTAAGGATTATCAGCCATCGTCCATGGTCTATCGTCTATCGTCGTTGTTCCTAGAACTGCTCGAGGAACCGCAGATCGTTCGCCCAGAAGTTACGGATATCCTCGATCCCGTGGCGCAGCATGGCGATCCGTTCCGGCCCCATGCCGAACGCGAAACCGGAGACTACCTTCGGATCGTACCCGCCGTTGCGCAGGACGGTGGGATGGACCATCCCCGCACCGAGGATCTCCAGCCAGCCGCTGTATTTGCATACCGGGCAGCCCTTCCCGCCGCACACGAAGCATTCGATATCCATTTCCATGCTGGGTTCGGTGAACGGGAAGTGGTCGGCGCGGAACTGAGTGCGCACGTTATCGCCCCACATCCGGCGGGCGAAATCCGCGAGAGTCGCCTTGAGGTTGGCAAAGGTGATGCCCGGGCCGACGGCCAGACCTTCCACCTGGTGGAACTGGATTTCCGAGCGGGCGGTGATCTGCTCGTAGCGGAAGCACATCCCGGGCAGGATCACCCGCACCGGTCCGGGCGCGTACTCGCGCATCGCGTGGATCTGCCCCGGGCTGGTGTGGGTGCGCAGCAGCACGCCGGGGTCGGCCGCGTAGAAGGTATCCCACATGTCGCGCGCCGGGTGGTGGGGCGGGATGTTGAGCAGGGTGAAGTTGTAATCGTCCAGCTCCACGTTCCGGCTGCGGTAGATCTGAAATCCCATATCGGCCCAAACGCCGTAGATCCGCCGCAGAACCAGCGTGGAGGGGTGCAACCGCCCGCGGCGGGCGGGCCGGCCGGGCAGGGTGACGTCGAGTTTTGCGCTTTGCAGGGAGTGTTCCAGTTCCGCGGCCTTCAGCGTTTCTTCGCGTGCGGAAAAGGCGGCTTCCAGCGCGCGCTTGATTTCGTTGCCGCGCTTGCCGGCCTGCGGGCGCTGCTCGGCCGGAAGCTTGCCCAGTTCGCCGAGGAAGATCGCGAGCGGCGCGCTGCGGCCGAGGTGGGTGGTTTTCCAGGCGGAAAGCGCCGCCGAATCCTGCACGCCATCGAGCGCCGCCAGAGATTCCTTATGAATCGTTTCCAACTGTTCGAGCATCACTCCTCCTTACAAAAAAAGACACTACGCCTTCCTGCAATCCTCTTATTTCTCGCCCTCATCCCGTCCTTCTCCCAGCATACCCTCGTTTCGTGACCGCGAAGGTTCCAAGAGCAAACCGAACCTTCGCACTCCACGAGGGCAGGAGCTGGGAGAAGGTGGCCGAAGGCCGGATGAGGGGGGTTTAAAAGAAAAACCCGTCCGGCTCAGGGACGGGAGGAAATTCCCGCGGTGCCACCC
>JBAVFZ010000138.1:0-11085 GCA_049684495.1 Anaerolineales bacterium | reverse complement strand
CGGCCTGGGCCAGGAGGGAATCCAAGTCCGCCGGTTTGGCGCCGCGCTTGGCGATCTCGTCGGCGGGGATCAGCGGATCGTACCCGAGACAGGACATCCCGAAACCGGTGGCCCGGGCGACCACCAGAGTTCCGATCCGGCCCATGCCGATCACGCCGAGGGTCTTCCCGTTCAATTCGAAACCCTCCAACTTTTTCTTCAGCCACTCGCCGCGGCGCAGGCCGCCATCGGCCAGGGGGACCATTCGCGCAAGCGAAAGCAACAGGGCAAAGGCGTGTTCCGCGACGGCGACGCTCGTCGATTGCGGCGCGTTGACCACGATCACGTTCTTCGCCTTGGCCGCTTTGAGGTCGATGTTGTCGACTCCAACGCCCGCGCGTCCGACCACCTTCAATTTGGACGCTGCGGCAAATACGTCGGCGGTGACTTTCGTCCGTCCGCGCACGATCAGCGCGTCGACGGTCGGGACCGCCTTGATCAGATCGTCGGCCGTTATATCGGGCTTGTTCTGGACCGTGGCGGCTTTTTCCATAATGGCGATGGCGGTATCCTGCAATCCATCGGTGATCATTATGGTCCAGGGGGAAGGGCTGGTTTTGTTGGACATCTGTAACCTCCGGGAGGGGACCGGCGGATTGCCGGAAGGATGGCCGGGAGCAGGACCAGTGCCCTAGATCCCGGATGGCGCGTATTTTTCACATCGCGTTAGATTGTAATAATAATCACAAACTCTTGTCTTGTCGAGGGTAATCCGAAACGGATGGGAAATCCACCGAACTCAGCTTTTTCGCGAGGTGCCGGATTCCGGCTTGTCCAAAAGCGCCTCCATCGCTTTGGCGGCGCGCTTGATAATTTCTAGCAATTCATGCTGGTCCGGGGTCAGGGGGGGTGTCGGAGGGCGGGAGATCATTTGTAAGGCCATGAGAATGACGCCGAGGTGCGTCCGCAAATCGTGGTCGCGGGTCGGGGAACGGCGCCGCGGGGTCACTTTTCGTCCTCGCGCTGGCGCAGGTGCGGGTAGAGAATGACCTCGCGGATGGTGGGTTGGTTGGTCAGGAGCATCGCCAGGCGGTCGATCCCCATCCCAAATCCGCCGTTGGGCGGCATCCCGTAGCGCATGGCATTCAGATAATCCTCATCCATGGGATGCCGGTCTTCTTCTTCCTCGGAATAAGCCCGGCCCATTTCCAGAAAACGCTGCTCCTGATCCAACGGATCGTTCAATTCCGAAAAGGCGTTGCACAATTCCATCCCGGCGACGAAGCCTTCGAAGCGTTCCACCGTCTGCGGCAGGCCGGGCTTGCTTTTCGCGAGCGGGGAAATATCGCGCGGGTAATCGAACAAAAACGTCGGCTGCACGATGCCGGGTTCGACAAAATGCGAGAGCAGGCTTTCGATCAACTTCCCGCGGTGGGTTTCCGCCTTGGGGGAAAGCCCCTTGGCGTGCATCGCGCCCGCCAGGGATTCAGACGTCGGGTGCGAGTCGATGTCGATGCCGCCGATCTCGAGGATCGCATCCCGCAGCGAGATGCGCGTCCAGGGCGGGGTCAGGTCGAGGGTGTGCCCGCGGAAGCTGATCTTCGTGCTCCCGGTGACCTCCGCGGCGACGGTGGAAATCATCTCCTCGGTCAGGGCCATGATCTGACGGTAATCGGCGTAGGCCATGTAGAATTCGAGCTGCGTGAATTCGGGGTTGTGCTTGAACGAGACGCCTTCGTTGCGGAAATCCCTGCCGATTTCATATACCCGTTCAAAACCCCCGACCAGCAGCCGTTTTAGGTAAAGCTCGAACGAGATCCGCAGGTAGAGATCCTGGTGCAGTTGATGGTGATGGGTCACAAACGGCTTGGCCGCCGCGCCGCCGTACACCGCCTGGAGCACCGGTGTCTCTACCTCGAGGAAACCGCGCGAATCGAGGAAGCGCCGCAACGCGGAGATCATCCGCGCGCGGACCCGGAATATCTCGCGGATGTCGGCGTTCACGGCCAGATCGGCGTAGCGCTGGCGGTAGCGCGCCTCCGGATTGTCGAAGGCGGAGTGGACAACCCGCTCACCGCCTTCGACCGTCTCCTTGGAGGCGGGTAGCGGCGTGACCGCCTTGGAGAGCATGGCGATATGCTCCACCTGCAGCGTGATTTCCCCGGTCCGGGTGCGGAACAGAGTCCCGCGGGCCTGCAGGATATCCCCCAGATCAAATAGGCTGCGGAACTGATCCAGGAATTCCTTGCCGAGGATATCCGCTTTGAGAAGCAGCTGGATCTGTCCGTCGCCGTCTTCGATATGGGCGAAAACCGCCTTGCCCATGGCCCGGATGGATCGCAGGCGGCCGGCGAGCGTCGCGCTGACCGCCGCGCCTTCCGCGGCCTGTTCGAAGGCCTGCCGCGCCTGGACGCTCGTATGAGTCCGCTCGGCGTGCGCCGGGTACGGATCCATTCCCGCATCGCGCAGGAATTGAACCTTCTGTTGGCGGTTCTTTTCGAGTTCGCTTAATTCACGCATGGCATGGATGGAGGATCCGGGCGCGGAGAACTCTCCGCGCCCGTGTTGGCCGAGGGATGGGGTTATTTAACCGACAGCACCCGGAAGGTGAGAATGCCGGCCGGAGCCGTCACCCGGACTTCGTCTCCCGATTTGCGGCCGAGCAGCGCCTGCCCCAACGGAGATTGGTTGGAGATGCGGCCTTCCTTGGGGTTTGCTTCGGCCGCCCCGACGATGACGTAATTTTCGGGAGAATTGTTGCCTTCCTGAATGGCCACTTTGCTCCCGACCCGGACGACATCCTGCGGCCCGCCTTCCTCGATCATGATGGCGTTGGAGAGCATTGTTTCCAGGGTGAGGATGCGTCCTTCGACAAACGCCTGTTCGTTTTTGGCGCTTTCATACTCGGCGTTTTCGATCAACTCTCCGCCTTCCATCGCGTCGTGCAGGCGCTCGGCGACTTCCGCGCGGCGTTTGGTGCGGAGGAGTTCAAGCTCTTCCTCTAATTTTTTATATCCGTCCTTGGTGAGAAAAACAGGCTGATCGCTCATGCGTCATTCCTTCTCCAACCGACAAGTATAGGGTGGGACAATCCCGCTTGGTCCACCCGGTGCATTCCTTTTCCTGGAGATTGGGTTCGCCGAACGGCAATCGGATGTCCCGATGGAATGGAAGAACGTGATGGCGGGAACGCCGCCGCTCGACGCTAAAAATCATAGCATATTCCCCCGGGGTTGACAAGAAAGGGGAGCATGGCGCGGGATTTTTTTTGCGGCCGGTTCGCTTTGGGCGCCCAATTCTCTAGGGTATACTTGGCGGCATGAAGCGGAATCACATTCTTCTGAGCGCGCTTTTCTTCGTGATCGGACTTCCGTCGCTGGCGTTCGGCCGTCCGGATCAGGCCGGCGTTTCGGAAGACGTCCTGGCAATTTTCAACCGCCTGACCGTGGAAGAAAAAATCGGCCAGTTGTTCATGGTCACTTTCCAGGGGAAGGATACCACGCCGACATCGGATATTTATCAATTAATATCCGGCAGCCACATTGGTGGAATTCTTCTGAAGCGGGAAAACGGCAATTGGCGGAGCGGGGAGGGCGAGGCCGCCGCGGTCCTGGCCCTGAGCAACGGTTTGCAGCAAATCGAAGCCGACAGCGCTCTTGCGGAGGGGGCCACGAATGGGACGGAATATGTCCCGCTTTTCCTGGCGCTACCCGGGGGCGAAGACGGATATCCGACCGCGCAGTTGGCGACGGAGTTATCGGACCTCACGTCGGAAATGAGCATCGGAGCGACCTGGCAGCCGTCTCTCGCCCAGGCGACCGGAGATATCCTCGGCCGGGAACTTGCGCTGCTGGGGATCAACATGTATCTCGGCCCGTCGCTGGACGTGCTGGAATCCCCCAATCCGGGCACAACCGGCGACCTGGGGGCGCACACGTTCGGTGGAGATCCCTTCTGGGTCGGGAAAATGGGTCAGTCCTATATCCTCGGGATACAAGAGGGTAGTGCCCGCAAGGTAGCGGTCATTGCCACCCATTTCCCCGGCATCGGCGCATCCAATCGCAGCCCTGAAGAGGAAGTCGCCACCATCCGCAAGGCCCTGCAGGATCTGCAACTGATCGACCTGGCTCCGTTCGCCAGGGTTGCCACGTCGGCTCCCGGCATTCCGGGGATCGCCGACGGTTTTATGGTCTCGCACATCCGCTACCAGGGATTACAGGGGGATATCCGGACCAGCACGCGTCCGGTCAGCCTGGACCCGCAGGCCCTGAGCTTGGTGATGGCTCTGCCGGAATTCACCTCCTGGCGGAACGGCGGCGGGATCACGGTGAGCAGTTCCCTGGGGGCGCAATCGATGCGCAAGTTTTATGAGGCCACCGGCCAGACCTATTCCAATAAGGGTGTTGCGCTGAACGCGTTTCAGGCGGGAAACGATATCCTGCAGATTTCCAATTTCGCCAGCGTCGAAGGCCAGACGGAACTGCAAGCCACGATCGAAACCATCAATTATTTTCAGGGGCAATATGACACCAATCCGGAATTCGCCGGGAAAGTCGACCAGGCGGTGCTCCGGATCCTCGCCTTGAAAAAGCGGCTCTACCCGGATTTCTCGATTTCATCGGTCCTCAAGACGGATACCGGCCTTGCGAGATTAAAATCGGATAGCGGGACATCGGCAGAAATTTGCAAAGCGGGTGCCACCCAAATCAGCCCCGATCCGCAATCGACGGGCGGAACGGCGATTGAACCTCCCACTTCGGCGGACCGGATCGTCGTATTGACCGACTCGCGCACGGTCACACCCTGTCCCTCGTGCGCGGCCGAACAGGATATCGCGGCGACGGCGTTCGCGGATACGATTCTCAGGCTCTACGGTCCCGGAGCATCCGGATTGATCGCTCCAACACGAATTCAATCCTATTCGTTCAAGGATCTATACGGCTATCTGCAGGGGGTGAACCTGCCGGATTTGGAGATCGCCCTGGCCAATTCGACGGTGATCGTGGCTTTGATCCAGATGCCGTCTCCCAACGCTCCGGAATCCAATGCCTTTCAGACCCTGCTGGCGGAGCGCGCCGCATTGATCCGGAACAAAGATATTTTTGTGTTCGCCCTGGGCGCGCCATATTATCTGGATTCGACCGAGATCAGCAAGGTCACCGCCTATTACGCGTTGTACTCCAAACATCCGAGTTGCATCGAGGTCGGTACGCGAATCCTGCTTGGCGATATTACGCCCGCCAGTGCATCTCCGGTCAACATTGAAGGAGTAGACTACGATCTCCTGACCGCTCTTTCTCCCGACCCAAACCAGGTGATCCAGATTTCCGTTGGGCTGTACGGCGCGTCCTCCTCCACCACCACGCCGAACGGTTCCGTGACGCAGCAAACCCAGACCGTTTCCCCGACGCCGATAGGATTCACACTCGGGGACCACATCACCTTCACCGCCGGACCGATCCTGGATCACAACCTGCATATCGTTCCGGACGGAACCAGCCTCCGTTTCCAGATCGATTTCCCCGGTGAAGACATTCCGCCCCTGTTGCTGGACGCCGTCACCGTCAACGGGATGGCGCAGGCGGATTATGTGCTCAACCGGCAGGGGGTGGTGCAGGTATCCGCCATCAGCGAACCGGCGAAGAACTCGACCATCATCCGGTTGGCGGTCGGCGAGGAACCCGGTTTTGTCACCAAACTTGCCCCGACCGAAATCCCGGAAACGACCTCCACTCCCGAGATCACGCCAACCGCTACGAATACCGGTACGCTTTCCGGGAACGGTAACAAAGCGCGCGGAGGATGGGATACCCTTTTTGTGATGATTCTGATCCTGGGAACTTCCTTCCCCGCAATCTTGTATCTCATCAGCCGGTTCGGATTGGGCGCGAGCCGCTGGCGAATCCTGTTGGGAAGCCTCGTCGGCGGTCTGGCCGGCTATGACCTGGTCGTCATTGGATTTTTCGGCGCGAGCGGCACGGCGGTGTGGGGCGGACGCTGGTTGAGCGTATGGATAGGGGCTGCCGGTACGATCCTTGGAGCCGTGCTGGCCTGGGTTTCGATCAGGTGGAAAACAGAAATTGAGACGGGTTTGAGGCGGTTATTTCAATAGATTATTCAAATTCTTCCACGAGGGCTGCCCCGGTCGGGGTAGGCCGGGGAACACGAAGAAGAGCTGAAGGACACGAAGATTATTTGAAGTAAAAAATTTCCCCCATTATTTCTTCGTGCGCTTCAGATTTGTCCCTGGCCCGTCGCGGTCCAGGACGGGCTTCGTCCTCCTCGTGGATTCACGAGAGAATGCTGAGTAGCACCGCGATGATAAAGAGTGTAATCCCGATCACGGCCAGTACACGGTCCGGCGGCGAGAGCGGGAGAAGCGGCTTGGTCAGTGATCGGATATACCGCGCAGCGGGCGCGGTGGGTGTGGGGGGCGGCTTGCCCCCGAACAGGGAGTTGCGGAAATCCCCGACCGTTGCAGGCCGGTCGTCGGGATGGAGCGCCATAGCCCATAGCACCGTCCGTTCGATTTCCGGAGTCACCCTCGGATTCTGATGCCGGAGCGGGATCAGGGAATCCGGGTTAAGGAACCGCTGCTTTGCTTCGGGTGGCGCCTGGCCCGTGAACAGATGATACAACGTGCAGCCCAAGGCGTAGATATCGCTGCGGATGTCCGTGTGCCCCGTATCCCCGCCGTATTGCTCGAGCGGCGTATAGAGAGCCGTGCCGCGGCCCTGCATCACGGTAATCGTCATTTCGTCCGGAACCAGCACTTTAACCAGCCCGAAGTCAACGAGTTTCACCAGGCCGTTCGGCGTCACGCGGATGTTCCCGGGTTTGATGTCCCGGTGCAAAATGACCGGCGATTGATTGTGCAGGTATTCCAGCGCATCGCACAATTGGGCTGACCAGCCGAGAATCTCGCCCTCGTCGAGGAATTTGCCGAGCCGGTGGGCGTCTTCCACCATGCTGCGCAGATCCTGGCCAGGGATGAAATCCATGACGAGGTAATCGCGATTGCCGGAAGAGAAGAAATCTGATACTTTAGGAAGGTTGGGATGGTCCAGGCGGGCAAGAATGCTGGCTTCCCGGTAAAATTGTTCCCGGGCTTGTTGCTGGAGCTTCTCCGGCAAACCGGGATCCTGTTCCACTTCCTTGATCGCGCAGTTCCGCCCGGTGAGCCGCTCGTCGGCCGAAAGGTAGATGGCGCCCATTCCGCCGTGGCCGATGACGGACAGCACGCGGTAGCGGTTTTTTAACAGATGGTTTGCACTCAATAGCTTGGGCATAGGGTAGCCGGATTTTTCATTCCTCCGGTGGACGATCATTCTGCGGAAGGGAGGAAATCGAAATCCTTTTGGATTTTCGCCGCATGGGAGCTATACGGAAAGCCCCGGCGTCATACGGCGGTAAAATTATTATAACCTATGGACTCTAATGCAGAATCACCCGTTCTAATCGGACAATCCGGCCCGGTTCAGGGGAAACGCTGGATCATTCCTCCGGCGGGCGTCACCCTCGGCCGGGATAACAGTTGCGAAGTCGTCATCGACGACCGGCAGGTGTCGCGCCGGCATGCGAAGGTCGACCGCCGCGCCGGAAAAACTTACATCTCCGACCTCGCCAGCAAGAACGGCACTTGCGTTAACGGTGTTCCCATCAAGGATGAAGTCGAGCTCAAGGATGGCGATCTGGTTCAGATCGCGCTGGCCGCCGGATTCGTCTACGTCGCGTCGGATTCGACCGTGCCGCTGGAATATGACGGCGTTGCGCCGCGCCAGGGGCGCATCCGGTTGAATCCGGTGGAGCATTCCGTTTCGGTCAATGACGCGCTGCTGGATCCTCCGCTCTCGATCCACCAATATCGATTCCTGGAAATGCTCGTGCTGCGGAGCGGGGCGCTAGTGACGCGCGAGGATGTGATCGGGACGGTCTGGCCGGGTGAGGATACGGAGGGGATCACCGACCAGGCGATCGATGCGCTGGTCCGGCGGCTGCGGGACCGGTTAAAAGAAGTGGATCCGGATCGGGAATACATCCTTACCATCCGCGGGCACGGTTTCCGCCTGGATGTGAATGCATAAAAACCCCGACGATCGACCATAGACCATAGACGATCGACAATCGAAAGAAGCTCGCGCTGTTTTTTCTGCGATGGTCGATCGATGATGGTCAACATTTCGGGATCCATCAGCCGGTGTGGGAAACGCCGGATCCTGTTCAAACCTCCCAAGGCCGGATATAATGTCCTCTTCCGGGGCGTAGCGCAGCTCGGCTAGCGCACCTGCATGGGGTGCAGGGGGTCGGAGGTTCAAATCCTCTCGCCCCGACCATAAGCGACCAAAGGATCGGTCGCTTTTTTCATCCACCGGTCGTGAGGCGGAATCCAGAAATGGCAACCCGACCGGTGCGAAGGCCCGGACTTGTTTTATAATCGTAACGGCCTATTTATAGACAAGATTTCAAACGGGAGCACGGATTCCGCTATTCCGGCTCCCACGCTGTCGGAGACGATGATGAAGAAACCAACTCCGGTCAAAGGCACGCGGGATTATTACCCGGCGGACATGGCTTTCCGCAACTGGCTCTACGGCCGGGCGCGGGACGTATCGCGAAAGTTCGGGTATCAGGAGTTCGAAGCGCCGTTTCTCGAAACGCTCGAACTCTACGCGGCTAAATCCGGCGAGGAACTGGTAAAGGAACAGGCGTTTGTCTTCCAGGACCGGGGCGGGGAGGAGATCACCCTGCGGCCGGAGTTGACTCCTTCGCTGGCGCGGATGGTTTCAGCCAGGATCGGCCAGTTGACGTTCCCCGTCCGCTGGTGGTCGTATGGGCCGTTTTGGCGATACGAGCGGCCGCAGAAGGGGCGGACGCGCGAGTTCTTCCAGTGGAATCTCGACCTGATCGGGGTGGACAACCCGCAGGCGGATGCTGAGATCGCGGCGGTCATCTGCGAGTTCTTCCGGTCGGTGAACCTTACCGCGCAGGATGTAAAGCTTCAGGTGAACAACCGGCGGCTGATGGAAGAGGCGCTGTCGGGCCTGGGCATCCGCGAGGAAGCCCGCGCCGGAACGTTCCGTTTGATCGATAAAAAGGAAAAAATGGACCCGGCCGCCTGGGAAGCATATGCCGGCGAATCCGGGTTGAACGCGGAACAGGTCCGCGGCCTGCAGGCGCTCCTGGGGAACCGGGAATTATGGATGCAATCCGGCGAGCTGACAGAGTTTTTTGCCGCGACGGAATCGTTCGGCGTGCGGGACTACGTGGAATTCCATCCGGCGGTCATCCGCGGGCTGGATTACTACACCGGGACCGTCTTCGAAGCCCGCGATTGCGCGGGGGAGTTCCGCGCCATCCTGGGCGGCGGCCGTTATGACAACCTGGTGGAGGACGTCGGCGGCGAGAAGCTCCCCGGGGTGGGATTCGCGATGGGAGACTTAATTATCGGGCTGGTCCTGAAAAAAAGGGAGAAGGAGCCCGCCTTGCGGGTCGTGCCGGCGGATGTGCTCGTCACAACCTTTTCCGCGCAGGAACGTGACGCCGCGATGAGAATCGCACAGGAGCTGCGGAAATCCGGAATCGCCGTGGAATGGTATCCCTCAGCCGAGCGCCTGCCCAAACAATTAAAATACGCGGACGCATTGGGAATACCCCTGGCGGTGATCGCCGGTCCGGATGAAATCCGCGACGGCAAGGCGACTTTAAAAGATTTGGCGGCGCGGGATCAGGTGACGGTTCGCATGGACGAACTGGCGAAAGAAATTCGAAAGCGGCTTGCCGGAAGACAAGGCGGATGATAGAATTTCGCGCCGCTCAATAACATACGGTGGCTGTAGCTCAATTGGCAGAGCGCTGGACTGTGGATCCAGCTGTTGCGGGTTCAATCCCCGTCAGCCACCCCAAATTTCCCAATCGCACCGCAAAATCGCGAAGTACGCAATAGAGATGAAATTATTCTCTTTGCGACCTTGGCGTCCCTGGCCCAGCCCGATCAGGGGCGGGCGGGGCGTTTTTTTTTATCGCTTTAGTGTAAAAGCCGGTTTTCAGGAATTCTCTTCCTCATCGGTTTGTTTTTGTTTTGGTTTTCTCTGGATCAATCGTTCGGTTTCCGAGATCCTCGTGAGGTTGGGTTCCGGCGCGTAGATCTGCTTGGTGATGACGGGGGTCGAATGCCCAAGCACGGACTGCACGTCCTCCAGCTGGGCGCCGGCGCGGATGAGCGATTGGGCGTGCCAGTGGCGGAAGGCATGCGGAGAAATAAACTGGGTGGTCTTCACCCCGTAGGCTTGCCGGCCGATCCGGCGGATGATCTCCCAAGCCGTCTTGGTGGAAATCTTTGCGCCGTAGCCCCTGGCCGCGGACCGAAAAAACTGGCTGGTGCCGGTTCTCGGCTTTCCCGCCCGGCCATGCTGTATGAAAATCCAGGGCGAGGCATCGGTCCGCACCTTGAGATACTGGTCGATCGCGGCGACGGCGGTATCTCCGATCAGGCAGTGAGCCAGAGACCCGGTTTTTTGCATCTGCAGCGTGAAATAACCGTCGCGGGCTTTTGCGCTTTGAAAATCGCTGCGGGTGAAGCGGCAGGCGTCGCCGATCCGCAGGCCGGTTGCGCGCAGAAAGTGGACCAGCGCTTTGGAGCGAAGGATTTTTAGCAAGGCGAGCCGGTTTTTGAGGGGTGGTAGCGGCTGCGAATCCGCGGTGGCCGCCATCTTGTCTCCAAAATCCTCCGGGACGCGTCCGACCCGCGCGGACCCGGCGGATAGCTTCTTTTTCGATTGAATGCGCATAGATAATCTTGTTTCTTTCTCGTTGTCGTTTGAGAAGTTAATCCAGCCTTTCATCCTCCAAAAATTTACGGCTCTTCGCAAGGCACTTTCATATATATTCTGGGTATATTCCGACAATCCCTTTCCGATCAACCAAACACCAAACCGGCTGATGATCGATGCATCCAAGCTGGAGACTTCCTTCATTAATATGTGGATTTCCTCCGCATACAGAAGGAATTTTTTCAAAGCAGTTTTATATGTCCGCTTGGTATTCTTGGATTCCCTGGGGAAATGAAATTCAGTGAAAAAAACATCTATCGCCTGTGCAATTTTCATA
>JBAVFZ010000137.1:0-3707 GCA_049684495.1 Anaerolineales bacterium | reverse complement strand
CCGGGCGACAACGTGAACCTGAACGTGGAGCTGATCGTGCCGGTGGCGCTCGAGAAGGGTTCCAAATTCGCGATCCGCGAGGGCGGCCTGACCGTGGGCGCCGGCGTGATCACTGAAATCATCGAATGAAAGGAGCCTCCGCGGATTTTTCCGCGGGGTTTAGGAGTTCGCAATGGCAAAATCGAAGGATGTCCGGCCGGTGATCACACTGGCCTGCTCCGATTGCAAGGAGCGCAATTACACGACCCAGAAGAACCGGCGCAACGAACAGGGCCGGCTCGAGATCAAGAAGTTCTGCCCGCGTTGCCACAAGCACACGGTGCATAAAGAGGGTAAGTAGGGGCGAGGTAATCTCGCCCGTACGGGGCAGGGTCATCTCGCCCGTACGCGTAGGGGCGCACCCCCGCTGCGCGAGGGCAGGCGGCTGTGCGCCCGGATGGGGCGCGTATTCTGCGCCCGGGCACATAGTGGTACGCCCCAACACAGGCCAGTAGCTCAATTTGGCAGAGCACCGCTCTCCAAAAGCGGGGGTTGTGGGTTCAATTCCTACCTGGCCTGCCTGAAAAACGGGCGGACACTAGGTCCGCCCGAACGAAATCGTAAGCGCAGGCCGTGTGCCTGCCTTGGACGGGCACAAGGTCCGCCCAGACAGCGAGGTTAATCGTGCCGAAAACGCAACCCGCACGCAAGCAGCAGAATTTCATCTCGCGGTTCGTCAGCGAAACCGTCGGAGAGCTGCGAAAGGTCAGCTGGCCAACCCGGGACGAGGCGCTGCGCCTGACGGCGATCGTCTTGGTGGTGCTGATCGCCAGCAGCCTCTTTCTCGGCGCGATTGACGCGCTCCTGACCGAGTTCTTCCGCCTGATCCTCGTCTGAGAGAGGGAAAATAGCCGTCATGTTGGAAGATCCGGAACGCGTGGAGCAGGATTCCCAGCCGGAAGAAGAACGTTCGGAAAGTTCGTCCGCCGAGCAGCCGGTTTCGGGCGCCTCCATCCCGGCGGCACTCGGCGGCGGATTGGCGTTTCCGGAAGGTGTGGATTTTCCGGCGGGTGAACCGGGCCTGGAGCACGCCGAACCGGGGGACGGCCGCGCCTGGTACGTGGTCCACTGCTATTCCGGACAGGAAAACAAGGTCCGCCACAACCTGGAGCAGCGGATCGAGACGATGGGCATGAAGGATCAGATCTTCGACATTATCATCCCCACCGTCGAGGAAATCGAAGTCAAGGATGGCAAACGCCGCACCGTGGAAAAGCGGGTCTATCCCGGCTACCTCATGGTGCAGATGATCCTGACCGAAGAATCCTGGTTTGTGGTGCGCAATACCCCGGGCGTGACCGGGTTCGTGGGCATGGGCAACACCCCGACCGCCCTGCGCTCGGAGGAGGTTGCGCAAATCCTGCACCGCATGGAAACGACCACCCCGACCGTCCGCCCCACCTACAAGGCCGGGCAGAAAGTGCGCATCGTCGACGGCCCCTTCAACGAGTTCGTCGGCACCGTAGACAGCATCGATATGGACCGCGGCAAGGTCCGGGTGCTGGTATCCTTTTTCGGCCGCGAAACGCCTGTGGAGCTGGATTTCCTGCAGGTGGAAAAAACCTGACGCGGCCCCATTATTCCGTGGGAGGGCCGCCAAACGGCCCGCTAATACCACAAGGAGAATCCCTTGGCAAAGAAACTGAAAGTCGTCGTTCGTCTGCAGATCGAAGCCGGAAAAGCGAATCCGGCTCCACCCATCGGCCCGGCCCTCGCGGGGCACGGGATCAACCTGATGGCCTTCTGCAAGGAATACAACGCGCGCACATCGTCCCGCGCGGGCGATATCATTCCGGCGGAAATCAGCATCTTCACCGACGGATCGTTCACCTTCATCCTGAAGACCCCGCCCACGCCGGTCCTCCTGCGCAAGGCGGCCGGGCTCGAGAAGGGCTCCGGCGAACCGAACCGCACCAAGGTCGGCAAAGTCACCCGACAGCAGGTGCGCGAGATCGCCGAGGTCAAGATGAAGGACATGAGCGCCACGAGCATCGAAGGCGCCATGCATATGGTCGAAGGCACCGCGCGCAACATGGGAATAACCGTCGAAGAATGAAAGGGCGCATTCCCGGAGCGCCATTACCGAATTAGCAGCCCCGCAGAAAAAGAAACACCGTTGGGGCATATTCATCCCGCGAAGCGGGATACAACGTGGGAGGGCCGCACCCCGGCCCGCTAGCACCACAAGGAGAAAAGAAAATGTCGGAACACGGGAAGAAGTACCAGGCAGCCGCCAAGCAGGTGGATCCGGAAAAACTTTACTCGCCGGCGGAAGCCGTAAAGCTGACCAAGGCCACGTCGATCACCAAGTTCGACGCCACGGTCGAAGTGCACATGCGCCTGGGGGTGGACCCCAAGCAGGCCGACCAACAGGTGCGCGACGTCGTCGGACTTCCGCACGGGCTGGGCAAGAACATCCGCGTGCTGGTCTTCACCGCGGGTGAATCCGCGAAGGCGGCCAAGGAGGCCGGGGCGGAGCACATCGCCGACAGCGACGAGATGGTCAAGAAGATCCAGGACGGCTGGGCCGATTTCGACGTCGCGATCGCGACACCGGAAATGATGGCCAAGGTCGGAAAGCTCGGGCGCGTGCTCGGGCCGCGCGGGCTGATGCCCAACCCCAAGGCCGGCACCGTCGTCCCGCCCGAGGATATCGGCAAGGCGGTCAAGGCCGCCAAGGCCGGGCGGGTGGAGTTCCGCCTGGATAAGACCGCCAACCTGCACGTGATCATCGGCAAGGCTTCGTTTTCGGAACAGATGCTGTACGAGAATTTCGCCGCCCTGATGGAAGCCATCAAGCGCGCCCGGCCGGCTTCGGTCAAGGGCGTGTACCTGCGCAAGATCGTGATGGCCACGACCATGGGCCCCGGCGTGCACGTGGACCCGGTCGCGGCGCAGTCGCTCGAAGTCTAGGGTTCCAACGCGCCGGGTGTTATAATCCCGGCGCTGATAAAAACGCTTCGCCCAAGACAGCAGGCCGCCGCGGACGCAAGTCCGCGGCATAAGCTCCCTGCCGAGGTGAAGATTTCCTTTCCGGCCCGAAACGGGCAATTGGAAGTCTTTGCTTCTCCGGTGCGCGAAGCAAAGACTTTTTATTTGGAAAGGAGGTGAGGCTCTTGGCGCTGACAAAGGACCAGAAAAAGGAACGGGTGGCCGAGTACGTCGTCCTGCTGAAGAAAAGCCAGGGCGTCGTCCTGGCGGAGTACGGCGGGCTGGCCATGCCGGGCATGAACGCGCTGCGCGACAAGATCCGCGAAGGGCAGGGTGAGGTGCACGTCGTGAAAAACACCCTGGCCGCGCTCGCTTTGAAGGAAGCGGGTCTGAATATTCCGCCGGAAAAAATCGCCGGCAGCACGCTGATCGCCTTCGGCCTTTCCGACGTGGTCGGGATCGCGAAAGCGGTTGTCGATGCGGCGAAGGCGTCCGAGTTCGTCCGCATCAAAGGCGGATTCCTGGGCGCGAAGCTGTTGAGCCCCGAAGAGGTGAAGACGCTTGCCGCGTTGCCGCCGCTTCCGGCCATCCGCGCGCGGCTGGCGGGCGTGCTCAAAGCCCCGGCCGGCAAGATCGCGGGCGTGCTCCAGGCCCCGGCCCGCAACGTGGTGGGCGTATGCAAGGCGTACTCCCAGAAACAGGCTGCCGCCTGAGAAACCAACCTCACCCCCTTCCCC
>JBAVFZ010000136.1:0-5390 GCA_049684495.1 Anaerolineales bacterium | reverse complement strand
ATTCCTACCTGATAACTTGGGCCCAAGTATTCATGATCGGCGCAATGCTGGGACTGGATCTGGGAATTATCCGTTTCGTCCCCGGATACCTTCTCCGGCAGGACCAAACCCGCCTGTGCGGGATCCTCCGTTGGAGCCGGATTACCGTATTCGTGTTCGGAGGGATACTGGCGGGGGCCAGCACCTTGACGTTAATGCTCATGCGCCCGCTCCAGACGGAAGGTGTAACTCTCCTCCTGGGTTCGGCGTTAATCCCCTTTTTTGCGCTGTCAGAGGTTCAAACCCAGATTATTCGGAGCACCCGGCGGATCGGGTGGGCATACGCCCCTCCCATTCTGCTTCAGCCGCTTCTATTATTGGGATTGGTGTTCGGAGGCTTGCGGATCCTAGGTGTCTTAACCGACTATTTCTCCCTGGCGGCTATGCTGATCTCGTTGGGGATCATTATTCTCCTTCAGGGTGCCGCGATTCGGAGGATTTTTCTGGAGCATTCGGAAAACGCCTCGCCTTTGTATGACGTGAGGGCATGGCTGAAGGTTTCGCTGCCGCTGCTGTTTACCTCCATTTTTTCGATTATTATCATGAGGGTGGATTTGATCACGGTCGGGTATTATCTGGGATCCGAGAAGGTCGGGATTTACAGCGCAGCCGTCCGCACGGCCGCCCTTGTCGGAATGACGTTATTCGCCTCCAATTCCATCGTCGCACCATTGATCAGCGCTTATTACGCCCGCCGGGACATGACGGGATTACAGTCTGTCGTTAGTCTGGCGACGATGGTGTCCTTTTGGCCGTCGCTGATCATCGGGTTTGGAGTAATCCTTTTCAGTACGCCCTTACTCGGTGTTTTTGGCAAGGAGTTTATCGACGTGCGCGTTCCCTTGATCATCCTTATCGCGGGTCAATTGGTCAACGTCGCGTCGGGTTCCGTCGGATTATTAATGGTGCTGACGGGCCATGAAAGACAAAGCACGGCGGTTTTGGCCGTCTGCGCGTTGATTATAAGCATCGCATGTTGTATTGTCATTCCGTCATTTGGTATCATGGGTGCCGCGGTCACCTCGATGCTGGGAATATCCCTCTGGAATTTGTGGTTCTATCATCTGGTGGTGAAGAATTTAGGAATCCATCCGTCGATATTTTTCGCCATGAAGAGATTCTTCGAGGGTATGAAAAAATGATCCAATTACCGAATTTTCTCATCATCGGTGCGCCGCGGTCCGGTACGACAACGCTGTACGAATCCCTGAAGCAGCACCCGCAAATATTTATGAGTCCCGTAAAGGAACCCATGTTCTTCATTCTGGAGGAGAAGAAAACGTTTGTCGGTCCGGACCTTCCGAAAGGCCCCGCGGATATCGAAGAATACCGGTCTCTTTTCCGTGATGTCCGCGATGAAAAAGCGGTTGGGGAGGGTTCTCCCTGCTATTTATTCAGCCCGGAGGCGCCTCGGAGAATAATGGAGCTCATTCCGGACGCAAAATTCCTCGCGATTCTTCGCAATCCGATAGATCGTGCGTATTCCCATTTTGTCTTCAATCGCTTGGTGGGGAGAGAACCCCTTTCGGATTTTCGAAAGGCAATAGCGGCCGAGGAGGGCCGGCTTCGGCAGGGATGGTTCATGTATTGGTGCTATCTTGGGATGGGCTATTACGGCCGACAGATCGAACGATACTTTTCGCATTTCCACCCGCGACAATTTCGCTTCTATTTAATGGATGATTTGATGCAAACCCCGGAGGATCTTTTCCGCGAGGTTTTTCGATTTTTGGAGGTGGATGAAGGGATTCGAATCTCAAGACCCGAAAAATACAACGCCTCCGGGATTCCCGTAAACCGCACCGTGCAGGACTTATTGGTCAAACCAAATGTCATAAAGCAGCAACTGAAAAAAATCCTTTCCGAAAAAAGGCAATATCAACTTCTCACAAAATTCCTCAATCGCAATTTGCGCAAACCCTCTCTGGACCCGGAGGTCCGCCGTCAATTGATCGCATTGTACCGGGAGGATATATTGAAAACACAGGATCTGATCCACCGCGATCTTTCTTCTTGGCTTGCGTCTTAAGCAGAGCGGTCATCCCGACCAGAATCCGGATATGAATCCGTCACCGTTTTTTATAGTATATACCGCAAGCCTGCTTTGCGTTTCCGCCTGCATCATGGCGATTATCCTCCGCTCCCTGCTGTGGGAGAGGGATGATGCCCTGGAAAAATTCTCTGTCCCGCAACCTCCAAAATCACACGCCGGATTGTGGTTTATCCTGGTGATTCTATTTGGACTTGGCATTTCAGGATACTATGTTCTGAGGTACCACGGCCTGTGGATGGAAACCGATAGCGCGACGATCACGCTGACGATCGAATCCTTGCGCCGAGAGGCCATCCTTCCTCCCACCCGCTACTCGTATCAAGGCGGATTCGGATACCAGGCGGTATCGGTCGCTTTGTTGTATGCAACCGGCTTGACGACCCAGACTTTGCAAACGATCGTCTACCCTCTCCTGGCTGCTGTCGGGCTTATGCTGAGCTCGTTTATTTTCTTCCGGGAAGTCTTGCGCGACCATCGGGTAGCCGCGCTGGCCTCCATGTTATTGATCTTCCAGCCGGATATCCTTTTTGTCACCATGCGCGGTTCGCATGAAAAAATGACCTGGCCTCTGATGATGCTGGCCCTGGCTTTTCTCTACCGGAGTTTCGGCCAGCCCCTGCGCAAGATGGCGGTCTACGTGGGACTTTACTACCTGGTCGTCTTCGCCCTTGACACAACCAACGTATTTTTCGGATCGGTGTTTCTGGTCGCCGTGGTGCTGAGCATGACCCTTGGCTTCTTCCTATTCCGGTTTTGGACCAACCGGCGCCCGCCGCTGCCGCGACAGGACGTCCAAAGGCTTATGTACATCAGCCTTTCCGGAGGAATTCTCATTTATATTTTTATTATGTACCTTTACCCTCCGGCTTTGGCTAACCTTCGCATGTTGCGGAATGTTATTGATCAGCTGAGCGCTCTCCTCTTGAGTTTCGAGATCAAGGCGCAGCCGTACGGATACATTTCCCTGAGTTGGATCAATCCGCAGGTCTATTTGATGTTGACGGCTTTTACCTGGATGCTCATCGCGACATCTTTTTTGGAATGGTTGCGGCACGGCTGGAAAATGCTAAAGGGAGAAGCGGCGCGCGGATTGGTGGAGAATCTGGATTGGTTGCTGTACACGGGTTTCGCCATCCAGATTGCGATATCGATCCTGGTGGATTTATCCGGAGCACTCTCGGCCAATATGCAATTGCGTTTGTTCCCAAGTTTCACGATTATGGCGATTGTCCTCCTCGTCCGTTCGCTACGGCGAATCTTTGCGGCATCCTCTCTGCGAATTAACCCGCGGAGGGTCCTTCTCGGATTGAGCGCTTTGCTTTCCGCTTGGTTTACCCTGGCCACCGTTCTTAAGGCCACAAACGATCCATCGCTGTGCAATAAATGGACGTTCTATCTTCCAACCGACAAAGCCGCGGTGCGTTGGGTGGACGCCCATCTGAGACAAGTGAGAATTTGGGACGGAATCGATGAGCGTCTTAACACCATTTACAACTCCTTTTTTCTATTGGATTCCCAAGGCGAAAATATTTATCGCTACGGAGAGGTCAATACCATTTTCCGGTATGTCCTGTTAACGGATTTGGATCGGCTGCGCATGAAACGGCTCGGGATACAATTGCTGCCGGTATCCTATTGGGATCAACTCTACGATAACGGGGCGGCCCAGTTGGATCGCATTCCTTTATACCTTCTGGAGAGCCCCTAGACCATGAAAGTCGGATTGATCACCTACGGTCTGGACCGGCCGCTGACCGGAATAGGCCGGTATACCATCGAATTGGCCAAGGCGTTATCGAAATTAACCGACGGGCCAGAGATCACGTTATTGCAGGCGGGATCGTCGGGTCGGCTGGAGGAGGCGGTTTTCAACAGGGTTTCCCTGCCGGGGTGCCGGTTGCTGCCCGGCTTAATGACGCTGGGAAATTTTTATCTTCCATGGCTGGCTCGTCGGCTGAATTTGGATGTGATCCACGATCCCAACGGCGTGGCGCCGTTTCTGTTCGGCGCCGGACCGGCGAAAACGGTTCTCACGCTGCACGATGTGTTTCCCTGGAGTTTTCCGGGCACCAGCCCGTTGCTGGAGATCATCATCTACAAGCATTGGCTTCCGATGGTCATCGGACGCATGAATGCCGTGATAACCCCCAGCCAGCATTCCCGGACCGACATCCTGAACTACTTAACGGTGTCTTCCAAGCGTTTATCCGTCATCCATTATGGTATGACGGCGGGTTTTCACCCCCTGCCGAAAAAGGAAGTAAAGCAACACCTGGCGGAACGGTTCGGATGGTCGGCACCCTATATCCTCTATGTGGGTGCGATTGAACCCCGCAAGAATATTGGCCGGCTGATTGAAGCCTTCGCCGACCTGGCCAAAGAATATCCCCGCATGAAACTGGTCTTGGCAGGTCCGCGGAGGGGGGAGCAAAAATCCGTAGACTCCGTTCTCACCCGGCGGAAAGTTTTCGACCGGGTGGTATTCACCGGACCAATCGTGGAGCTGACGGAACTGTACAACGGATGTGAATTATTCGTTTTCCCCTCCCTGTACGAGGGTTTCGGCATGCCCCCGCTGGAAGCCATGGCCTGCGGGGCGCCCGTGGTTTGTTCCGATACGTCTTCCCTTCCGGAAGTCGTGGGGGATGCGGCCTGTCTCGTCAGCCCCCTCGACACCCGCGCCTTGGCCGCCGCCATGCGCGAGGTGCTTTCGAATTCCCGCCTGCGCAGGGGATTAAGGAAAAAAGGCCTGGAACGATCGCACGCCTTCTCCTGGGAACGCAACGCCGCGGAAACCATGGACGTTTATCGAAAGGTTGTTTACCATTAACCACTAAGCGAAACCCCGGATCATCCGTTTCCGGCAGGCATATCCGTCCTCACCGCGTTCTTTTGAAGGTAAACTATCCGCATGAAGATATCCCTCGCCCGAACGTTCCTCCTGATCCTGGTTGTCGGAGCCATCCTCCTGACGTTGATCCTGGTGGATGAACCGGGGTTGCCGGAGCCGCTAAAACTCTTGCGGGTCGTTCTGGGAGCGGGTTTTGTTCTTTTAATACCCGGGTTTGCGCTTCAGGCGGCCTTGTTCCCGCAGAAAACGGATTTGGATCCTTTGGCCCGGTTGGCTTTTTCCTTTGGTCTGAGCCTCGCCGTTCTCCCGCCGATCCTCCTCATATTAAGCGCGCTGGGTTTTGGGGTGCAGATTTGGCCGGTCGCCGCCGCGCTGGGCGTATGGGTCGTACTTTGCGCGGTGGTGGTGTTTGTCCGCCTCCGGCTCCAGCCGGAAGAAGAAAAAACC
>JBAVFZ010000135.1:0-19466 GCA_049684495.1 Anaerolineales bacterium | reverse complement strand
AGCTGATAGTGCTGATCCCCTTCCTGCAAATAGCGCAGGAGCCCCTGGAAACTGCCCGGCTCGATCGATTCCAATTGCTCCTGCATGGACTTCATATCGGAGGTCAGCGCAAGCCGGCTGCCGTCGTCGAAGACCAGATGATAAGACGGGTCAACGCGTTGCAGTTCGAGCCGCTCCCGCATGGAAGCACCCAGGGCGCGAAATTCCGACTCATACAACAGGGGCATTACCAGAAGGGTGGGGCCGGTGTCAAAATGATGGCCATTCCGGCTCAAGCGGTCACAACGTCCTCCGGGACGCGCGTTCTTTTCCAGGACGGTGACGTGCAGCCCGCTTTGGGCAAGATGGATTGCGGCGGTGAGCCCGCCGATGCCCGCGCCGATGACCATCGCGGTTTTTTGTTTCATACTTCCCCCTGCCGTTGCGGGGCGATCGGCTGAGGCGCCGTCCCCGCTCCCCGCAAACCCATCATGGATGAAAGGGTAAGCCAACTCATTCGAATTCCCGTGCCGATGCTTTTTCTTTCGGTGTATTGAGGGCGCAACCGGAAGCCCTCCTTTTCAATCGTCTCCATCAGCACTTCAAAACGCGCCACGTAGGCAAATCCCGCTAGGCGAAGCCGAAGGTTCCGGATTTTGCGGGAATATACCTTGCCCGCATTAAAACAAACCCTTGCCAGCCGGACCCGGCTCTCCACCCAGGCGCGATACCCGGCGCTGTCTACATCCTGCGGCCCGATATGATTGGCTTCGAGCACTTCACGCGGGATGTTATAGTACCCGGCCCGCACATCTTCGGATGTATCCCGGAGCATGTGCGCGATATGCGCGCCGGTCACCGCCTGATACCGCATCTCATCCCGGGGCAAGCGCGTGTCGTGCCCGATGAAATAATGCAAATTTTCGGTCACCGAAACCGCCAACCAGCGCGTGTATTCGTCCAGCTCGGCTTGCGAGATCAACCGGCCGCGGCGCTCGGCGTCAAAATCCATTACCCGCATCATGTTTCGCAGGTAGGATTGCAGACCGCTGTTTTTCTCCCGATCATGCTCGACCAGCTCGATCAGCATTCTTTCCTGGTCGTTTGCGTCCCGCAGCGGCCGGCCTCGATAACAGCTATCCAACAGCGACTTTTGCCGATCGAGGAATATCTTGCGTTCGGACGCCTTTTCTTTATCCGCCGCGTTCCAGACGCCCGGTTCCGAGTCGAGGACATCATCCGCCCACCGGAAGTAAGCATAGGATCGATAGGCGTCATCCATCCGATCCCGGTCTACGAAGAAGCGGATGGTGTAATAGGTCTGTTTACTGGCTGCTTTCGTGATCGCTGAAGCGAAATGGACACTCATTTATTTCACACTTTCGGCCTTTCGATGGAATGGCATCTCCATATCGATTCAAACCCCCGGTCGATCTCCAGGGGCATGGATTTTATTTATGTTTCTCCGATCAGGAAAAAGCTCACGCGGTATCGAGAAAGCGCCGGCGGGCTGATTGAAGCGGAGTTGGGAGATCGTGAGGGTTACTGATCATCCATGGAAGAAATTACGTCGTTTACCACATTAAAGTTGCTCCCTTCGCACCGTTCCTCCTCATTCCGGCGAGCCGGTAAAGCGGGAGGCGGAAAAGGAAGCTCCCGGATTATTTCCTTCGTCTGGGCGGATGAGGAAAAATCGATGCGTCGGTTACGTCGAACTTGCCCGGCTTGGGCGGATTGATCAAGTTATACGCGATGGAAATCAAGGTGGATCCGAGCAGCAAGACGAGCAGCGCCGACGCCAATTTGATCAACAGGAACGGGCTCTGCGCGGGCCAGGCCCACTCCCTGGGGATGGGAATCCACCCCGCCTGGCTGTTGGCTCCGACGAACCAATCCCCCAGAAAGTACCCCAGCGTGGTTAGACCGACCAGAATGAAGCATCCCACGCCGGCCCAGGCGGGATGCAAAGTTTTTTTCTTATCCCGCATGGCTTCAATTTCAAATTGGTGACCGGCGCCCATGGGCTCCTCCTTCGTGAATCAACCGCGGTTCGATAACGGAAAAGAAGACCCTTCCCCGTTCGGCCGCCGTATCTTCGAATTATACGATATCGTGGAGCGGATCCTTAAATTCCCCCCGAACCGGCGAAGAATCCTATCAATCGGCTCCATCGTCGCGGAGCGCGGTGGGTTCGGTAGCGCCCGGCAGGCGGACGGTGGCGTTGGAAATTCCCGTCCGCGGGGTCTGCGGCCGGGTGCCATCCTCCGTGGTGTCCAATTCTTCCTGGGGATTTTCGATCCGGTGGAAGACAAAACGCGTTTCTTTTTCCGAATCGCCCGCGCCGCCGAGGGCAATCACAGCACCTTCCCGAAGGAGCGCTTTTCCGTCGATCCGCCGGCCGTCAAGAAATGTCCCGTTATGGCTACGCAGATCTTCCAGAACGATCCCGCCCGCTTCCCGCCGGATAACCGCATGCATCCGGCTGACTTTGGTGTATTCCTGCGGCACGACGATTGTGCATTTCAGGTGGTCGCGGCCGAGAAAGGTTTCCTCCTCCCAAAGGGAGAACGCGGCGACGGTCCGGGTATCGCGCATCTGCTGCAGCCGCCCAAAGCGGTGGATGGGAAGCATCCGCTCCACCGCCTTCCAGCGGTCCACGTCGAACAACTGCGTCAGGAGCGGGCGCTGCTTCGCCGCGTCCAGGCGGAAGGGATAATACGGCGGGAGATCCTGCTGCTTCACCTCAAAGCGCAGGCTGGAAATCCATTCGGGGACCTCCGCCGGCGCGATCACGGAGAAATCGCTCTCCCAGGATTTCAACCTTCCGCGGTTCCACTCCGGAAGGACTTTCCGCATCTCGGAGAGCTCCGCATCCGGATTGGTGAAACACACGCACGATTGCATCCGCAGGTTGCGGCGCTTGCCGCGGGTGAGCTCCGGGTACTGCTCGCGGATGACGGGCAGCAGGCGTTCCTGGAGCCGGTCCCCGTGTCCCTGGACCTGACCGTGTGGATTGAGATAAGAGGATCCCGGCCGTTCGCGTCCCGTGACGGCCTTGTACCCCAGCATCTTCACGCCGTCGGCCAGCCAATGGTCTTCGGAATCGATGGTGATCGCGCCGCGATGGGCTTTCATCTCCAGCAGACCGATGCCGCGTTCGGCGATCACCAGCAGATCGATGTTCGGGGAATGCAGATTGAAGGCAAGCAGGTAGAGTTCACGGGAGGCGTGGAAAGCCCGCCAGGCCGAGCCGATGATCCGGATCGCCGCATTCGCCTCGTGCGTGAAATCCGGCTCCCAGATGCGTCCCTGCGGATCTTTGCCTACATATAATTCGACCGTCATGCGGCACCCCTGGAAGGCTATCCTGCCGGGCGCTTGTTCCAACTCCGGGCACGGCAAGCGCGAGGGAGAGCGTCCGGCGGTCCGCTGAATTCGATGGTTGGCATCCAAGCCGGCCTATAAGCCGCGTTCTGTGCGGCGGGTTTCCCCGCCCGGCGATCATCTCTCTTGGCGCGCGTGTTGCCACGCGGCTCCAGCAGCCTACCCGAGGTTCCGACGGTCCGAGCAGAACCGTTTCCCCCGTGGGGGGTCACCTCTGTTTGGCCTTGCTCCCGACGGGGGTTGCCAAGCCGTCCACCTTGCGGCGGACGCCGGTGGTCTCTTACACCGCCGTTTCACCCTCGCCCGTTTCCAGGCAATGCGCTTCTCTGTGGCCCTGGTCCGGCAGGTCGCCCCGCCCCGGGTATTACCCGGCGTCGTGCTCTTTGTAGCGCGGACTTTCCTCGATCCCCCGAAAGGGACCGCGATCGCCCGGCCGACTTGGATACCTTAATAAATATAACATGGAACCGGTGTGGAAATCGGCCTTGCCCCCACTCCCGTTCCTGCCCTCGCTCCCTTCCAGGAGGCTGCTGGAATAAAGAGGAACGGTCGGACCTTTTTCGAGAATCCGATACTCGGCGGATTACGGCGCTGCTGTCGCTTCGGGGATAAATACGATCTGATTGTCGGGTTTGACGCCGTCGTGCGCGTGCAGGACGGTTTCGAGGTAATACGAGAGGGTTCCCTGGTAGGGGATATCCCCGTAGCCGGCAATCCAATCGCTTAAATTGAACGCCAGCGGCCCGCCGGCGGGAATCCATTCGCCGTTGTATCGCCTGGCGATGTGGACGTGGGTACCGGTGGCGGTTCCCCCCTCGCACGACGGATGTCCGATCGGATCGCCGGCTTGCACGCGGGTTCCCGCGGCCGCCCGTCCGTTTTCGGCCATGTGATAATAGAAAACGATCCACCCGGTGTGCTCGTCGCCGTCCAGATCCAGATCCAGAACGACCGTCGCCGGTCCGCTGCGGATGATCCGGCCGGCGGCGACCGCGGTCACCCACTCCGGGCTGGGCACACAGCCTTCCTTTTCCGATGGCGGGGCGAAATCGATCGCCGCCCAGGGCAGGCCGTGCCCCCAAACCGGATGCGGACCGCCGCTGTAGATCCAGACCTTGTTCGGTTCGAACGGCAATTGCATCTTGGGTTGCTGGAGATTCCCCGGCAGCAATTCCACGGCATACTGAAACGGATCTCCAAACAACTGCGTATACGTCCGGATGAAACCTTCCGGACTGACCGCCTGATCGAAATCCTCCTGCCCGAACCAATGCGAGAGCAAATACTGGACGGCCACCGTTCCGGCATTCTGCCACGGATCGGGCCGTGAAATCCGTCCATCCGCGAGTTCCAGCTCCTTAAGCCGGCCCGTGCGCCATCCGTAGTAGCCCTCGTTCAGCATTTCCGCCGCCCAGGAAAGCTGCATCCCGAGCCCGATATCGGTGATATCCGTGCTGCCGAGCGGATACGCCTTCAGCGCCTCACTCTGATCGTTGCGGCTGATGGCGCCCGAACGGTATTCGAGGAGCGCCAGCAGCAGACGGGGATGCACGGAGAAATCCCGCGCGACGGTATCGACGATCTCCCACCCCGTCAGGGAATCCGAAAAAACGAATTCGGTGTATCCCTTGAGATAACCCGGGGAGGATTCCACGAACGTGCGCGCTTGAAAATCCGAGACGGTCGGCCCGGCGACGACCTCGCTGTCGGGCAGCATCTGGAACGGGGTCCCGATAAACGGCGCGAGGTACAGCGGAACTTTCAGGATCCCTCCCGGGACGAGCGTGGTGGATTTTTCCGGCAAGCCGGGGTTGTTTTTGCGGATATCTTCCATGGTGATGTTGAAATGGGAGGCGACCGCTTCGAGCGTGTCTCCGGATTGCGCGGCGTAATCCATAATCTGCCCCGGCTCGGAAACGGCGCGGATCGGGAGCGGCGTAGCCGTGTTCCCGGAAGGGACCGGCGTGGCGGAAGCCGTGGGCAAAGGGGCGGGAATCGTCGCCACCGGTTCGGAGCTGCATGCGGAGAATCCGGCGGCGAATAACACCGCCCAGGCGAATACGGGGAGCGTGCGCCGGTGATTTTGCGACGCCTTCGATCTCTCGATCATTTTCTGCGGTCGCCCCTCACGGGATGCGCCGGGAAGTCGATTAATGTCGATTTCATCGTCCGGTGCGTGGTCCGCCTTCCTAGCGCCACACGAGCAGTTCCTTCGTAGCCCATGCCCGCGCAATTACGACCTGCCCGTCGCGCACCAGGGTTCCTTCGTACGGTTTTTCGCCCGCGGATGCCACCCAGCCGCTCAACGTGAAAGGCACGGGTCCGCCGGCGAGCATCCATTCGCCGTTGTATTTGCGGGCCATGTGAAGATGGGTTCCGGTGGAGATCCCTCCCTGACAGGATGGATGGCCGAGCCGGTCATCGATTTCGACCCGGGTGCCATTCCGGATGTGATCCTGGTCGGCAATATGCAAGTAAAGGATGTTCCAGCCGGTCTGTTCGTACCCATCCCCGTCCAGGTCAATCACCACCACATTGCCGATGGACCGGACGATTAATCCGGCCGCGGAGGCGACCGCCCAACTGGGCGAGACGCCGCAGTTCGGGGCGTCGGTCGGGGCAAAATCGAGGGCCGCCCGGGCGCCGTCGCGCTCCCAGGCGCCGTGCGGCCCTCCCGTGAACGCCCATTGCTGCCCTTTGTAGAAGGGGAGCTCCATTTCATACAACGGGAGATCGGAGGAATACAGCGGTTCGACCGCCTCGTCGAACGGGTCGCCGAACAGGCGCTGGTACACCCCGCGGAAATTCCCAACCGCCTGTTCCCATTCCTGCCGCGAACCCGTCGTGCGCGAGAAGTAATACAAAATGGCGACGGTACCGGCGTTTAAATCCGGAGCCAGGCGCAGCGTCCCGCCGTCCGCAAATCCGAGCTCCAGCTGGCTTGCGTCGCGCCAGCCGTAATACCCGATGCTCAGGATGTTCGTCGCCCAGATCAACTGGGCCGTCAATCCCATCGCATTCGGATCCTTGTTGCCCAGCGGATACCTCAACGTTTCGGCCGGCGGATTCTTCTGGGTGACCCATCCGCTCTCGTATTCCATCAACGCCATCAGCAGTTTCGGGCTGAAGGAGTTGTTGAAGGCGATCTGGCGCAAGATCTCCGCCCCGTTGGCGATCTCCCCGCTGCCTTGGATGTAAGATGCCAGGTAACCGTTCTGGTCATGGACGTATTGAATCGGATCGAAATTGGCAAACGCCGGGGAGTAGACGATCGCGCTGTCGGGAAACAGGTGAGTCGAATCGGAGGTGCCGGTCAGCGACACCGGAATGATCAGCTGCGTTCCCGGTTCGAGAAGCCCGTCCGGCGGCAGGGATCCGCCGTTGACGGCCTGGATATCGGGTGGCACCACGCCGAACCGGATGGCGATCGTCCGCAGCGTGTCGCCCGCCTGGGAGAGGTATCCCACCGGCAAGGGGGTGGCGCGCGGGTGAAGCGTGGGCGTGTGCGGGAATGTGTTGGTGGGCCTGGGCGTTACCGACGGCAGCGGGAGGAAGGTCTGCGTTTCGCTTGCGGCAATCGTCGCGGAGAGAGTCGGAGAGACGGGACGGGGCGTTTCCGTGGCGGTGGCGAACAGCGAGGCCGGATCCAAGGTCGCGGAGGTCTCGCGCGAGCATGCCAGCGCCGGCGCCGCGAACAGGCACACCAGCACCGCCAGGACTTTCGCCGAAAGCTTAAGGGGTCGACGTTTTATCGCCATATGTCGTTTTCTTCATCGCCGCAATCGCAGGCTTCGATGCTTTCATCCCCCTTGGTAAGGTAGCCGTCGTACTCCACGCCCGTCCCGCTCGGAACCCAGCCGCTGAGCACGAAGGGAATCGGCCCGTCCGCCGCGATCCACTCGCCGTTGAACCGGCGCGCAATATGGGTGTGCGTGCCGTTGGAAAAACCGCCCTCGCAGGAGGGATGCCCGAGCCGGTCGGCCAGGATCACCTTCTTGCCGAGCGGAACACGGTCGCGCGTTTCCAGGTGCATGTAAAGTATCGTCCACCCGGTGTGTTCGTTCCCGTCAAAATCCAGATCCAGAACGACCGCGCCTTCCTCGCTGCGAACAACCAGCCCCGCGATGGAGGCCACCACCCAATCCTCGGATGGATTGCATCCGTTTGGAATACCCGACGGCGCGAAATCCAGCGCCGCCCAGGCCGAGCCGGTGGCCCATCCCCCGTGCGGTCCGCCGGTGAAATACCAGACCACCCCTTTTTCAAATGGCAGCATCAGCATCGGTTGGACGAGGCCTTCGGGGACGACCGGTTCGAGCGACCACAGGAAAGGATACCCGAACATGGCCTGGAAGGTGGAGAAGATGCCGCCCTCGGAGACCGCGTTCTCCCAATTCCCCTTCCCGTACATGCGCGCCATAAGGTACTGCACGCCGGCCGTTCCGGCGTTGATCCCCGGTCCGATTCGGACCATGCTCCCATCGGCGAGGATCCAATAATCGTATCCCTTGGCCTTCCAATCGTAATAACCCTGGTTCATCTGATCGGCGGCCCAGGCCAGCTGCCGGTAGAGATTTTCCCGGCCGGCTTCGGCGAAGAACGGATACGTGACTTTCCATTCCGCCGGCTGCGGATCGCTGATCCACCCTGCGGCGTATTCCAGCGCCGCCAGCAGGATCCGCGGGCTGACGGAATAATGTTCCGCCACATATTGAACGATCTCCGGGCCGGTCCGCTCCTTCCGTTCGACAACCTCCCGGTAATTCAGGAGGTAGCTGCTTTTGCCTTTCAGGAATTCCGCCGCGCTAAAACCGTTGGCCGCGGGTCCGTAGACGAGTTCGGAATCCGGGATGATTTTAAAGTTCGGACCGGGCGTTTCGGATTCCGGAACGGGAATACGCAAAGTCTGCCCGATCTCCAGCGCATTCGGATTGGTCAGACCGTTGAGTGCGATGATCGCCTCCTCGGTCACGCCGAACCGCTGCGCGATGGAACCGATCGTATCCCCCGCCTGCACGACATACGTTCCGGGCCCGAGCGTGGGAAACGAGGACGGACGCGTCGGGTCGAGGGTCGGAGAGGAGAACATGGAAGTGGGCGTGGCGGATGGCTCGGTTTGCGGGAGAAACGGACTGGGCTGTCCGGTGGAGCCGGCCTGGGAATTTGCGAATTGCGTTTGCGCGTGTGTGCCGGATGGAAAGGTGGCGCCGGATATTTGGACGGGTGCTCCGGACCGGGTGCAAGCCCATCCCAAACTAATGGCGATAAGGATTATCCAATATTTGCGGAATAGGCTCCCTTTCGCCCGATTCATGGGTATTAATGTAGCATGATCCACTGGCGTTTACCAGAGTCCCGGAATGCTATTGTCTTTTTGGCGTCCGGACGTTATGATTCCCGCGCGGTTTCATCCGGATGCGCGGCCGGCAAAAAAAAAGAGCCGGCGATGGATCCGCCGGCCCGGAAGAGCGTGGGACATCACCCGGCTTTGACGGACGTGCGAAGGCACTTCGTGCACAGCACCTTGGTCTGCTTGCGCTTTCCATGCCAGACGGCGACCTTCTGAAGATTGGGTTTGTACGTCCGCTGGGTGGCGCGCTTGGAGAACGAGCGGTTGTGTCCGAAGGATAGTGCTTTGCCGCAGTTATCACATTTTGCCATTTTCCGATTCCTTCCTGGGAATGCCTTTCCGGTGCAAACCGGCCAGCATCTTACCACAGGAAGGACGACCGGGCAAGATCCATCCGGCAGACGCGAGGCGGACATGCGAATCGATCCGGAGAGGAAGGGGAAAAACCGTATGAATAGGGAAGCGGAAATCTCGCTCGGAAGCATCCGCATATCGCTCCAAGCGGTCTCCGCGCTGGCGAGCCAGGCCGCCTTGCGCTCCTACGGCGTGGTCGGGATGGCCGCCCGCGGGTGGTTCGAATCCTGGATGCATCCCACGGCCAAGGATCCGCGGCAGGGCGTGGAAGTCCGCGTCCTCGAAGACAAACTCAGCTTGGACGTATACGTCATTCTGGAATACGGAACGCGGATCTCCACCGTGGCCGACAGCGTCGCCCATGCGGTGCGCTATACCGTGGAAAAATCCTTCCACCTTCCCGTGGAAGCCGTGAATGTCCACGTCCAGGGGCTGCGCGTGAGCAATCCGGATTGAAAACACCCAACCTTTCGGCAGGACGCCGGAGATGACGTCACCCTCCCCCCAAACGGATCTCCCACCCGCCACCGTACCGATTCCACCCACGCCCAGCGTCGACGGGAAGCTGCTTAAAAAGCTCGTCTATGCCGGGCTGACCTGGCTCAACACCAACCAGCAGACCGTCAATTCCCTCAATGTTTTTCCGGTGCCGGACGGCGACACGGGCACGAACATGTCGCTCACCATGCAGGCCGCCTGCCAGGAAATCGCGAAGAATGACTCCGCGAACGCCGGCCAGATCGCGCACAGCATTGCCCACGGCGCGCTGATGGGCGCCCGCGGCAATTCGGGCGTGATCTTTTCCCAGATCTGGCGCGGATTCGCCCGCAGCCTGGATACTCAGACCGAGATCGATGCGGGGCTTTTCGCCCACGCCTGGAAGGAAGCGCGCGAAACGGCCTACAAGGGCGTCGTCCGCCCGGTGGAGGGAACGATCCTCACCGTCGCCAGCGACGTCGCCACGGCGGCGGAGCGGGCTTATCGCGAAGGGTGCCAGTTTCCGGAATTAATTTCCCGCGTGGTGGAAGCCGCCGATCAATCGGTCCAGCGCACGCCGGACCTGTTGCCCGTGCTGCGCCAGGCCGGCGTGGTGGATGCGGGCGGCAAGGGGCTGTTCTTCTTCCTGGAGGGCATGCAGCGGTTGTTTGAAGGGAAGGCGCTCGACAAACCCCTGATGTCCATCCCGCCGCTCGAATCGCTCGACCTGAGCCTGGCCGAAGAATTCGTCGAAGAAGGCCAGGATTTCGAGATCGTCGTCGACTTCGTCCCTTCCGCGCCTCTGGACCTGCAGTATTTTTATGCGAGCCTGGAACAAATGGGGACGTCCATTCAGATCGGCCAGGGCGACGACCTCTACCGGATGCACATCCATGTTCCCGCCGACAAGCGCTACGAACCGATCGATTACATCCTGCGGCTCGGCACCGTTTCCAAAGTCGCCATGGAAAATCTGCAGGAGCAGACCAGCCTGCATCATAAAAAAACGGACGCCGGCGATATCGTGTTCCGCAAAGTCCAATCCGGGCAGATCGCCGCGGTCGCCGTATCGCCGGGCACAGGCCTGACGCGGGTGTTTGCCAGCCTCGGGATTTCGGCGGTTGTTCCGGGCGTGCAGACGATGAATCCCAGCACGCAGGAAATTCTGAACGCCTTTTCGGAACTTCCCGCCGAGAAGATCATCCTCCTCCCCAACAACAAGAACATCATCATGGCCGCGGAACAAACAAAGGCCCTGACCCAGAAACAGATCGCCGTCATCCCCTCGCGCACCATCCCGCAGGGGATCGCCGCGATGCTCGCCTTCCAAAACGACGGGGAGCTCGAGGCGGTGCGGCAGGCCATGACCAAGGCCATCGACGGGATTCAAAGCGGGGAACTGACCCTGGCCACGCGTTCCGTCGAGATGAACGGGGTCCGGGTGGCCGAAGGCCAATTCATCGGCCTGCTCAACGGCACCCTGGTCACGACGGGGAATTCGCTGGAAGTTTCGCTCATGGAACTTCTGCGCAAAATGGGGGTGGAAACGCACGAACTGGTTACCCTGTATTGGGGGGAGCGGCTTACGCCTCAAGCCGCCAACCAGCTGACGGATAAAGTCCGCGCCGCTTTCCCCTCCCAGCAAGTGGAGAGTTACGAAGGCGGGCAACCGCACTACTTCTTCATCCTTTCCGTGGAATAACGGGGGAACCGATGCCTTCTACGCCGCGCAAAGCGGCCGCGACCGCGCATCACCGACGGGCCGATCCGGCGCCATCGCCGCGGCCGCGGATCCATGTCGTGACCGACAGCGCTTCCGCGTTCCCGAGCCCGGAAACCGCGCTTCGGCCGGATGTGACCGTGCTGCCGCTGACCATCCACATCGGCACGCGCTCCTTCCTTGACCGGAACGGGAATACCCTGGACGAGATCCGCCCGCTGCTCTTATGCCGCGAGACGCTGCCGGTGATCGCTTCCCCGAGCGTGGAGGCGTTCCTGTCCACGTTCGAGAGCATTTCCCACCACACCCCCAACATCCTTTGCTTGTTGAGTTCCAGCCGGCTGTGCCGGGCGGTCCGCAACGCGCGCACCGCCGCCGAATCCTTCACCGGGCGGATGAATATCTTCGTGGTGGATTCGCTCACCACCTCCGCCGGCATCGGCTTTCTCATCACCGAGACCCTGCGGATCGCCGATCAGGGCGCGTCGCTGGAAACGGTGGTCCGCCATCTGCGTTACCTCGTGCCCCGGATGTACGCCGTCTTCTTCATCGAAGACCTGGCCTACCTGCAGCACACCGGAAAGATCAGCCGGGCGCAGGTGATGCTCGGGGAAATGCTCGGGATCAAACCGTTCCTATCGCTGGAAGAGGGCGGCCTGGTGCCGCTGGAGAAGGTGCAAACCCAGGAACAGGCGGTGGAAAAACTGGTGGAATTCGTCAGCGAATTCACCCACCTGCACCGCCTGGCGGTCGTATACAATGCTCAGGACGGGGAAAACCACGGGCGCCTGCTGTATCAACGGGTACGGGAGGTTTTCCCCGGATGTCCCGTATCCACCATCGGTCTGGGAGCTTCGGTGGCTTCGATCTTCGGCCCCCGTTCTTCCGGATTGATCGTTTTCGATCTGCCCCCCGGCTTGCGGGAGACGGCCCAATAGGAGCGAAGGCGATGACGGAGAAGATTGGTTTTGTCACGGACAGCACGAGCGATCTTCCGGCCGACGACGCGGCAAAATTTGCGGTCGAAGTCGTCCCGGCCATGATCATGTTCGGCGGCCAAAGCTACCGCGATGGAGTGGATATTTCGCGATCGGATTTATACCGGCGGATGACCGCCCAGCGCATTCTGCCGACCACCTCGTCCCCTTCCGTCGGCGCCTTCGAAGAAGCCTTCGAAAAAGTCCTTTCAAGCGGGGTTCAGAAGGTCCTTTCCATCCACCTGGCTTCCTCCCTGAGCGGGATTTTCAACTCCGCTTCGATAGCGGCTAAAAGTTTTCCGGGCCGGGTCGATGTTGTGGAAACCGGCCAGGTGTCGATGGGCACGGGTTTCCTGATCCTGGCCGCGGCGGAAGCGGCCGTCAAAGGCACCCCGATCGATGCCCTGAAAAAGCTCGTGGCGGAAACGCGGCACCGGATGCGGCTCGTGGCGCTGATCGAAAGCCTGGCGCACCTGGCACACAGCGGCCGCCTGCCAACCTTGGTCGCGGGGATCGGGGATTTCCTCCAGATCAAACTGCTCATCTCATTATATGAAGGAACCGTCAGCCGGGTGGCGCAGGTCCGGACACAGTCGCGCGGCCTCACGGCGCTCATCGATCAGGTCCGCGCATGGGGGCCGATCGAGCGTCTGGCGGTTGCGCATGCGGATGCGCGTTCCCTGGCGGACGGGCTGATTCCGCAGCTTGCGGAAAGCATCCAGGGGCTCAACCGCATCCTGAAGGAGAAACCCTGCGTCATCGAAGTCACTCCGGCCATCGGCGTGCACATCGGCCCGGGGGCGGTCGGTGTGATCGCGATGCAATCCCCTTCCGGCACCTGATTCCACGCGAGGCTTTTCCCCGGATGGATACACAATTTTTATCCAAATATGTCGTCGACCGGCTTTCCGCGGCCGCGAACCGCGACGACATCATCCGCCATGTCTGCCTGCGCGGCAACCTGGATTGGACTCAGGCCAAAGCGTTCGTGGCGGATGTGGAAGAATCCCACGCCCGCGAAATCGAACGCCGGCACCTTCCGATCAACATCACCTCTTCGCTCATGGTGGGGTTGTTCGGCGCCCTGGTGACGGTTTATGCGGTGCTCTCGATTTTCGAACCGCTCCTGGGCCGGCCATTGCCGAATATCCTGTATTTCCTGAACGATTTCGGGGTCCATTACGGCCTTCTGCCAGACACGCGCACCGCGGTGGAAAACCTCCAGCGGTTTGGATTGCTCCCGGATTTCTGGAGAACACTGTATACTACGGGGCAGTCATTCGGGGTGAGCCACGACCTGATCAACATCCTGTATGTCCTGGCCAGCGGATATTTTTTCTGGCCGCTTTTGCTGCTGGGCCTGTGTTCGTTAATCGCCGGATGCCTGGAATTTTTCCGCAACCTTTTTAGGATCACCGGACGATAAATTCTTCTTCGAGGAAAACCAACTTGACGGTTTCCGTAATCGAGACCCTGATCAAAATGCTCCGCAACGAAGCGGACTTGGGGTATCTGGATCAATGCGTGCAGGGTGGGTTTAAGAATTTTTCCTCCACTTGGAGCCAGAACGCCCGGACCGAATCGGTTCCGGAACCGCTGATCGTGCGGGTCCTGGAATGGCTGGCTTCCTATCACACACTGGCGATGGAACAACGGCCGGCGTCGTTGAATTCCCTCATGGGCGAATTGGGCGCCGCCTCGCGCGGTGGGAATCTCGGCCCCCGCCCGCGGCCTCCTGCCGGTGAAAGACCGCCGGACGCGGGTGAACCCCTCCAGGGCGAAGGCATGGGATCCGCGGCAAGCACATCCCCAACCGCGTACCCGGCTCCCGCTGTATCCGGCAACACGGTTCAGGCGCCGGGCGCAGCCCCTGCCCCAAGGCCGCCGGAAGCGACTCCGCTGACCTTGCGCGAATTGCAGGCTCCGCTCAAGCGCCTGCTGGGCGTGGGCGACAAAAACACGGAGTCCTTTCAGCGCCTCGGACTTCAGACGATCGGCGACCTGCTCTGGTTCTTCCCCCGCCGGTATATGGATTACTCCCTGCTCAAGCCAATCAACCGTTTATGGTACGGCGAGACCGTCACCGTGCTGGCATCGGTGCAGGATGCCTCCACCCGCCGCACCAAGCGCGGCACGATCACCGAGCTGACGGTCGCGGACGGGAGCGGATCCCTTCTGGTTACCTTCTTTAACCAGCCGTGGATCGAATCCCGCCTGCGGAAAGGGCAGTTGCTTTCCCTCTCCGGCAAAATCGGCCAGTACCTCGGACGGTTGACGATGGCCATGCCGGAATGGGAGTTCCTGGACCGCCAGCAGATACGTACCGGCGGCATCGTGCCCGTCTATGCGTTGACCGCCGGGGTCAATCAGAATTTTCTGCGCCGGCACATCCATAATGCCGTCTCCCGGCTCGCCACCCGCCTGCCGGATCCGCTTCCGGCCGACGTGCTGGACGAGGGAAAATGGATGGCGCTCGGCCAGGCACTGCAGCAGATCCACTTCCCCGCTTCCTGGGAATCCCTGAAAAAAGCGAAGGACCGGCTGGGGTTCGAAGAACTGCTCTATCTGCAGCTGGGCATCCTTCAACAGCGCCGGAATTGGACTTCCGGAGAGGCGAAGAAATATCCCTCTCCGGCGGTTCTCGACGAGTTCTTCGCGACCCTGCCTTATGCCCTGACCGCGGCCCAGCAAAAAGCGGTGAAGGATATCCTGGCCGATCTTGATTCCGGCAAGCCGATGAACCGCCTGTTGGAAGGCGACGTCGGTTCGGGCAAGACCATTGTCGCGCTGGCGGCCTGCCTGGTCGTCGCGCTGCAGGGCGGACAGGCGGCGATCCTCGCCCCAACCGGCATTCTCGCCGAGCAGCATTTCGCGCTGCTTCGCAAACAACTCGTCCACGAGGATAAATTCCTGCGCGAAGATCAGATCGGCCTGCTGCTTGGTTCCACGCCGGAATCGGCAAAGCAGGAGATCCGCCAAAATCTCGCATCCGGGAAGATCGCCGTGATCGTTGGAACTCATGCGCTACTTGAAGGTCCGGTCGATTTCGCGCGCCTGGACCTGGCGGTGATCGACGAGCAGCACCGGTTCGGCGTCGACCAGCGGGCGGCGCTGCGCGCCAAAGGCCGCAGTCCGCATCTATTGGTGATGACCGCCACGCCCATCCCGCGTTCGCTCGCCCTGACCATCTACGGCGACCTGGATCTGACGCTGCTCGACGAAATGCCGCCGGGCCGCAAGCCGGTCACCACGCGGATCCTGCTCCCGGGGGAACGCGAGCGGGCCTACGCCTTCATCGCCGGCCAACTGAAGCGGGAACGCCAGGCGTTCATCATCTGCCCGCGGATCGAAGAGAGCGAGACCAGCGAAGCGACGGCCGCCGTGGAAGAACACCGCCGCCTCCAGGAGAGCGTCTTCCCGGAATGGAAGCTGGGGCTGCTGCACGGGAGGATGCGCGCCGACGAAAAGGACGACGTCATGCACCGCTTCCGGTCCGGGGCGTTGCACATTCTCGTCTCCACATCGGTTGTGGAAGTCGGGGTGGATATTCCCAACGCGACGGTGATGATGGTCGAGGGCGCCAATCACTTCGGCCTCGCGCAACTGCACCAGTTCCGCGGGCGGGTCGGCCGCAGCGAGCACGCCTCTTACTGCATCCTGGTGGCCGACAGCGAGGACCAGGCGGAGAACGAACGCCTGCGCGCGATGGAGGAAACCCAGGACGGATTCATCCTTGCGGAAAAGGACCTCGCCCAGCGCGGCCCGGGCGAGTTCTTCGGCACGCGGCAATCCGGGTTCGCGGACGTGGATCTGGCGCGCCTCCTGGACCTACGCCTGATTGAACAAGCCCGCAACACCGCGCAGAAGATTTTCGCGGCGGATCCGGACTTGCAGGCGCCGGAACACCGGCTGATGGCTGAACGCCTGGCCGCCCGGTGGAACCCGACCGCGGGGGAGATCTCCTAGCGGCCTCCCGCCTTCCCGCCGTTGCCCGCCCCGGGTTGCCGGGGCTTTCACGACAGAGAAGGGACACCCATGGTACGAGCCATTTTCCCCGGAACGTTTGACCCGATCCACTACGGCCATATCGACATTGCCGAACGGGCCGGCCGGTTGTTCGACGAGGTCGTCATCGCCGTCTTCGACCGCCCGCTCAAGAACCTCCTGTTCAGCCCGGAAGAGCGGATCGACCTGGTGAAGACGACGTTTGCCGACCGGGGCCGGTTCAAAGTGATCGGCTACCGCAGCCTGACTGTCGCGCTGTGCCAGAGGATCGATGCCCAGGTGATCGTCCGCGGGCTGCGGGTGTTTTCCGATTTCGAGCATGAATTCCGAATGGCGCTGGCCAATCACCGCCTCGCGCCGGAGATCGAAGTGGTCGCCCTGATCACCAGCGAAGAGCATTCCTTTCTCTCCTCCTCGACGGTGCGCGAGATCGCATCGCTGGGCGGGGACGTCACCAGCATGGTTCCCCGGCATGTGGCGGAGGCGGTCGTGCGCCGGTTCAAGGAACTCGGTGACGACGGCCCGCGCGTGGTCCCGTTGACCGCGCTTCGGGATTAACCTTTCAGCCGAATTGACGGGAAACGCGCTTCGGTGTACGCTACGGTACGGTATTTGCACCTTATCCCTAAAGCGTGCAGCGTCCGGCTCGCGCGTTCCGGAGGATTAGATGGACATCCTTCACCTGGTGGACCGGTTGGAGGAGCTGTTCAACAGCGGGTTTCACATCCCCCTCACCAACGAGACGGCGGTCAACGAGGAGCGATTCCTCGAGTTGATCGACCAGCTGCGCATTGCTATTCCCGAGGAAGTCAAAAAAGCCCAGTTGGTCATGACCCAGAAGGAGCGCTACCTGGCGCAGGCCCAGGAAGAAGCGCAGCGCACGGTGAACATTGCGCGCGAACGGGTGGAGAGCCTGGTCCAGCATGATTCGATCACCTCGGCCGCGGAGGGACGCGCCGAGCAGATCGTCCAGCAGGCGCGCGAGGATGCCGCCAGCATCCGCAGCGAAGCCGACGAATACGTCCTGGAATCCCTCTCCCGTCTGGAAGCCGAGATGAGCCACCTGCTGCTGCAGGTCCGGAACGGGATTACGAAACTCAACGAGGAGAAAACGGGGGGGCAGGAATAATCCTGGCTGGCCTTTTGAATGGATTATTATTAAATCCCGGATGCGATCCGGGGTTTTTTTATATAAACCACGCTATTGGGTGCGAGTAAAAGCCGTTCGATTAAAGTGCCGTCATTCCCGCGTGCCCGTAGCGGGAATCCATAAGGATCTAACAGGGTATTGAAAAAGCCGGTCGAGTAGCCCGCGCTCTTTGCGGGCGTATCGAGACCGCGCCAAATTTCCGGTGGTCTCGATACGCAAAAACCGCTACTCGACCACCTTCGATGCCTTTTTCAACAACCTGCTAAACATATTTTTCTCCAATTACGCCTGGAGGCTGGCTTAGGGCACACCCGCTTTACGTTCATCCTGGCTGATGAATCGGACGCGCGCCGTGAGGCTCCCCCCTTCGCGAACCCATCGCACCGGAAGAACACCGGCGCTCATCACTCCGAGGGCAAGCGCGGGTGCAGGCGCGGGCATGACGATCTTTTCGGCGGTTCAGCGAAATAATTTCTTTACCTCATCCGGCATCTCCGGCATCGCGCCGGGGCGGGTGCACACATACGACGCCGCGCGGTTGGCGCACGCGCTGATTCTATCCAGCGGGTATCCGCCCAGCATCCCCACGGCCACCGCCGCCGAAAAGGCGTCCCCCGCCCCGACCGTATCGACCGAGGCAACCGGAAATCCGTCGTGTGTGGAACTCGCATTTGGGGTATACAGCGTGCTCCCTTTTTCTCCGCGGGTCAGCGCCACAAGCCGCAATTTCCAGCGCCGCATTAATCCGGCGGCAACCGCGCTTTCCCCGCCGGCGATGGAGAAGTAATCGGCCAGGACGCGAAATTCGTCGCTGTTGGTCTTTAATACGCCGGCCATGGAAAGGGATTCGTCAACCACTTCCCTGGAAAAGAACGGATCCCTCAGGTTGATATCCAGGATGCGCAGGCAATCGGTTTTGGTGTGATGGAGGAAATTGCTTATGGTTTTGCGTGATTGCGGCGAACGCTGTGCGAGCGTTCCGAAGCATACGGCGTCGGCCGCCGCCGCGAGTTCCATCCAGGGCGGACTCTCCGGAAGGAAATCCCACGCGGCATTCCGCGCGATATCGTATACCGGCATCCCCCGCGGATCGAGCGCGACGGTCACCGCTCCAGTCGGATGTTCCGCATCGACCGCGATGAATGCCCGGCTGAGCGAAAGAGCGTCCCACCGGGCGAGGGCCTCGCGCCCGGATTCATCCGGCCCGACGCAGGAAACCAGGAGCGGCTGAGTTCCCCCGCCGCCGAGTTCCCGGACGTGATAGACAAAATTGGCGGGCGCGCCCCCCAGCTGTTTTCCGCCGGGGAAAATGTCCCACAGGATTTCCCCGAGCCCGACGATCACCCGCGTTGCGCCGTCCATGGGGCGCTTTACTTCCTTCCAAACCGACGGGCCAGCAGATCCATCGGCAGGTGGATCATCGTCGGGCGGCCGTGCGGGCAGGTGCGCGGGGAGGCGCACCCCTCCAGCGCACGGACCAGCGCCGCCTGTTCCTCCGGTCCGAGCACCTGGCCCGCCTTCACGGCGGCGCGTTTGCAGATACGCGCGACGAGCCGCGCCTCCGCCTCCGCCGCCAGCGGCGTTTCATCCTCCTCGAAATCCTCGACCACCGCCCGGAGCGCCTCCTCCGGATGAAGCGCACCCAACAATTGCGGGACCGACCGCACGCGAAACGACGCGCCGCCGAACGGCTCCACGTCGAAGCCTATGTGCCGCAGCAATTCGAGTTGTCCGTTCAAGACCGACGCCTGCAACGCGGGAAGTTCCACCACCTCCGGTGCCAGCAGCCTCTGAGAGACGTGCGCCCCCGATGGTTCCTTCTGCATCGCTTCGAATAGGACCCGCTCGTGGGCGGCATGCTGGTCGATCAGGTACAGCCCGTCCGGTCCTTCCGCGACCAGATACGACGCGCCGACCTGCCCGACCGGCCGCAATAAGGGAATCTCGCCCGGCGGCAGAGCCGGCGTCGCGCCGGTCGCAGGCTCTGTGGTCTCCGGCAGCCCCGGAGCGGGCGCATGGTCGAGCCTCCAATCCGGGCCGGGTTCCGATCCGCTCCCGGAGGCCCAGATC
>JBAVFZ010000134.1:0-5976 GCA_049684495.1 Anaerolineales bacterium | reverse complement strand
TCAATTACGAGTTGCCCGTGATATGAGATTAAGTTTGGGTTATTTTAACCAGGATAATTTTGAACGAATGATTGCTATTATTCAAAAACGTGGTTACAGTTCATAATAATTCTTCACCCAACCCGCGCGGCTGGAACCGACTTGGCCTTCCCGGCCGGGAGTTAAGGCGTCTGGTGTCTTCGATGGCGCGTGTTGTATACTGAATCTAGATGGGCACAGCCAGCCAAGCGGCTGAAGCGCAAGCCGTTGGGCGCAACTCTTTATGGGATCATTGTTTTCAAAAAGTAATCATCGGAGATAAGGAGCTGAAATATTATCGAAGGTATTTTATTTCGCAAGGGATTCGCTCCATGTACGATACATATTTTGGGATTATGAATACGATATTACTGAGCCGGGGCGGCGAACCTACGATGACGCCATTGAGGTCATACGAAAATATCCCACCTTCAATCAATGAGTATTACCGGGTGGCAATGTAAGTTGATGATCCTTGCAGGCTTAATATCATGGAATGGGTGCGCCCGCCGATGAATTACAGCGTCAAGAGGGAAAAAAGTTAGGAAACACAAATATAGGACCAAGCCGCCTGAAGGAAAAGAAAGCCAAAAAGGTGGATAAGATTGCAGAACGGGCAAAGGAAGAAGCTCCGCGTTTTTAGTTACGACGTCGAAGCCAAAGCTTCTTCCTCTGACGCCAACGCCCAGGGCGGCTTGTTGTACGTAAACCGCGAAAGGTTCCTTCCAACGCCCAGAGTCATCAAACGGCGACGAATGAACAAACGGCTGGCGGAAGCCTGGGGGTTGTGCTTACGAACCTTCCAAGACCAACACAGCATTTTCGAAGCGATTTTACATCCGAGATGGGACGGAAGGACAGTCGCTTGGAAAGGACATGCCACAGGACCACCGGCAGGCGCCGAGCAGTGGCGACGATCGCTTTACAGGGGATGAGGCGCTGGGAGAGGCGATTCAATTCACCTTTCCGGTAGGAGTCGGATGTCAGTATATAAATCATCCGCCGGATCGAAGGTTGAAAGACCTATTTTATATCCCCGCCGAATTTATTCTGGCCAAACCTCCGTAATAGGCCACCCAGACGGAACCAAAGGAGCCGGCCGTGATTGGACCGATTCCTTTCAACCCGTTCAGATACGGTAATTCGATTATTTTCCATTCCCCGCCGTCATACCGCGCCAAGCCGCCCGCCGTTCCGGCCCAGACCGATCCGTCCCTCGCAACCGCGACGCTGTGAATCTCATCGCTGGGCAGCCCGTCTGAAGTGGAAAAATTTGTCCAGGTATTTTGCGCAAATCGGTAAACTCCCAAAAATTCGGTCGCGAACCAGAGGGAGCCATCCGGCGCCGAGGCCACATCGGCCGTGTACTTTCCCTTGTCGGACCAGGGAGTCGGATAATCGGACCACGTCCGGCCGTCAAAATGGACCAGTCTGGCCCATTCGTCGTTGCTCGAGCTGATCAGGGGCGAATTGTCTGGCAGGACGAAGATTCCCCCGATGTAATTGGTCGGTGCCTGCAGCCGGATGGATTGCCAACCTTTTCCATTGAACCAGGACAAACCCTTATCGGATGTCCCCACCCACAACATACCTTCGGAGGTGCCGGCCAGCGAACGGACGTCGTTGCTGGCCGGCCCATTTTCCGTTTCATAGGTGGTCAGATATTTTCCGTCGAAATACGTCACGCCGTCACCCCCCAGCCAAATTCCGTCGGCTGCGGATCCCGCCAGGGCATCGATATCCGTGAAGGGCAAACCATGGCCCTTTCGGTAATTGGTCCATGTATCTCCTTTCAACCGGTAAATCCCTGTTCCCTCGGAGGACAGATCACCCTTGGTAGCAAACCAAACATCCCCGTCGTCCGTTTCCAGGATGTCGGAGAAAATGGGAAATTCCCCTAACCGCTTGTAGATATCCGGCCAATCCGGGGGTGTATAGGTCACCCAGGCTTGGCCGTTTGGCGGCCGACCGATTATCATTTTTACCGTCGACGGATTTCCAAGGGAACCGGCAGGAACGCTGGTCGGCGAGGGAAAAATGAGAAAAGTGGAAAACGGGGCAGTGAGCGCCGCCGGTGGAGTCCGTGTGGCGGTTGAGGTTTCCGTGGCCGCGGCAAGTGGCGTCGCGGATATCTGGATCGGAATGGGGGAGAGCGCCGGACCGCCGGACGGAGGCTGGCATCCCGTGCAAGGGACAAAGATGATCGCGAGTACGAACGGAATAGTCGCCTTCACTTTTGTATAACCACTTATTGGGTTCATTTTCGTTGGTTCCATGCGGGGGTGTGCTCCCGCGCAAGTCCCGCCGGGCGGAACCTGCGCAGGAGCAGATGGTAGCGCACGGACGGTGTCGGCCTACAATACATCGTAGAAGAGTGAAAGGTCCGTATGCTGGCTGAAGGGTTCCTTGTACCGGTCGCTGGTGTGTCCGTTGTATCGGGCCGGATTGGACGCGGTGTACATCACGACATGCGACAAGCTGCCGGTCATGGCAATATCCCCCGGATACAGATTGGCCAGAGTCGTGGAGTAGATCCGCGACTGATTGATCAGGCAAATCCGCAGCGCCGGCACGTTGACCCACGCCGTCGAGTAGGGCTGCCACGTGGAGTCATACTGCAGCGCTCCTACATGCAACGCCTGGGAGACGAAGTTGGCGCAATTGTTGCAGGGGATGGCCGTGAACGCCGGATTGTAGTTGCCGGTTTTCTGGTACACATTCGGGGCGCGGGTGGAGGTGGTGCTTTTCACCCATGTGTTGGCATAAAGGGTCGCGGTCCCGTGTGGATAGGGCGGGTAGGTATGCGGCGGGGAGGCCTGTTTGCCGCCGGCCGCCGTGGCGTGTTTCCGGAAGGCTTCCAGCAACTGCTTCCCCAAGGCATCGATCGTGGGATAGAAAAACTGATAGTCGGGGGCTTGGGTGAAGTCTGGATTCTTGCGGGTGAAGGAGGATCCCTCCCAGGCGATTCGTTCGTAACCGTTGATGTAGTCGATGCTCTTGTCGTCGTAGCCGTCTTGGAGGATCGCACCCCTGTCGTCCTTCACTTGGATGACCATAGCATGCCGAAGCACGTACTTGATCTCGGCACCTTTCAGTGAATCTTTGACACTGTCGGTCATCCCTTGCAGGTAGTCCGTCAGACCCTGGATATTGGTGTCCTTGTCCGCGTTCTGGATCGCCCACAGGCCGGATTGAACCAGCGGGTACTCCTCGGGCGATCCGATATTGGACTTGGTCGTGATGGTGACGGTTTCCGAGACTTCCCCCCGGTGCAGGCCCCCATCCGCGGTATCACGAAAGGAGGCATTCGGGTCGGTGGCGAAGTCGGAGGTCTGGCCGACGTATTCCAGGTTGAGCGCGACGGTCACGTATTCCGAGGAGAAATTGCGGCGGTCGTTCACCAGCGAATTCATTTGTGGCGATCCGAGCGGGTTGTCCTGGTCCACGCCGGTGTTCAGGGCGGTACTGTACCCCGCCAGCGCGGTTGTCGCCGCGCCGGAAACCATCGCCTGCTCATGGACGATCCGTTGAAGAGTCGGCATCGCCAAAGACGCCGCGAAGATCATCGGGCGGAAAGCCCATTTGGTATATTGTTTGACGAACATGTTCATTTCTCCTTACTCCATAGCCTCTTCGAACTGGGTGCATCCCCAAGGTGATTTTGCTATTCCCGTAAATCAAGATAATTTGGTCCCCCTCTTGTGTGTTAATGGAATTGATCCTCTACGTAGAGCTTGTCGGCATGATAGCATTAACTTTTAATACCAGTCAATTGCCCTGCGGCGCTTTGCGTGATATTTACTTGCTGAGTTTCCCGCCGAATCATCGCTATGTCGTTCATTACTAATAGGTCCTGTGTTGAAAATAACTAGAAATAAAGCGGATGGCCAAAGGTGACTAATTCCCCTATGATATCAATACGAAACAGGAATATTGTTATTTATAGGGAAATATTAAAATAATTCACTTTTTGCATGTGAGCATATGATCTTTTGCCATCCCTTTTAATTCCGCCCAACCCGGCGCTGCGGCGGATTTGGCCTTCGGCTGTAATTTTTGTTTGTATGTTCTTCGTGGGAGAGTGATGTATCCTGAACCTGGTCCTGCGCAGTCGGCCAGGCGGCTGAACCGCGAGCCGTTGGTCAGGCATTGGCATTCGAAGGAATATTTGAGAGTATGGATAAAAAACAGCGCACATTTTTCAGAGTGATGGGATTATTTCAAATTCTTGTAATTTCGGTTATGGCAGGCTGGATGTTGATTGACGCGTACAAAGCCGTTACGAGCATTAACCAACAGCCAATGGGGAAAGGTTTTATCGGAACCCATTCTATGGCACAAAACAGGCGAAATCCTGGTTGTTTTTCCGGTAGGTATTGCTTTTGCCGCCTTCCATATTTTCTGGAAACCTAATTTCCGTTTGAAGTATTTGCGCATAACAACACCACGAATGATTATCGGTGGAGTGTTTAACCTAATTGCGGCTTGGGGATTCTATTAAAAACCGCGGACAGATTTCAATAACTTCATGATCTTATTTGGGCCAATACTATTTATTGGAGGACTAATTCTGCCTGTATTACTACGATGGGTTAATACTAAACGAACACAAATTGAAGACAAATTGAACGCATAGGAATCCTAGTGAATGCGGCACCCACAAACCGGTATACTTAGGATGTGGCGATCCTTAATAAAAGCGGAATTAGAGAACAATTTCTGTTTTACGCTGGGTCAAAGAAAGGACTTCTAAGATGAATAAAATAATCCAAACACTTATCATATTTATGGTATTTGCCATTGGTATTGTTGCTTGCGCTCCGGCCGCAACTCCCATACCATCCACCGCCACATTGCAATTCACCGCAACAGACATACCGCCAACGGCCACCCAGCTACCTGCAGTGAAAATAGATCCAAAAAATCCTCTGGCGGTGAAGTTTGGTCAAAACCCATATTCGTATTCAACCGAAGTGACGAATCCCGGCCAGGCCAATCAATCGGTGACTGTAAACTTTTACCTATACTTACCGGAAACGTATGGCCAAGACCCGAAACAAAAGTGGCCTCTGCTTCTGTCTCTCCATGGCAGCTACCAGATTGGTGATAATGTGACGTACCTTCTCCAAGAAGGCCTTGCGCCGATTCTCGTGAATAAAACCGATTTTCCCTTCATTGTCGTATCGCCGCAACTGCCACGGGGTCTGCCCGCCTTTGAATCGTGGACGGATATAATCGATTCCCTTAAATTATTATTGGATCAAGTGCAGTCGTTCTACGACGTGGATCCAAACCGCGTATCCGTGACGGGATTCAGCATGGGAGGATTCGGAACCTGGGAATTCGCGTTGCGTTACCCCAATTATATTTCGGCTATCGCACCCATTGCCGGCGGCTATATCTATCAAAGCGAAGAAATACCATCAACCATATGCGCGTTAAAAGATTTACCGATATGGGTATTCCACGGCCAAATGGATAATGTAGTGGACCCAAAACAAGCTATAGAACTGGTCGATGCGCTAAAAAAATGTGGCGGGAATCCGCGTTTCACCCTTTATCCGAATTCCGGGCATGTGGGGACTTGGACAAAGGCGTATATCGACCCCGAACTCTTTACATGGCTCTTGGCGCAGTCTCGACCTCAATAGCCTGGTCATAAGCGGATAATGACGTATCGATCATATGGAATACGAACAGGAACTATTCAGTAAAACTTCAAACAATTGCGCCATAAATCCACACAACCCGCGCTTGCAGCGTACCGGCAAGGCGCAAAGTGGGAATCCGGAAATGCTATTCTTGTTTTTCGGCTGGAATGAGGCTCGGACGCCGGTCGGCCGGCCGCCGAAGCGCAACCATTGGGTCGTATAGAATCTATTTATTGGGACGACTATACATGAAAGACATAACAAAAATGATATCCATTATGTTTTTTGGCAAAAAGAACACTATTCC
>JBAVFZ010000133.1:0-26259 GCA_049684495.1 Anaerolineales bacterium | reverse complement strand
GGCACAGGTACTGCAGGAGCACCGTGCCCATCCCCTTCTGCTGCCATTCGTCCTGGACGATGAACGCCACTTCCGCCGCCTGGGTCTTGGGGTCCAGGAAGTATTGGGCGATCGCGACGATCTCCTCGCCCGAGACGCCCGGGACGGTCCCGACGATGGCCAGGTTGTTGATGTAATCGACGTTGGTCAGCTGCTGGACGTCTTTGTGCGGGAAGGTTACGGTGTGGGTCATGTAACGGGTACGCAGGGAGGTCGCGCTGAGCGAATACAGCATTTCCGAAAGCGACGCCTCGTCGGTGGGCTTGACCGGGCGGAAGAAAAGCTCGGTCCCGTCGTTGAGCGTCTGGTAGATCTCGAGCTCCTCGGGGTAGATGATCTGTTCCGTATCCAGGGCGATCTGATCCTGGTACAGGTACTTCTGTTCCTTGGCCGCCTGGATCAGTTCGGCCCGGAATTTGGGATGGGCGATGTTGATCAGCGAGAGCACCCGTTCGCGGATGCTCTTGCCGTGCAGGTAGGCCACGCCGTACTCGGAGACGACGTAGTGCACGTCGCCGCGGGTGACGACCACCCCCGCGCCCTCGGCCAGGTGCGGGACGATCCGGCTGATGGTGCCGTTCTTGGCGGTGGAGGGCACGACGATGATCGCCTTGCCGCCCCGGCTGCGGGCCGCGCCGCGGATGAAATCCACCTGCCCGCCGATCCCGCTGTAGAACTTGTACCCCAGCGAATCCGCGCACACCTGCCCGGTTAGGTCGACCTCCAGGCCGACGTTGATCGCGACCATCTTTTCGTGCTGGGCGATGATGTTGACGTCGTTGACGTACTCGGTCGGATAGAACTCGAAGAAATGGTTGTTGTTGAGGTAATCGTAGAGCCGTTTGGAACCCATGCAGAAGCTGGCGACGACCTTCCCGCGGTTGAGGTTCTTCTTGGCGCAGGTGATCGCGCCGCATTCGATCAGGTCGATTATCCAATCCCCGAACATCTCGGTGTGGACGCCGAGGTCCTTCTTATCGCGCAGGCATTCGGCCACCACCTGCGGCACGCGGCCGATGCCGCACTCGATCGTGCTGCCGTCTTCGACCAGCCGGGCGACGTTCTGCCCGATCCGGCGCATCACATCGTCCACCTCCGCCCGGGGAATCTCGACCAGGTCCTCGTCGTACGGCACCAGCGCCTCGAAATCGTTGACGTGGATGAAGCTGTCGCCGTAGGTCCGGGGCATGTTGGCGTTGACCTGGGCGATGACGTACTTGGCGTTGGCCACCGCCGCCTTGACCACGTCGACCGAGACTCCCAGGCTGCACAACCCGCCGGCGTCGGGCGGGGAAACGCTGACCAGCGCGACGTCGATCGGAGTGCGGCCGCTTTCGAACTCGTTGGGGATCTCCGAGAGGAAGATCGGCGTGTAATCCCCGATTCCACTCTCGATGGTGGCGCGGACGTTATCCCCGATGAAGAACGTGTTCAGGCTGAACCGGTCGCGGAAGCGCGGATCCAGATACGGCGTCGGACCCATGGTGAGGATGTGCATAATGCGCACATCGCGCACCTCTTCGCAATACTCCACCAGCGCATTGACCAGGTACTGCGGCGTACCGCAGCCCGAGCCGATGAATACGCTGTCGCCGGACTGAACCAGGCGCATCGCCTTGGCGGCGTTGCTGATCTTATCGGCGTATTTTGTTTTCCAATCGAACGTATTCGGCATGCCTGCTCCCTCCCCGCCTCACCCCTAACCCCTGCACCCCTTCCCCCTCTCCTGGAGTAATTCCCGGAGAGGGGGACGGGGCCGGGGGATGGGGGTGAGGAAGGATACTGCTATTCTTTTTCCACGCTCATGCGGGCGTCGACCGCGATCGGAACCGTTCCGCGCGGCCCCACCACGTAGGGGTTGATGTCCAATTCCTGGATCTGGGGATATTCCGTCACCAGCTGCGAGAGCCGCTGCAGGCCCTCGGCGATCGCTTCGATATCCACGCCCTCTTCGCCGCGCACGCCCTGCAGCATCTTGTAGGTGCGGGTGCTGATCAGCATCTGCTTGGCTTCGTCGGCCGTGATCGGCGCCAAATAGAAGGAGACGTCCTTCATCACCTCGACCATCGTCCCGCCCATCCCGAACATCATCAGCGGGCCGAAGCGCGGGTCGCGGTTCATCCCGAGGATCACCTCGCGCACGCCCTTGCACATCTGCTGGACGAGGACTCCCAGGATCTGGGCCTGCGGGGCCTTGCGCGGAACCCGGTACATCATCAGGTCGAAGGCGTCCATCACCTCCTGGGCGTTGCGCATCCCGAGCTTCACGCCGCCGACGTCGGATTTGTGGATGATATCCCGCGACCAGATCTTCATCACCACCGGGTAGCCGATTTGGTCCGCGATGTTGGCCGCCTGTTCGGGCGTGGTCGCGAGCGCCCCCTTGGGCGTGACGAACCCGTACGCCTCGAGGATTTCCTTAGCCTCGGCTTCGCCCACTTCGCGCAGCCCCTGGCGGATGTGTCGCTCGATGATGATCTCCACCTTGTGGCGGTTGACCGGGAAGAGCCGGATCACCCGCTTGGGCTTGTTGCGCCAGCGCACGTACTCGGTCATCACTTTGATCACTTCGACGGCGCTTTCCGGCGAGCGATACTGGGGGACTCCGCCGGCGCGCAATGCGCCCAGCGCTTCGGCGATTTTTTCGGCCCCGAGGAAGCAGGCCAGAACCGTCTTCTGGGGTTTCTTCTTCACCACCCGTACCACCGCTTCGGCGGTCGCGAGGCATTCGGTCATCGCCTGCGGGGTGAGCACCACCAGAGCGAGATCCACGCCCGGGTCATCCAGGACCGTGTCGAGCGCGAATTCGTAGCGGTCGGCCAGGGCGTCGCCCAGGATGTCGACCGGGTTGTTGATATTGGACGCCGCCGGCAAAACGCCGGCGAGCTTGTCTTTGGTCGCCTGCGAGAGTTGGGCAAAACCCAGCCCCTGCCGTTCGATGGCATCCGCCGCCATGATGCCAGGCCCGCCGGCGTTGGTGATGACCGCCACCCGGTTCCCGGCCGGCAGCGGCTGCAAGTCGAACGCTTCGGCAAAATCGAATTGCTGTTCGATGGAACCGCAGCGGATGATCCCGGCCCGTTCGAATCCCGCCTCGTACCCTGTTTCCCCGCCGGCCATGCTGCCGGTGTGGCTGGAGGCGGCTTTGGCGCCGACCGCCGTGCCGCCGGATTTGATCAGCAGGATGGGCTTGGTGTTGGAAATCTGTTCCGCCCGGCGGACGAAGGTGTTGCCGTCGGTGATGCTTTCGAGGTAGCCGGCGATCACTTTCGTATCCGGATCGTCGCCCAGGGCCGAGATCAGGTCCAGCTCGTTGACGTCGATCTTGTTGCCGATCGAGACCAGCTTGCTGAAGCCGATGCCGGAGGCGTTGGCCATATCCAGGATCGCCGCCAAGAGCGCGCCGGATTGGGAGAGGTAGCCGATCCCGCCCGCGGCGGGCAGATCGCCGCCGAAGGAGGCGTTGATTTTCTTCGAGGGGGCGATGATGCCGAGGCAGTTGGGGCCGATCACCCGGATCCCGTATTGGGAGGCGGTTTGGGTGATGCGCTGCTCGAGCGCCAGGCCTTCCGGGCCGACTTCCTTGAACCCGGCGGTGATGATGATCACCGCCTTGACGCCGAGCTTCCCGCACTGCAGCATGATCCCCGGAACCACGGGGGCCGGGACGACGATCACCACCATGTCCGGCACCTCGCCGATCGAAGGGAGGTCCGGAAAGCATTTAATCCCCTCGATCGAATCCACTTTGTTGTTGACGGGGTATAGCTTGCCGGGATACCCGGCCTGAATCATATTTTGGAGGATTTCGTATCCGACCTTGGTTTTCTGGGACGATGCGCCGACGATGGCAACGGATTGGGGGTTAAAAAATTTCTCAAGACTCATGACGTTCCTCGATGGAATATTTCCGGCTCAAAAACGCGCTATTCTACCACGGCGGAAATCCGCCGGACAGGCTCGCCGAGCCTAAATCTCTTAAGAGTATACCGCCTTCCGCCCGAACCGGAATGCGGGCCGGGCTCGGGTAGGCGGGAAAAAGCCGCGAAAAGCGGCGAAAAAATGTGTAAAAATCGGCTCTCGTCCGGAAGCCATCCGCGTACCGCGCCAGACTGCCAATGCGCACCCGGGAAGCGGCCAGGTTATCCGGCCGGGCAGAAATCACATCCACCCGGGCAATCGCATACGCGGAAGCTGCATGCACTCGAGCTTGAATAGTTTTTTTCTGTGCCTTTTGTGCCTTATGTGGTAAAGAATGGCCGCAAAAAGCACAAAGGGCACAAAATAATTGTTTTCATTACCACTTTTACTAATGAAGCAGGAGTGCCGATAATTATTTACCCTGCGCGAGTGAGAGAAGAAATCCTTGCTCTCGAAAATCTTCACTCCCCCTCTTCCGGCATAAGCCGGGAGAGGGGGTTGGGGGGTGAGGAAGGAAAACAGTTTTTAAATCAGGAGATAATCCGCGCGAAACGTTTACCGCAGTGCGTTGATCACCACAATCAGGATCCCCGCAAGGATGATGATTCCCGCGGCAATGGCGATGATCGATTCCAGCGAGAACGCGCCGATGATCCCGTGCGGGCGCCGGACCGCGGGCTTTTCCGGTTTGCCGCCGGGAATCTTTTCCGGGAGGATGTTCCGGGCGGTTCTCGAACCTCGTCCAATCATGCGCGTCGGCGCGGGACCGCCGCTGTTATCCCTGTCGATCAGGTGGATGTACCGTTTGGTCAATTCCATTTCGTTGGGCGTGGTAAACATCCGGATATTCTTCGGGTAGGCTTCCTCCGGGAAATCATCGATGCCGGGCGTTCCGCTCCTCGGCTCCCAGGCCCTTCCGATGGATGTTCCGGCCGCCGCCCGCCTTGCCATCGCCCTTCCGCTTCCCTTGCGTTTGGGGGGGCCCGCCGCATCCATACCGGTGATGCCGTCGGATTTCAACGCCGCGCCGCAGGACGGGCAGTAGGCGGCGTCATGCACCTCGCCGAGGACCCTGCCGCAATTCGGGCAGCGCAGTTTGAGGTACGACACGGCCGTCAGGCCGATCGTCGCCACACCGACCGCAACCCCGGCAGCCAGAACCGCCCCGCCCCAGGCTCCGATGGGCGCGCGGTAAATGGCGTACAGCGTGAACAGGACGATGGCGATCACCAACAGGAGCGCGGCCGCTTCCCGGTACCCGCGCGCGGTCTTGGAGCGGTTCTGAAATTCCTCTATGATATCGATGGCATTCATTTCCACCTCACAATTCCAACAGGGGGATTAAACTTTCCGCGAAACCAGAACACCCTTGCCGATGGGAACGATCACCGAATCCACGCGCGCATCGGCCAGAACTTTTTCGAGCATCGGCTCGAGCGCCGCCCCGTGGCTGACCGCGTTGTCGGCGGCGAGGATTCCCCCCGGCACCAGATTCGGGACGACCGCGTCGTAGCAGTCCGAATAGATTTCCTTCTCCGCATCCAAAAAACAAAACGCCACGCGCGGAAAGCCGCGCAGCTTTTCCCGCGCGTCGCCTTCGACCAGCTCCACCAGGCTTTCGATTCCGGCGAGGCGGATCGTTTCCCGCGCCAGCGCGATCTTCTCCGGCAGGAGTTCGAAGGTCGTCAGCCGGCGGCGGGTCTGCCCGCACGCCAGCGCCAGCCACATCGTCGAATACCCGGCGCTGGTCCCGATCTCCAGCCACGATCCGGCAGGCGTTGAAGCCGCCAGCAGCGCGAGGAACCTTCCCGTTTCGGGCGGGATCTGGCGCAGGCGCTGCAAGCGGGGCGTGCCGTCCGCGCGGTCCCGGCGGTCGGTTTCCTCCAGATAGCGCATCCGTTCCAGAACGTCCGATCGAATGTTGTGAAACATCGCTGCCACCTCCCAAGTCCCGGCTAAGATCATTTCTTCGGACCGCATGGCCTTTTCTTCGCGCCGGTGCGGCTTCGGAACGGGTGCGGGAAAACCGACGATGATGCCATCACACGGTATTCCGTAGCGCTAAGGCGGATTGCCTGACCTGATCGACGATGAGGGAAGCGAATGCCGATCCGCAATGGACATTCCCGTCCGACATCCCTTCCTTCAGCGCTCCCGCGGGATCCATAAAGGAGGCGTAGGGATCGAGAAAATGAAAACCTCGCGCGGCACATCCCTCCCGCAGGGCGTCGTTCAGCGCGTTGCGCGCCTCAATGCGTTCCTTCAACGAGCCGACCATCGGATATTCTCTATCATACACATTGTCGGTGGGGGGAATGACCGCCAGAACGATCGTCCCGAGTTGACGGGCATCCCTTTGAATTTCCGCAACCGACTCCAAAAATGAACCCGCCAATTTTCCCGCAATCACATTAATCGCGGCAGTCTGCAATGGGGCCTGTTTGACGATATGGCAGCGCACATCGATCTCGCCCAGGCACCAGATCAGAATATCCCGGTCGTGGACGTTAAAATCCTGCAACCGCAGGAAATTCCGCCCATCCCGCGCCACCCGGTGCATCGTCACCGGCCCCAGATAATGGACTTGAAATCCCCGGGCGCCGGAAAAAATATATTTCGCGTGGCTGTCGCCGATGGCATGCCACGCGGATTTCCATGGTATGGATTTGCCGGTCATCTTGCGGATCAGGGATTCCGCGCGCCAACGCCAGGCCCGCGCCCGGGCGCGCAGGGAATCCGGGATCGACCTTCGCGCGATTCGGTTTATCCCGGCCGGGCCGGCGCGGATGGTCATCGCAGGTCTCGATTCCCGTCTCTCCATGGAAAGAACAAACTCCTCCGCCGGTTTCGCGGCCGGCTCAGGCGGCGCGCCCCGCGTGGCGCAGGATCCGCAGCGTCTGAAGCGTCACCCAGCGGTCGGTTTCCTCCGGATCCCCCATCACCCGCCAGGTCCGGGTTCGGTATGGGCTGCTCCCTTTCCAGCGGCCGTTTGCCTTGCGCCTGGCGGCGAGCCAATCCAACGCCGGCCGCGCGCCGCGGTGATCCAGCGCATCCAACTCGTCCAGCACGCGCAGCGTAAAAAGAATGTCCGCATGATAGAACAAGGGGAAACTCAGTTTGAACCACATCGGATTGACTCGCCCCTTGGGCGGGATGGGATAATCGGCCCTTTCCAGGTGGTGGCCTTCCAGCAGGAACCGGATGCCGAAGCGAATGGCTGCTTTAACTTCCTTCGACCGCGACCGCTTCGGAACCGCCGCCAATCCCCACAGCGTGCGCACCGCGCCCCAGGCGCAGGCGCATCCGTAGCTGGACCGGCAATCGCATGGGCCGTCCATCATCGCGCGCGCGCAAAAATGGATGAGGTTCTCCACGCGGGGATCATTTTTCACCGGCGCCTGCAGCGCATAACGCAGGATGTTCCCATACAGGCAGGACCATCCGTAGTATTTGTTTTCCAGTCCCTCTTCGACCTGATCCCGCGTGGCGTCGAGCATGTATTCGACGCCGCGCCGGAACCGCTCGTCGGTTCCATCCGCGCCCAGTTCCGCCAGCAGGACCATGCTCCAGTGCGTGCTGTAGAACTTCGGCCCGTAGTAGCCGTGATCGTTCTTCCAATTCCCGCTCTTCGATTGGCGGGCGAGGATCGCGGGCACCGCCCCGGTTTGCATGATCCGCGCCTTCGCCATCCGGAGTGGCGCGGCCGAGGAGCGGCCGGCGCGGAGATCCTTCCGCGCTTGATTCACAATCGTGGGGATCTTGGACTGCAGGAGCCAGGTCATCCGATCGTCCATCTGTTTTATGCATCCCTCCCGGGGCAAATAGAACGGTATTGCATTGCTAAAATTATAGGACGGATACTGCGTTTTTTCGGAGGTTTTGAGGTTTATTATTCCACCATTAATGGTTGCGGAAAACCGGAGCCTCGCCTCAAGGGAAACGTATCAGCCGCCGGGATAATCTGAGTCAAGCGCCTCCCGCACAAACGAGCCTTTGAGGATGGAATATTCGATTGAATCCGCGACGCCCGCCCGGATGATTTCCCGTTTGCGCGCCACGTACGCCGCCCGGAGGTTCGGATCGGAATGCAGCCGGTCCCGGAACCGGATCAGCTCGGAGGCTTCGGCCGAGTCGCGCGCAATCACATGGGCGTGGATTGGAAACCGCCCGCCTTCGAACTCGAGTGAGCCCACCCGCATCGGCCGCTCTTCGGGGAACGGATCGCGGCCGGTTTGTTTTTGGAAACCCAGTCCGGCCAGGACCGCCTTCGCCCGCTCCAATCCGCCCGGCGCGTATGTCACGAGCAGATCGAGCGTGCCTTTCCCGTCGCACTCCGGGACCGCCGAGCTGCCGACGTGTTCGACGGCCAGGCCCGGCTCGCTTTCCGTTATCAGCCGAAGGAGGAGCCGCGCGGCCTGCGGTGCCCGCGGATCGTACGCGGCGCAAACCGCCCCGGGATTTTGATAAGCGCCCACCGGGCGCGCCGCCGCCTTACGCACCGCCCGCGGCTTTCCGCTTGTCGGGGACAAGCCGGCCGCCTATTTGACCCGGTTCAGGATGATCAGCGCCGCCAGCACGCCCGGCACCCATCCGAGCAGCGTGAGCAGCGTGACGATGACGATCGAACCGCATCCCTTATCGAATACGGCCAGCGGGGGGAGGATGATGCAGAGGACGACTCTTCCACAAGACATGCCCATCTCCTTCTTCAATAGAAGTATAGCTTATAGGCTTGCCGGTTAATGGTCCGGCAGATGAATCTACGGAGGGCGGGAGCGGGGGTTGTAGCGTCCCCGTGCGCCGCCGCCGGACGGAGTTGCCTAAAGGTTCATCCACAGCGGCCCCAGCACGAGCCGCAGGGAAATATAGAGCAGCGCGATGTAAAACAGGATGTGCACCAGCGCCTGCCGGCGGTTCATCGCCTGGGCGCTCCCGGCAAACGCGGGGTTGTCCAACCCCTGGCGGTGCCAGATCCCGGCGGCGATGAGGGCAAATACCGCGAACCAACCCGTGCGCAGGAAGAATGCGATGATCAAATCCGAAAAACCCAGGAAGGCGAACGAAACAACCGCCGCCAGGACCGCCACGATCAGGACCGCCGCCAACCCCCGCGCTACCCGGAGGTCGTCCTTCTCCTTGAGCGAAGAAAAGATGACGGTGTACAACATGGCGCCGTCCAATTTGCCGATCGGGATAAGGTTGGAAATGGCGAGCACACCGCCCGCCGTAAGCAGATCGGCGCCGAAAACCGCCGGCCATCCGCCGGACGCGCTGCGCAGCAGAGATCCGATGACCATCACAGCGACATTGGCCAAGATACCGGCCTGCAACAGCCAGGCAACGGCGTTCCAGGGGAGCGAATCGCTCTTGCGCTTTTCCTCCCGGTCGACGGGCGTCGCCACGGCGCCGAGCGGAAACAACCACCAGATCCGGCTGCGGATTCCATTTTGACGGAAGACAAACAGGTGCCCGAGCTCATGGAAGAACATCTGCAGGACCAGCGCGAGGCCGAGGCTCAACGCCCGGCCGGCATCCCGCAGCGCGAGCCAGCAGCACGCGGAGAAGAAAAGCAGGAAGAGAACGGGTGAAAGCGCCTGCAGCCACCACGCCCCCTCTTTTTCGATAAGCCGCCAGACGGTATCCTTCCCGCGCGGCTCCTCTCCGGCAGGGTTGTGATCCTTGTAGGCAAGATCATCCCGTGATGTCATAAGATGAAGTGTATCCCCCACCCTAAGGGTGGGTAAAAGCACCCTTAGGGTGTCGAAAGGTGCCCTCCACCCTTAGGGTGCTGAAAGGTACCACCCACCCTTAGGGTGCTATCTGCAATCCGGAAATTAAAAATCCACCTGGGAATGGAATTCCGCCACGCCGCGGACCCCGGCCCGAAGCCGGAAAAGCGCCCCCGCGCCCGCGCCTTCGCTGCTCTTCGTCCCGCTGGTCAATGCGGTTGTGACGTATAAGTCCTCATATTCGCCGCCACCGAAGGAAACGCTGGAAACTTTCTTCGCGGGAAACTCAATTCTCCGCATTTCAGCCCCCTCCGGCGTAAAGCGACGCAAAGCCGAACCGTTCCAGAATGCCACCCAGACAAACCCCTCGGAATCCACTGTAAGGCCGTCCGGCTTGCCCTGGTCTTCGCTAAATTCCATCCATATCCGTTGACCGGTCAGTGCCCCCGTCTCTTCGTCGTAATCGAAAAGGTAGATCCGCCGGGCATCCGAATCCGTCCAATACATCCGCTTGCGGTCCGGCGGAAAACCCATGCCGTTCGGAACACCGATGCCGTCGAGCACCAAATGCAGCGAACCATCCGTGTCCAACCGGTAGAGGCGGCCTCCCCGCACCGGGGTTTTCATCGTTCCGCAGAAGACCCTGCCCCGCGGATCGGCGATGACGTCGTTGAAGCGGCTGTCCTGTTCACCATCGGTCTCGCGGCGGAGATAGTCCAGCTTGCCGCCATGCCACCGGGCGATCGCGCCGCGCGCCATGAAGAGCAGCAGCGCGCCATCCTCCTGGATCGTGAACCCGCCGACCGGCTCGCCGCTCCAGCACTTCTCCCAGGCACCGGTGGCCGGATCGTAGCGGAACAGCTTCCCGCGGGGGATATCCGTCCAATACAACTTCCGTTCGACGGGATGCCAGAGCGGATTCTCGGCGGTATTAAATTCTCCATCGGCAATCATTTCCGGCTGCATCCGTCACCTCCCCGGGGGTTCAGACCTTTTTCCCGCGTAAACGGTTATTGCGAGCCTGCCCCCGCGGAGCAAAACTGCTCGCCTTTGCCCCTTGAGCAGTTTTGATTGCGAAGCGGGGGTGACCCCTTCGCTTTGCTCAGGGCAGGCTCCGGGAGCGAAGCAATCTCCCCCTTCGGAAAAGGCAGGAGATTGCTTCGTCGCTTCGCTCCTCGCAATGACCCCTGTTCCTTCCTTTTTTTCAACACCCTGTTATAAATTCTAACCGATCGGCGCCTGGGCACGTCCATCTCCCTGATTTTTCAGCGGATTCCGCCGGCCCGCAAACGGCCTGTGAAAAAACCAAATTGGGTCTTGACTTTCCCAAGAAGCTAGAGTACTCTATTGCACAGAGTTCTCTATAGGAGGCCCCATGAACGTCAACCCGACCGAAGCCGAAAAGGCGCTGGCATCCATCCGGGAAACCGAGGATCAGATGCGCAGGACGCTGGGCGCCTCCGGCGGCGCGTATCAGATCATCATCTGGGGCGTGATCATGGCCATCGGGTATACGCTGAACCAGTTTGCCGACAAGCTGGGGGTCGTGCTGGTCGCCGTACCCTGGATCGTCATGAGCGTGGCCGGTAACATCCTCTGCGCCGTGATCAGCATCCGGATGGGCCGCAAATTCCATCATCCGATGGCGGCGCGGATCGGCTTCCTATGGGTGGTTTTCGTTCTGTTCGGCGCGATCGGAGCCATCTTCATCCATCCCACCGACCCGCGGGAGATAAACCTGCTGATCTACCTCCTGGTGATGCTGTGGCTGGCGGTGATGGGACTCTGGGTGAGGCTTCCCCTGTTGTGGATCTCCCTGGCGGTGACCGGGCTGCTCGTGTTCGGATACTTTGTCCTGCCGGATTACTTCTTCCTCTGGCTGGCGATCGTGGGCGGCGGGACGATGATCGGCAGCGGAATGCTGCTCCTGCGCGGGAGGGGATGATCATGGCGGAAATCGATGAAATCATCCATCAGCCCATTCGCCTGCGCCTGATGGCCGCGCTGGTGGCGATCAAATCCCCGGAAAGCGCCGAGTTCACCGTCCTGCGCGACATGCTGGGGGCCACCGACGGCAACCTGGGAGCCCACCTGCACCGCCTGGAGGAAGCCGGGTACATCGAAATCACCAAAACGTTCGTGGACCGCAAACCCCGCACCTTTATCGCGGCGACCGACCGGGGGCGTAAAGTGTTCCGCAGCCAGGTGGCGGCGCTGGAAGAGATCATCCGCGGCTCCGCCGGCGGGAAAGGAAGAAAGTGAGGATCTTTATCGAATGAAGGTCTCAATCCGGGACAAGTAAGTTTCCGAAGAATAGTATTTGAAAGTATCTACGTATCTGCTCAGGCCGGGAAAAGCGTACACGGATTACACGGATTTTTAAAAAAAAATAATTCGGTGTTTTCGGCTCTTTTCGGTGTTTCGGTGTACAAGAAAGAGAAATCAGACTGAGTAAATACGTATTTACAGGATTAAAGAGAAGTTTTCAGAACAATCAGCAATCACGGGCCCGTTCCAAAGAGAATCAACGGGCGAATTAATCAAGCGGAATTTCGCACCCGGTTGATTCATAGCCTCACACCTCCGGCCGGCCGGACCGGCTGGGAAAATAAAAAGAAAGGCAACTGCCATGACCAACGTTATTCAAGTTCAACATTTGCGCAAAACCTACGGCAAGACCGTCGCCGTGGAAGACCTCTCGCTTGAGGTGAAGGAAGGCGAGATCTTCGGCATGGTCGGCCCCAACGGCGCCGGCAAGACGACCACGATCGAATGCCTGGAAGGGATGCGGGCTTTCGACGGCGGCGAGATCCGCGTCCTCGGCCTGGATCCGGTCCGCCAGGAACGCGAGCTGCGGTATGTGATCGGAACCCAGCTTCAAAAATCCCAGCTGCCGGAGCAGCTTACCGTCGGCGAGGTACTCGACCTATTCTCATCGTTCTACCCCTCTCCGGTCCCATGGCCGGCGCTGCTGGAGCGGCTCGGTCTGAAGGAAAAAAAGGACTCGTGGGTGTCCAAGCTGTCCGGCGGCCAGCTGCAACGGGTGTTCATCGCCCTGGCGCTGATCAACCGCCCGAAACTCGTCTTTCTGGACGAGCTGACCACCGGTCTGGATCCGCAGGCGCGGCGCAGCATCTGGGACCTGGTGCGGGAAGTCCGCGCCGGCGGCTGCACCGTGTTCCTGACCACCCACTTCATGGAAGAGGCCGAGACGCTGTGCGACCGCGTGGTGATCGTGGACCACGGAAAGATCGTAGCCCTGGATACGCCCGCCGCGCTGGTGCGCAATCTGGGCGCCGAGAGCCGCGTCCTCTTCACCACCAAACACGCGCTGGATCCGAAGGCGCTCCAAGCCGTCGACGGCGCGACCCGCGTCGAACGCGACGGGGACCGGGTGATCGTCTACGGCCGCACGCCGCAAGCCGGGAAGCAGGCGCTCATAAGCGAAGTGGCTAATTGGCTTTCCGCGCAGGGCGCCGACTTCGGCGACATCCGCATGGAACAGCCCACGCTCGAAGACGTGTTTTTACAGCTGACCGGCCGCGCGATGCGCGACTGACGGACGGAGGAAACCATGAAAAGCTTTTGGAAACTCACCCTGGCGGAAGTTAAACTTTATTTCCGCTTCCCGATCGCCGCATTTTTCACCCTGGCGCTGATGCCGATGATCCTGGTCATTCTCGGCGCGATCTTCGGCAACGAGCCCTCGCCCGTATACGGCGGAGCCGGATTCCTGGACACCGCGGTTCCCGGGTTCATCGCGCTGGTGATCGCCATCAGCGCCGTCATGTCGATGCCCCTCGCGCTGGCCAACTACCGTGAGCGCGGCATCCTGCGGCGCTACCGCGCCACGCCGGTCAGCCCGGCGGCCGTCCTGGGCGCGCAGCTGGTGACGCAGTTTGCGATGACGATCCTCGGGATGCTGTTCCTGATCCTCATCGGCAAAGCGCTCTTCAACCTGCAATTCGTGGGTAACATGGCCAACGTCATGGCGGTGTTCTCACTGGGCTGCCTGAGCTTCTTCTCGATCGGCCTGCTGCTGGCGGGCGTGCTGCCCAATGCGCGCGTGGGCACAATCGTCGGCAACCTCCTGCTCCAGCCGATGGTCTACCTTTCCGGCGTTACCATCCCCCGGGAAGTGATGTCGAAAGGGATGCAAGAAGCCATCCGCTTCAATCCGCTGACGCACGTGGTGACGCTGTTGCAGGGGATGTGGCGCGGGGACGCCTGGTCGCAGCACCAACCCGAGGTCGTTATCCTGGGGGCGATCCTGGTCGTGGCCGGCGTAATTGCGGTAAGGATTTTCCGCTGGGAATAACGGCGTCTTTTTACCGGTATCGATCCATAAAACACACGGGAGCCGATTGGGCTCCCGTGTGTTTTATGGATTTTCCCAACAACGACTTCACCCGCGGCCCGTCAGCCACGGATGTGTCGAAACCGAATCTTAACCTTACAGATCACCCGGGATAAGAACCAAATCTTTCCCCGCGGTGTAATTATCTCTTTCATTTACTCTTTCGAAAAAAAACATCCCATCCTACCCCTCCCGTCAGCCCGTTGGTAATAATGGACTCGGTGATCCCTCCCCTCCCTTCCCGTGTTACGGGAAGGGAGGGGAGGTGAAGGAGGGGCGGGATGGGATGGCCAGTTGATGGATCTATTCCATTTTTGAAGTAGAGCGGGCCGCTTGGTTCAAATCACGAGGTTGCCCATTTCATATTCCGCATTCCCCTTACGGGATCACAGCAGCTCTTCGATCGGCGTGTAGTCCATCCCGAACGCTTCCGCCACGCCCTTGCAGGTGATCCTGCCATTGACCACGTTGGCGCCGAGCCGGATCTCCGGGTTTTCCTTCATGGCATTCCGCCAGCCGCTGTTGGCGATGGCGAGCGCATAGGGCAGTGTGGCGTTGGTCAGCGCCTGGGTGGAGGTTTTCGGCACCGCGCCGGGCATGTTGGCCACGCAATAATGGATGATTCCATCCAGGATGAAGATCGGATTATTGTGGGTCGTGGGTTTGGAGGTCTCGAAGCATCCGCCCTGGTCGATCGCGACATCCACCAGCACCGCGCCCTTCTTCATCGTTTTTAGCATGTCGCGGGTGATCAACCGGGGCGCCTTGGCCCCGGGGATCAGCACCGCGCCGACGACGACATCCGCGCGGGTGATCAGATCGCGGATCGCGGCCGGGTTCGACATCAGCAGAAAACAATTGCTGGGCATCACATCGCTCAGATAGCGCAGCCGGTCGAGATCGGTATCCAGCACGTACACGCGCGCCCCCAGCCCGCAGGCCATCTTGGCGGCATTCACCCCGACCACGCCCCCGCCGATGATCAGCACCATCCCCGGATCGACTCCGGGGACTCCCCCGAGCAGGATGCCGTCTCCGCCCTGGGCCATCTCCAGGTATTTGGCCCCCTGCTGGATCGCCATCCGGCCGGCCACTTCGCTCATCGGCGTCAGCAGCGGCAGCGACCCGTCCGCCTTTTGGATGGTCTCGTAGGCGATGCACACCGATCCGGTGTCCATCAGCGCGCGCGTCAGGCCCTCGGCCGCGGCCAGGTGCAGATAGGTGAAGACGATCTGGTCGCTGCGGATCATCCCGTATTCGGATTCGAGCGGCTCCTTGACGTGCATCACCATTTCCGCCCGGGAAAAGATTTCCTTCGCGCTGAGCACGATTTCCGCGCCGTGCGCGGAGTACTCCGCGTCCGAAAGTCCGCTGCCGATCCCGGCGGAGGCTTCGACCAGCACCGTGTGTCCGTCCTGCCGGAGCACTTCCACCCCGGCCGGGGTCATGGCGACGCGGTTTTCCTCGGTTTTGATTTCCTTTAAGACGCCTACGATCATAGCCGCTCCTTGTCGTCCCCGTTAACTATCTTACCGCAGAGCCCGACCACCGAGGACGGGCTTCGCGGTTCAAGGTTTTTCTGACCGCACAAGCAATTATTCAACTGCATTCCAAAGAGATGCCTAGAGCTCTGGTTTCAGAAACTCCGAAACCGCCCGCGGATCGAAATTGGTCCCGGAGACCGCACAACCCGGATCATCCACCGGCCCCGGCTCATTCAAAGGGACAGATATCCTGCGGGACGTATGAATTGTTCTGCATACCTTCGCCGTAATAGGCATACTCGCCGCCGCCGAGCGGTTTAAGGATTTCCTCCGGATGGGCCTTGGCGAAGGCGACGGCCGAGAGGCACGCGTCCCCCAGGTTGTGATTTTTATTGTATTCGGCCCACATCTCGGCGGCCAGGGCCGCGTAGGCGTTTCCGTAACGGCCGGCGGGAAAGTCCTTCTGCAGGGATTGGAGGAGGGACTCCGCGCGTCCATCCGCGAGAAGGATACGGATCAACAGGATCCGGTAGCGCGCATAAGCGGTCAGGTTGGGCCATTCCGCAGGATCGAGTACCAAACCCTGTGAGCAGAAAGTTTCCCCTCCAAAAAAACGCTCCCTCCCGAAAAGACCATTGTCCTGAATGGCCCGGTTGTACAAATTCTCGGCCGCGGAATAATTCCCGGCCAAAGAAGCTTCGTCCGCGTCAAAGACCACTTGGAAACGGTAGGCGGGAGAATCCAGCCGCATCGCGGACAACCCGAATTCCACGCCGTTCCACATCCAGACATGCGTTTCGTTCCGGACCGGCCCCCACGAGCAGGCGGACATCCCTCCGTCGTTCCCGCCGCGAACAAGCAGTTCGACCGTTCCATTTCCGTCGGTATCTTCCAGACTTTCCATGCCGTTGAACATCCAGGCTTCCCGGTCCGCACTTCCGCCCATCACCTTACGGCTCGTAATTTCCACATCCGAAATCAGATCGCGGAAACCGGCATCCCGCCACTCCAGGATCCGGTAATACATGGTGTAGTCATTCGCGCCGAAATAATCGGAGGCGTAAACGAATTCCAAAACGCCGTCCAGGTTCATATCGAGCACGCCGCTGAGATATGTGGAATCCCCATCGCCTTCTTCAAAGAGTGTGATGTACCGGCCATCCCGGCATCCGAAGATGTAGGTGCGAATTGCGGCGAAGGCAATTTCCGGGATGCCGTCGTTGGTGAGATCCCATTGGGCGATCCGCAGATGGATCTTCTCCAGCCCGGCCTCTATAACCGCAAAGGAACCGCCGGCGTTTAGATACTCCAGCACAGCCGATGCCACGCCGGAATAATCCTCCGGGACCAGGAAAACGGCTTTGGGATCCGGTTCCGGACACACCACCGGAGACGCGGGCGTGAAGGTGACGACGCCGGCGGCGTCGAAGGTTGCGGTGGGAAAGGATGATGTGGCGGAAGGGGTCGGAGACTCGGTAAAGGAAGCGGTCGCCGTCGGGCGGGGTCGGCGGGTTTGACTCGCGGAGGGCGTTTGTCCCGTCGCGCTGGCCGACGCGGCTTGAATTTCAATCGTCGGTGCGGCGGAGCGCGGGGCGCAGGCGGAGAGGAGAACGAGGAGAACTCCAATACTTCCGGGAAGCCGCTTCATGCTTGCCTCCATCCGGTTTGGATGAACATCATCCGCGGGTTCATTGTGAAGGAACCGCCCCGGATTGAAAATGGTGTCAGAGCTCCAATTTCAGGAATTGCGTGACCGCCCGCGAATCGAAGTAGCTCCCGGAGAGCGAGCGGATGTGGGCCAGGACTTTATCCAGGGACCAGGCGGCGCGGTACGGCCGCCCCGAGCGGAGCGCGTCCCACACGTCCACCACCGCGAATATCCTTGCGGCGGGCGGGATCTGCTCGCCGCGCAGCTGGCGCGGGTATCCCGTGCCGTCCCACTTCTCGTGATGGCAGTATGGAATATCGAGCGCCGGGCGCAGGTAATCGATGGGAGAGAGCATCTCGTAGGCATAGACGGGGTGCCGGCGCATGATCACCCACTCCTCTTCGGTCAGGGGCGCGGGTTTGAGGAGGATCGAATCCGGGATGGCCATCTTGCCAATGTCGTGCAGGATCGCGCCGCGGCGGATGTGCGCCAGGTCGGTCTCGTCCAGCCCCATGGTGCGGCTCAGGCGCAACGTCAGCTCGGTGACCCGTTTGGTATGGCCTTCCGTCTCCCGGTCCCGCAGATCGAGCGCCCGCGACCAGCCCTCCAGCGTGGTGTCGTACGCCAACGCCAGATTGGTGTTTGAACGCTGAAGATCCTCGAACAGGGCGATGTTATCGATCGCGATCGCGGCCTGGTTGGCAACCATCTCCGCAAAATCCTTCCAATCCGGCCGGGGGGCCAGCGGCGCGCGGTGCAGGAGTTCGAGCACGCCCTTAACGCCGCCTTTGATGACGAGCGGGATGACGTAGGCCGACACAAACCCCTCGCCCGCCAGGGACTGTCCGGCATCGCCGAAGTCGGCGGGATCGGCGATGTGCATGCTGCGGCGTTCGAGCGCGGCCCGGCCGACCGGGCCCTCTCCCAGCGGGATCCGGCTGCGGGCGATCGAATCGCCCCAAAAACCGCGCCCGGCGGCGTATTCGAGGATCTGCAAATGCGGGTTGAGGAGCAGGATCGCGGCGGCGTCCACCCCCAGCTGCGGCAGCGCCTGATCCAGGAGCAGGTTGAAGATCAGGCGCAGGTCGAGGTTGGTCGTGATCGCCAGGTCGATTGCGCGCAGGGCGGCCAGGCGCCGGAACTGGTCCTGCAATTTTTCCTCCGCCCGCTTGCGGTCGGTAATATCCTGGACCATCCCTTCATAAAAGAGCGCCCGGCCGTCGGAATCGAAAATGATCCGGCTGTTGATGCTGACGGTGAGCGGGTCGCCGTTCTTTTTTTTCCAAACCGCCTCGAGGTTGCGGACGGCCTTGTGGGATTTGTGCTGATCAATCAGGAAGCGCAATTCCTGCGGATCGGCATAGAGGTCCTTGCGCAAATCGAGCGCCAGCGATTCTTCCGCCGAGTCGTAACCCAGCATCTGGACCAGGGCGGGATTGACGTCGACAAAACCCTCCGACGGCGTGATCCGGAAGATTCCCTCCAGCGCGTTTTCGAAGATCGACCGGTAACGCTCCTCGCTGTCGTGCAGCGCATGCAGCACCTGCCGGTTCTTTTCCTCGAGGCTGATCCGCTCGAAACAGCGCCGGAGCGTGGCGGCCAACTCCTGGAAATACAGCGGCTTGCGAAGGTAATCGTATGCGTCGCCGTGCAGCGCCTTGATCGCCGTGTCGGCGTCGGCGTAGGCGGTGACGATGATGCCGAGCATGTCCGGATGCTTCTGCTTGAGCGCCGCCAGCAGGTCGAGCCCGTCGCCGGATCCCAAGGGCAGGCGGATGTCGAGCAGCGCGACCTGGGGGTCGAATGCGTCCGCCTCCGTGAGCGCGTCGTGGGCATTGTGCGCCACCCGCACGGCGTACGCCTCCGCGAGCAGCATGTCGTTCAGGGATTCGGCGAAATCCACATCGTCATCGACGATCAATACCCGGCGCTCAGCGGCCATTTCACCCTCCGGCATTTCGCGAAGGAAACCATTGGTTGTGCAGATTGTCGTTCTCGATCGCCCGGATGACATCCAGCATCTGCTGCGGATCGAAGGGCTTGATCAGGCAGCCGGCGACGGACATCGTCCGCAGTTGATCCATCGCATCGGCCTCCTCCACGGCATATCCGGTGACGATGATCGTCGGCAGCCAGCGGTTCCGCCGCCGGAGCTCCAAATATACCTCCAGCCCGCTCAGGACGGGGAGTTTCAGATCGAGGATGAGGATGTCGATCCCGTCCGCCATGACGGTCGCCACGGCCTCTTCTCCGGTAAACGCGACGAGGACCTTATACCCGCGATCGGCCAGCAGCTGGCGCAGGCTTTCCGAAAAATCCGGATCGTCATCCGCCATCAGGATCACGCCGTCGGGCCGGACATCCTCGAGCATCCGCAGCAAGCGCTCCGTATCGAAGGGTTTGCGCAGCACGCCAAGCGCTCCGTGCTCGACGGCCTGGGTGAGGATCTGCTCGACGCTGTAGGCGGTCATCATCACCACCCTTGCCTGCGGATTGATCTTGCGGATCTCGAAGAAGCTTTCCACGCCGTTCTTACCGGGCAGTTTAACGTCCATGAAGGTGATGTCGAATTTCTGCTGGCGGAAAATGTGCACGGCGGATTCCCCGTCAAAGCACAATTCCACACGGTGGCCGGCCGCGGTCAGGATCTCCCCGAGGCTTTCGGCGAAATCGCGGTCGTCGTCAACGATGAAAATATCCAGCGCCGTCATGACGGTATCTGCTCCTTCCGAAAATCCCGCCCACGTCCGATCCGGAAAATCCCTCCGCCACCGCCGCCGGACGGCGGGCAAGCCCGTCCGGCGAACAACTCCCGCAGGATCAACCGCCGCGCGGATGAACCGGTGCGGCCCCGGTATTTATCCGGGAGCCGCAGCCAGGGGGAGGCGCACGACGGCCGAAGTTCCCCGGCCCTTTTCGCTGGTGATTTCGATCGTCCCGCCGTGCTGTTCCACGATCCCCTTCACAATCGAAAGTCCCAACCCCACCCCGAAGCCCTTGGTGCTGAAGAGCGGTTCGAAGATGCGCGGCAGGACGTCCGGTGGGATCCCGCCGCCCGTATCGCGGATCACGATTTGCAGGCTGTCACCTTCCTTTTTTGATTCGACCGTCAACCTTCCCGTCGAAGCGCCCGCGGGCCCAGCGGATTGTATGGCCTGGCGCGCGTTGTCCAGCAGGTTGATGATCACCCGCTGGAAGCGTTCCCCATCCAACCGGACGCGCGCCCCGGAGATCAGATCCCTGCGCAGGGTGATGCCCTCCGGCATCGTCTGCTCATCCAGCAGCCGGTTGAGCCAGTCGTCGAAATCGACCGTCTGCCGTTCGAGGTCCGGCATGCGGGTGTAATCGAGGAGTTCGGAGATGATGGTATCGCAGCGGGTGATGTTGCGCTGGATCCGGTCCAGCGCGCGTTCCACGCCCAGGCCGCGGTCGCGGGTTTTCAGGTCCACCGAAGTGGCCGAGACGCGGATGGTGGCCAGCGGATTACGGATCTCATGGCTGACCGTGGCGGTCAACTGGCCGAGGATCGCCAATTTCTCCTGGCGGACAAGATTGTCCTGCGCCTGTTGCAGCGCCCGGGTGCGCTCCTCCACTTTTTCTTCGAGGTGCTCCGAGTAATCCCGCAATTCCTCTTCGGCGCGCTTGCGCGAAGCCAGGTACCCGAGCGATGAGGCGAACAAATTCAGGAGCTCGCAATCCTGCTCGGTGATCCGGCGCCGGCGCAGCAGGTTGTCCATGGAAACGAAGCCGATGACCTTTTCCCCGTTCCACATCGCCGCCTGGGCCTGGTCGCCGCAGCCGAGTTCGCGGGACTTGCCGTCGCGCAGGATCTCGTCCGACCAAAGCAGGGCAATCGGCCTTGTTTGCCTGAGGATCTCCATGGGCATGCCTTCCGTCTTCAGAAGGATCTCCCGTTCGTCGACGGTGTTTCCGTCCTGATCGGTGCCGAAGGATCCCCGAAGAACCCCCGGATCCGGATTGTAAAACCAGATTCCCAGCCGGTCGATGTCCAGCCGGGAACGTCCGAGTTCCACCGCCTGGCGGCACAGCGCATCCACCGATTCGGCGCGCGAAAGCTCGTTGCTGATCTCCAGCAGGATCCGCAGCCGCATCTGGAAGGCGCGCTCCTTCCGCTCGCCGGCGCGCAGAAGTTCATCCGCTTGCTTGCGGGAGCACAGATAACCGAGGGAGGAGGCGAACAAATTCAGGAGTTCACAATCGTGCTCGGTGATCGGCCGGTGGCGGAGCAGGTTGTCCATCGAGACAAAACCGATGACTTTTTCCCCGTTCCACATCGCCGCCTGGGCCAGCAAACCACGGCCGATGACGTGGTTTTTTCCGTCGCTCAAATCCGCATCGGCCGTCAACAACACAATCGGGCGGGTCTGGTTCAGGATCTCGAGATGAAGGTCCGCCGTCGGCCAATGGATGCCGCGTTCGTCGATGGTATCCCCATTCGCGTCGGTGCCGAACGACCCGTCGATAAAGCCGGGTTCCGGGCTGTAGAACCAGATTCCCAAGCGGTCGAAGCCGAGACGCGAACGCCCGAGTTCCACCGCCTGACGGCACAGCGCATCCACCGATTCGGCGCGCGAAAGCTCGTTGCTGAGCTCCAACAGGACCCGCAGCCGCTCCTCGAATTGCCTTTCCGATTGCTCGCTTTTCCGGAGCGTTTCTTCCGCCCGCTTGCGCGAGCATAGGTACCCCAGGGTGCAGGCGAACGAGTTCAGGAGCTGGGCGTCGTAATCGGTGATCGGCCGGTGGTGCAGCAGGTTATCCAGCGAGACAAAGCCGATGACCTTCTCCCCGTTCCACATCGCCGCGTGCCCCCGCGAGCCGCGGCCGAGGACGGTTCCATGCATATCCCGCAGCTCCGCATCGGCTTTTACCAGCGCGACGGGGCGGGTTTGCCGGAGGATATCCATGTTAAGCCCCGTCGTATTTATTTGAACCGCCCGTTCGTCGGTGAGCATACCGTCCGGGCCGGTGCCGAAGGATCCGTTGATGATTCCGGGATCCGGTTTGTAAAACCAGATCGCCAGCCGGTCGAATCCGAGCCGGGCTCGTCCGAGTTCCACCGCCTGGCGGCACAGCGCATCCACCGATTCGGCGCGCGAAAGCTCGTTGCTGAGCTCCAGCAGGGTTCGCAGCCTTTCCTGGAAGCGGCGTTCCGCCTGTTCGCTCGCGCGCAGCGATTGCTCCGCCTGCTGGCGCTCCTGCAGCAGAATGGCGCCTTTCAGCGCGGTGCTGATCTGCCGGCTCAACGCCTCCCGGTGCGCGCCCACTTCCGTCTGCAGCGGTTCGAGGATGATGAATCCGAGCTGGCTTTCATCGCGGAAGTGGAGGGGCTCCAGCATGAACGCGTACCGCTTTTTCGCCGGAAGGATGTCCCGCGGCGCGAGTGTCCGGGAAGGGAACCGCATTCCGTCCGGCGGCAATTTCACGCGCCCCGATTCGTTGTAAGCCAGGATCAGCCGCGACCAAACGGTCGGGGCCGCGTCGCCGGACCCGGCCGGATTATCATACAAGGAAAGGTAGCAGGCCCGGACGCCCATCCGGGGGAGCTGCTCCGCCACCACATCGGCCAATCCGGCTATGTCGAACGCCGTCATCAGCGGCTCGCTGATGCTCGTCGTAAAGTCGAACGCACGCCGGTCCGCCTGCAGCCGCCGGTAGACCTGCGCCCACTGCGACACATCCGCAATCAGCGATTCGGCCTGCCGCCAGAGAAGATCCATCCCGGATTTGTTCTCGCCGTCGAGAAAGGGCAACGCCCGGCGGCGCAGAACAAAGAGCACATGGTGCCACTGCAGCACGTCGCCGCCTCTGGCTCCCACCCGGCGCAACGTCTCGTCCCATGCGAATAAAAAAACGCTATGCGGCTTGTTTTTTTTGACGGTCTCCGATAGCGCGTCGAGCAGCCGTTCGGCCCATCCGGGATCCGTTCGGGTTATGGAAACACCCACGGCCTCCGTCATCGCCAAGAGGATCCGTTTGCGCCGGGTGGCGGCCGTCAGTTTGGCATTGACGCTATCCGGCAATTCTTTTCCGGCGGCGGCAGAGCGCATCATGGGGGGAAAACAACCGCACGATTGCCGGATCACCAGTTCCGTCGGCAGGACCACCGTCCGGGGAACATTCTTCCCGGCCAGGAGATCCAGGAGCATCCCGGCCGCCCTTTTGCCCTGCTCGTATAGCGGCTGGCGGATCGTGGTGAGCGGCGGCGCGGCGTACTTGGCCTCCTCCACATCGTCGAATCCCACCACGCGCATGTCGTCCGGCACCCGCATTCCCCGTCCCCGCAAGGCGGCTATTGCGCCAAGGGCCATTTCGTCGTTGGCCGAGGCGAACGCGTCACACCGCGCCTTCCGCTCCCCGAGGATCTGACGCACCGCCCGCTCTCCGCTGGGGGCGAGGAAGTTTCCCTCCGCCACCAGGTCCGGGTCGAATGGCAGCCGATGCGCGTCCAGCACTTCGCGGTAGGCGCGGTATCTTTCCTCCGCTTCCGTGTGGGTGTCGGGGCCGCGGATGAACGCGATCCGCCGGAATCCGTGGACCTCGATCAGGTGCGTGATCGCCTCGCGCACGCCGGCCGCGTTATCCACCAGCACGCCGGGGATGCCCTGGAGCGCCATGGCGATGCTGACCATCGGCAGGGGGCGGAAGCGTTCGTAGTAGCGCAGGACCCGCTCCGGTCCGACGAACTGCCCGATCGAGCCGGACATGGCGACCAGCCCATCCACATTTTCCGGGCTGGCCAGATCGTAGATCACGTTGCGCTGGAGATCGAACTCATGCAGTGCGTTCAACGCCCCGCCGACAAAACAGACCAGGTTGGCATCGCGTTCCTCGGCCACGGCGGCCACCCCCGGCCAGACGTTCGCCCCGTAGCCGATATCCCCCAGCCGGCCGATCAGCAAGCCGATCGTCGGGCGGCGCTTTTTCGCGCGGGGGGATTTCCCGGCGGGCGTCATCCGCTCACCTCCCACGGCTCCGGCATTCGCGGCAGCCGGCCATCCCAGCCGCAGCCGCGCGAAAACCAAAAATGGATTTCGCCCCGGATGGGCTGTGCGGGGCGTTCCAATTTTGGGGAGGAGGCGGCCAGTGATGGCGTGTCGGATGGAATGGGGGTAAAAGCGTGGAGGGTGCAACTGCGCATTAAGCAATCACTCCAGGTCGATAGAACACCGGATCTGTTCCGGGATCTTACGTCCCTGGTCGCAGAGACCGGATGCGCCAAAAAAGTATCGCGGCCTCTCCGTCCTCAACCTAATTGTATCGCTATCATCCGAAAGTCATAGGGAGGAATGCGGTTTACGCAGAAAGATGTGATGTCCGGCTTAAAAGGAAACACCATTAATCATGTTTTTTCCGTCTTTCTTGACTGGGCGAACCTTGAGACTCCCCCCATTGTATTCCGTGGAGGACCGGCTGTTTCGGCCCTTTACCCGGCCCGGCAGGCGTGGGGAAATTTCTCCGGGAACCTCATTTTCCGGGAGTAATCACCACAAGCGCGATTTGGGCCGCATACCGTTCCAATGCCCGGCGGTCGGGTTTCCCCGAAAGCCCCTCGCCCTTCATCATCGCCCCGATCATCCGCGGATGCCGCTCCAGCCGCACTTCCAGAAAATCGGCATTCCGCTTCACATCCGTGACCACCTCCGCCGTACCGGAGAAGCGGCGCGCCTTCACGCGCACATCCACCTTGGGATTGGCCCGGATGTTCCGCACCCAATCCGCATCCGTCCCGCGCGAGGAACCCAGATAGATCTTGCCGTCGATCTCTTCGTATTGCAGCGGGACGACGCGCGGTTTTCCGGATTTGCGGCCGGTGGTGGTCAGGAGCAGCACCAGCCGGCCGATCACCGGGCCCAAACCAAGGGCATAAGCGAATTGCGGCGGCCAGTGGATCAAGCGCAGGAGAATTTTGGGGGTGCTCTGAAATCCGCTCATGATTAACCTCGCCGTTTTTCGTAAAGTGATCGTGAGGAAGAAACCCCTTCCGCAGCAAATCTATCCCTTTGACTTCCGCATTCGATACCGCCAAATGATGACGGAGGATAGAATGACCAGGAGAAGGACTCCCATTTCCACGGCAAACCGGAAATTAGAGCCCGCACGACCTGTGAGAAAAGCCAGCCATTCCGGGAGCGGTTGGGGGATATTTTGTTGACGGCTGTCGATCCAGGCAGGATAATCCCCGATCGCCCAGATCCTTCCGTCGTCGCCCTTGAGCAGCTGTCCGCCGGAAAACCCGGCATTGTCCTCCGTATAGTGGCGCACCTCCTGATATTTGCCGCCCGCCTCCTGGAAGACGCCGATGAATTCGTCGGGATAGTGGTTTCCAAGTTCCTGTACCATCACCCAAATCCGGCCGAGGGAATCGGCAGCCAGATCCTTGACTCGCAAATACTTTACCATCGTCTCATCCATAAAATTCAAACCCGACCACGTCCATTTGGATTGTTCCGGGCGAAAGACTCCAAGGATCGGCCGGCCATCTTCCTTGCGCGGCTTTTGCAGCAGAAAGATGTTCCCCTTTTCATCGCGATCGATGCAGTTATCCAAATCGGGCGCGCGCGCTTCCTCCAATTCGGTGATTTTCGCCCATTTCCCGTCCTCCCAAAGGTAGAACGCATTGGCAAAATCCCCGGAAATATACACGGCCAAGGATCCGTCCGAACCCGGTTGAATCCAATCGGCGGGGGAATTCATACCCAAGGCCTCTTCCGGAAGATCTAGAAATTGATATTCCAAAACGCCGCTGCCGATGTCCATCCGCAAGATTCGCCGTGCGTCCGGGCTTCTATCCACCGCCCAAATAAGGGAACCCTTTATCGAAAAATCGCCGAGCGCGATTCCCTCATCTGGATAAGCCTTTGTTTGCCATGCCTTTCCATCCCAATGATACATGGCGTTCAAATCAATCACCCAAGGATTTCCCGCGTCATCCCGTGCGACGCCTTTGTGCTGAAAAGAGAAAAACTCTTTGGGGAAGGCCCAATCCGACGTTTCTCGGTCCGTGATATGCCGGACATGATAGTCGTCAATATAAAGATCATTCAAAACCCAGATCGATCC
>JBAVFZ010000132.1:0-2602 GCA_049684495.1 Anaerolineales bacterium | reverse complement strand
GAGCATGATCGAACAGGCCGGCATCCCCTTCGCGCCGGTGGAACTGGATTACAACAAACTCCTGCTCTCGCCGGAAATTCAAACCGCCATGGAAAAAGGCGGTTTGAATTTTTTATTGGTGATGCTTAAAGTGTTTCCACGCGCATTCGAAATGGTGGAGCGGGCGCTGGCCGCTGCCGCGCGCGTGGATTCACTGACCGACCTCATACTCTTTACCGCCAACGGACCATGGGGATATCACATCGCAGAACCGCTGCACGTTCCCGCCGTCTTCGTGTGTTTCCAGCCGGCGGCCCGCAGCCGCGAAGTACCCAACGCCGTCGCGATGGCGGCGCCCGGGCCGAAAATCGTCAATTGGCTCAGCCACGTCGCCTTCGAGTACGTCACCTGGCTTCCGCTGCGCAGCCGGTTCAACCGCTGGAGGAAACAAATCCTGCATCTACCGCCGCTTTCCCTCACCCCGCCGTTTCCAAAACCCCACCAGCCGGTATGGGGGGCATACAGCCCGACGCTTTCGCCGCGGCCGGCGGATTGGCCCGAGGCATGGCAGGTGGTCGGTTCGTGGATGGAGGAAGTTCCAACGGATTGGCAGCCGCCCGCGGACCTGGCGGCGTTCCTCGAAGCCGGTCCACCGCCGATCTACCTGGGTTTCGGCAGCATGATGACGCGTGATACGGCGCGGATTTCCCGGACGGTGCTGGAAGCCCTGGCGCGGACCCGCCGGCGCGCAGTGGTGAGCCGCGGCTGGAATACACTGACGGCCGCGGATCTGCCCGGGCAACTGTATTTGGTGGATCGCATCCCGCATGCCTGGTTGTTTCCCCGGATGGCGATGATTATCCATCACGGAGGAGGCGGAACGACGGCCGCCGCGCTGCGTTCCGGCATTCCCTCCATGGCGGTTCCGTACGGCGCGGACCAGCCGTTCTGGGGACGGCGGGCTTACGAATTGGGGGTCGGGCCCAAGCCCATTGCGTATAAGGACCTGACCGCGGAAAACCTGGAGGAAGCGATTCGCGAGGGCCTTTCGAATCCCTCGATGCGGGAGAAAGCACGGGCGGCCGGCGAAAAGGTCCGCGCCGAGGACGGAGTGGGCAGAGCGGTCGAGCTGCTTCAGCGCATGCTTGCGGGACGAACATCACCGACGGCTTGATCAGCAAAAAATGGAAAAGTGAAGCCCCGCCGTTTTCCGGTCGGGATTATTGAATTACGTACAATGTGGCCGATTGCGCGGGCAGCGTCAGCATGCCCTCCGCCGAGAAAGTCCGAAGGCCCAGATTCTCGGCATTGTGAGTGATATCCAGAAGCCAAACCTCCGCCTCGTTCAGCTTCACGCCCTTCACCTGAAGCGGGATCGTCCGCTCCTCATCCGATAGGTTGATCACCATCAGGGTCAGGGCGCCGTCTTTCCGTTTGGCGGCGAAGATATCCACATCCGCCACGCCGGATGCGGCATACACCTGCTCGCTGCCGAATTTTTTATACAGGGGGAAGACGTAGAATGTCGGGCGGACGGTGGGGCCGTTGAGCAGCCCGAGCCCGGTGCTGCGTTGGGAAATCACCCACTGGTTGACCATGAACACGTCGGCGTTCATCATCTGGCCGAGCACGTCGGCGTACCAGATCGCGTTGAAAAAGGAATCGGGGGAGACTTCCTGAAACATCGCGCTGCTGGGATCGGAATTGACTTCCGTAAAGGCGACCGGCAGATCGCGTCCGACGGTCTCCCGAATCACCTTGCGAAGGTAATCCACCTCGCCGGTCCAACGGCGGGTATTCGCGCGCAAGTCCGCAACCGTGACCGGCCCCCGGGGCGAATACATCGGATAGCGGTGCACGGTGACCACGTCCACCAGGTCGCCGTTGACCTTGAGGAATTCCGACATCCAATCGCGTCCGGATGTATCCTTCGGGGTGGCGCTGTCGCCGTCATTCCATTGGCTGAGTTCGGGTCCCATCAGCTGGATGGTCGGATCCGCCGCCTTCATCGCCTGGGCGATGGCGCGCCATTCCCGGTTGAGGTCTTCGATGGTGTATTCGTAATCCGCATAATTTTGGGCGGTGAAGATATTCGGCTCGTTGCCGATGCTCCAGTAGGTCACGCCGTATTTCTTCTCCACGTTGGTATAGCGCACTAACTCGGCCGCGGTTTCCGGCTGGCCGCCCAGCAGGCGCACGCTGATGGTAGGCATGGCGCCCAGTTGCTTGCAGAAGTCCATCAGCGTGTCGATCTGAAACGGCTGGACATCCACCATGTCGGTCCAGGCGCCGCCCGGGAAGCGCAAAACGGTGAACCCGGCGCTCTCGACCAGCGGCATCATTTCCGGAATCACGGCGTGCATCGGCCCGTAGTTGGTGCCGTACAGATACGGGCTGATCGCGCCGAGGCCGGTGCGTGGATCGACATACAGCGCATCCGGGATAGGCGTGGGCGACGGCGCGGGTCCGCAGGCGGCGGAAAGGATCAGGGTCAAGAGGGCGAAGAACGATATGCGTCTCATGGATATCTCCTTATCGATCCGGACCGCTTGGAAAGTCACCCTGAGTATGCGATTTGCGCATCCAAAGGGTCTGAAGAAAACAATTCAAAGATCCTTCGGCC
>JBAVFZ010000131.1:0-6428 GCA_049684495.1 Anaerolineales bacterium | reverse complement strand
GGGGAATGTAGGCTGTGCTATCCGTGACAATGACGGTTTTTCCCATGTATTTCCTCCATGCGGGGCAAAAAGGGATAGGAGCAGATTATATCGTGCCGCGGGTACGAAACACCGGCAGTGCCGCGTTTAAGGATAGAAACACGCTTCCCGGCGATTGGATGCGGGGATCGCATTCCCGGCTTGACTCTCCCGCAACGGGAGGGTGTACATTTCCACCTGCCGCCGACGGCACCCCAATACTTTTTTAAAAGGAGAGAAGAACTGTGAAACTCATCGAACTGCCCCATAAAGTCTGCGGATTGACCTGCATGATCAATGGTCTGGAGGACCTGTATGAGCAAAAGACCGGCATCCGCCTGCCCGATTGGCTGCTGCTGCACCTGAGCGGCATGTTGGGGTTCGTCTACATTAAAAACAAGCACGCGCCCGCGCCGCGGATGGTGTTCTGGGGGATGCAGATCGCCAAATATCAATATGCGGAACTCGAGGATATCGTCGGATTCCGGTGGCAGATGACGGCCGGCCGCGGTTTCCCTTACACGCTCAAGCGCGTAAAGGAATCCGTCGATGGCGGCAACCCCGCCCTCCTGGGCGCTTTGGATATGTTCCATCTGCCCTACTACGACCGGTTCTATCACAAGATCCACGTGCCGATACATCACGTGTTGTTGACGGGGTACGACGATGAAGCACAAGCCGCGCTCGTGCTCGATTGCGACCGGCCGGAGGTGCAAAGGATTCCCTACCCGGACTTGGAAGCGGCTTGGAATGTCAACAATCCCGGCCTGGGGGAAAAGAACACTTTCTATACCTTTGCCTTCAAGGAGCGGATCGCGGATGTGGAGACGATTGCCCGCGCGGGGCTGGCCAAACGGGCTGCGGCAATGCTCGATGCGCCGGCGAGCATCCTCGGGCTCAAGGGGATGCGCAAACTGGCGCGCGAACTACCGCAGTGGAGCGTGGAACTCGGCAAGAAGGAATTGGGCATCTCGCTTCGCCATCTCGCCGAGTTCACCGGATTTCCGCCGGTGCCGCCGAACCGCCTCACCGGGTATGCCGCCCCCGACAACCATCGCGGCGGGCGCGAGGTGTTCGCCGGATTGTTGCGGCGTCTGGCGGAAACCTACCGCGAACCTTCCTGGGCGGAGGCAGCCGTCCTTTTCGGCCGGTCGGCGCAAGCTTTGGAAAAAGCGACCGATGCTGTTGTGGATTATCTATTACGGAAGAGCGGGAACCTGGATGAGGCCGCTTCGCTCATCGGACAAATCGCCGATATCGAGGAGCAGGGATTCCGGATCATTCGCGGGGGATAAGGAATAGGCGGTCGAGAATACCATTTCGATATGCCTTCCTGGTCTCGATGGGGCTGTCTAGAAAGACCGGTAGAACAACCAAATGATCGTCATGCCCGCGTGTACTTAGCGGGCATCCACTCCTGCAAATCCCTGGATTCCCGCTGAAAACACGCGGGAATGACGACCCAACTGGGGCAAGGAATCATCCCTTGAAAAATCCGTTTTTCCTTTTTTGGATAACCCCATCGACCGTCCTTGATCAATCGGTTTTTTCGAGTTTGAGGATTCCCCTAAACCCCCACACACCAGGCGACCCCGATGGTTCCAGGCCCCACATGCGCGCCGATCGCCGGGCTGACTTCGCTGAAGATGCACTCATCCGGGTGGAACCGGTCCTGCACGGCTTTCATCAGCGCCTTCGCTTCCTCCGGGGCTGCGGCGTGCAGCGGGCTGAGCCGGAGCGGGCGCCGGTTTCCGATCCGCTGCTCGATCAGATCCAGCATCCGTTCCACGGCTTTGCTCTTGGTCCGCACGCTCTCCAGCGCGTCCACCTTGCCGTCGACGACCGTCAGCAGCGGCTTCAGGTTGAGGGCCGTCCCGAGGAACCGTTTCGCGCCGCCGATCCGCCCGCCGCGGTGCATGAATTCAAGCGTATCCACGACAAAGATCAGGTTGCACAGGTCGACCGTTTGGCGGGCGACCTTGGCCGCCTCCGTCCGGCTTGCGCCGGCTTCCACGGCGCGGGCCGCGGCCAGGGCGACGAACCCGAGCGCCATCGACGAACTGAAGGAATCCACGATTTCGATCGGGGCGGCGGGCATGCCTTTTATCGCCTGCATCGCGGAGTCGATCGTTCCGGAAAGCCTGCTGGAAATAAAAACTCCCAGGATGGAATTCCCTTCCGCCAGGATGGGGGAGAAAATATTCCTGAATTCCTCGGGGGTGGTCTGGGAGGTGGTGGGCAGGGTTTTTGAGACTTTCAGCCGGGCGTAGAACTCCGCCGGGGAGATATCCACATCGTCGTGCAGGGTCTTCCCGTCCCAGATCACGGCCAGCGGCGCAACCGTCATGCCGTATTGCTTTATGAGTTCCGGAGGGAGATAGGCGGTGCTGTCCGTGACGACTACGACCTTTTCCATGCTGAACCTCCTGGGAGCGGGATTGGACGGAATGAAAATTATACCGGACGGGAAGGCGCCGGGGTTGGAAATAATCCGCCGCGGGAATGCCATTCCCCGGGATCGAACCGGGAAGAATGGCCTTGTTTTCGGCAAGCGCCCTCATCCCGAAAACTGCTGTTGACGGCTCTCCGCCCGCTTCATTACAATGCTGCGCATGGATGCCCAACCGCCCAAAACCACGCTCATTCACCGCGGAAAGCGGATCGAAGTCCGCAGCGGCAGTACCCTGCGCGATGCGATCCGCAAAGCCGGTTTTTCCCCCGAAGCGGTGCTGGCCGCCAAAGACGGCGAGCTCATCACCGACGACCGGATCCTGCTCCCGGGCGATGAAATCCAACTCGTCGCGGTCATCTCCGGAGGTTAGGCGTGAAATGCCGCACCTGCGGGGTCCCGGCCGCGATCAACATGCGCCAGCACAAGCTGGCGCTGTGCCGCGCGCATTTTCTGGATTGGATCCCGGAGCAGACCGAACGCGCGATCGACCATTACAAGATGCTGGCGCGCGGGGAAAAGCTGCTGGTGGCGGTAAGCGGCGGCAAGGATTCGCTCACCCTGTGGGACGTGCTGCACCGGCTGGGCTACGCGGCGGACGGGATATACATCGACCTCGGAATCGACGAAGGGATCGGGTACTCGGCCAAGTCGCGCGCGCTGTGTGAAAGTTTCGCCGCCGCGCGCGGGCTCCGGCTGCAGGTGGTCAGCGTCCCGGGCGAGTACGGTTCGTCGATCCCGGATGTGGCGAAGCAATCGGTGCGTGGAAGGCGCAAACCGTGTTCGGTCTGCGGGCTGGTCAAGCGGCACATCATGAACCGGGTCTGCCGCGAGCAGGAGTACGCCGCCCTGGCGACCGGGCACAATCTCGACGACGAGGCCGCGGTCTTGTTGCACAACGCCATGACCTGGTCCGGCGGATACCTCGTCCGGCAGGCCCCGGTCCTGGCCGCAACCCGGCCGGGGCTGGCGCGCAAGATCAAACCGTTTTGCCGGATCTACGAGCGCGAGACGGCGGCCTACGCCCTGATGCAGAAGATCGAATACATTTACGAGGAATGCCCGTATGCCGTAGGATCCTCGACGCTGTATTACAAGGACGTCCTGAACCGGATGGAAGAAGACCGTCCGGGCGCCAAGCTTCAGTTTTACCTTGCCTTCCTGCAGGCCAAGGACCAGGGATTGTTCGCTCCCGGCGCGTCGGGAGAAGACGATTTGCACGAGTGCCCGCAGTGCGGCCAGCCCACCTCCGCGCCGGGCAAGTGCGCGTTCTGCCGGTTGTGGGATAACCCATCGCTTCCTCCCCCCCTCGTCCGGCGCCTGCCCTCGCAAAGCGGGGGTCAGCCGGGAGAGGGGGACGGGGGGTGAGGAGGAGACCATGAAATCCTACCGTTATTTCCCGTTGGTCACCGCCGTCTTCGTTACGGCATTGATCGTCTCCAACATCATCGCGGTCAAGCAGATCCAGATCGGGCCGTTCAAGCTTACGGCGGCGCTGCTGATCTTTTCGATATCGTACATTTTCGGCGACGTGCTGACCGAGGTGTACGGGTATGCCAAGGCGCGCCAGGTGATCTGGATCGGCTTCGGCTGCAACCTGCTGGCGGTGATTGCGTTTGTCACGGCCGGGATGCTTCCGGCCTCCTCCACCTGGGCGCTTCCGGGCTTCGATTCCCCCCAGGCATCGCAGTCCGCGTACAACGCCGTTCTGGGTTACACGCCGCTCATTCTGGCGGCGTCCTTCGCCGCCTACCTGGCTGGCGAGTTCCTCAACTCGTTCGTGCTGGCCAAGATGAAGCTGTGGACCGCCGGGCGGTATTTATGGACGCGGACGATCGGCTCCACGTTTGTGGCGCAGTCGGCCGATACGGGGATCTTCATCGGCATCCTCGCCGTCGGCGGATTGGTCGCGCCCGGCGACGTCGGCGCCATCCTGCTCGGCGAATGGCTGTCGAAGGTTCTTTACGAGGTTCTGGCGACGCCGGTTACGTACCAGGTCGTGAATTGGTTGAAGCGCAAAGAGAATGAGGATTATTACGATCGCGGAACGAATTTCACGCCGTTTAAGTTCTGACCATGGACGATAGACCATAGACCATGGACGATAGATCAGCGACCAGTGACCATCGACCAGTGACCATCGGCAGCCGCAGGGGGTAATCGTCACCCCGGCGTCTGCCCTCGCGGAATGTGCAGGTTCCGGTTTCTGGAACCTGCACGATCATGAAGCGGGGGTGTTTTTAGCCGGGGTCCAGGAAAAAATCGACTATCGACCATGCTAAAACTTTCTTCCAAGATTATTTCGGCGCTTATTCTGGGATTGCCGCTGATCGGATGCGGCGTACCGACCGGAACAGAGGCGAGAATACCGGTTACGACCAATACCCCGACGACGTTTGAGACCCCCGCGAAAACACAAACCCTTGCGCCTGCCGTTTCGGAAACACCGCAGACAGTGGATTCGGGGTGGGTGTTTGTACGGAGCGGGTTAGAGCGCCGCGGGATCACGTTGCGAAACGCCGCGGACGAGCCGGTGGAAGATATCACCATCCTGAGGATCGATCCGGATGGATTTGCGTTCGATGTCGCCTACGATCGGTTGGGGAAGGAGCTCGAAGCCTGGCAATCCGAAACCGGGGCGGAGGTGATCGTCAACGGGGGATATTTTCGGAAAGAGCAGGGGGAATATATCCCGGACGGATTGATCGTCGCGGGCGGAGAGACGATCGGGGAGAGTTACGGTGATTTCGCGGGAATGTTCGCCGTCGGGGAAAGCGGTCCCGAATTGCGCTGGTTGAGAAGCATTCCGTATAATCCGTCGGAACCGCTGCGCGCGGCGCTGCAGTGCTTCCCGATCCTTATCAAACCCGGCGGGCAGATCGGGTTCCCGGCGGAAAGCGAAGACGGCATTCGCGCCCGGCGGACGGTGATCGGGCAGGATCGCGGCGGCAGGATTTTATTTCTGATCGCGTCGCAAGGTTTTTTCACGCTGCGCCAACTCAGCGTATTCCTCCACGAAACCGATCTCGAATTGGATGTGGCGATGAATTTGGACGGCGGCCCGTCGAGCGGGATGGTTATCGCCGATCCCTTGGAAATAATCCCGGCCGAGTACGTGTTGCCGATCGTCTTTGTCATCCGGTCGAAATGACCGCCGTCATTCGATGACGGCGACCTGATTCCGGTGCGAAAGATACCCCTCGACGGCGAATAAAACCAGCGCCACCCAAATGATCGCAAACCCGGTCAATCGTTCGGCCGTTAATTGTTCCCCGTAAACCAATACCCCGATTAAGAAATACATGGTGGGGGCGATGTATTGCAGGACTCCGATCAGGAACAATGTGATCCGCTGGGTGGCGGCGGCGAACAGGAGCAGCGGAACCGCGGTCACCACCCCGGCGCCGATCATCAGCAGGGTGGAACCCGGGTCGGAGTGCAGGAAGATGCCCTGCCCGACGGCCTCGGTATAAATCAGGTACAGGACGGCCGGGAGAAACAAGATCATCGTCTCCAGCGCCACGCTGTGAAGCGAATTGAGCGGCGCCACTTTCTGGACGAATCCGTAAATCCCGAACGACAGCGCTAGGGTCAATCCGATCCATGGGAAATTCCCGTAGGCGAACGTCAGGTAGAGCATCCCGGCCGCGGCCAGCCCGACCGGGATCCACTGGAACGGGCGCAGCCGCTCGCGGAGGATCACCACGCCGAGCAGCATGGAGAGCAGCGGATTGATGAAATAGCCCAGGCTGGTCTCGACGATGTACCCGGCATTCACGGCCCACACATACGTCAGCCAGTTGATCGCCAGGAAGACCGCGGCGATTCCGTAGACCAGCAGGATGCGCGGGGAAGCGATCTCCGTGAGGAACGATTTCCCCTGACGGAGCAGGAGCAGGAGGATCGTCATGAAGAGGAACGACCACACGATCCGGTGGCCGAGCAGTTGCATCGCAGGGAC
>JBAVFZ010000130.1:0-24072 GCA_049684495.1 Anaerolineales bacterium | reverse complement strand
GTGGAGGATTGACGGTAAATAATTGGAAATATTCGAAATGCGGAGGAATAAACCCTGGAAAACGAAAAATCTGCATTCGGTCCAATGGCGCCAAATCTATGCCTGAATACCTCACCGGATCTTAAGAAACCAACGGCGGCAGCTGTCGAATAGGTATGCGATGTCCTTCCTCATAAGCCGATCGACGCCGAAAAGATATTTGTGGTTGCGGCGGACAAAGAGGATCAATGGCGGGGCGGCACTAATTATCGACATTTTTACACCTTCCACCGGATGCGGGCCTTTATCTGAAGCGATTGAAGAAAGGAAAAAGGATCGGTGGAGAAAGGGATCGCAAACAAGGCGGCATTGTTCGACCAATCGGGGGGATTCAAATATTGGTACGATTTTGATTATTCCAAAAAATGGTATGGCGATCGTCCTTGCATATTAGTTAGCGACGATATGAAAGATGAAATTATATGTAAACGATAAAAATAGAAATGTGGACATATTAATCCATTTTCCGGAGTTTGACGCAAATTCGATAGATGCGTGGAGGGAGCTAAACGCGCCCATGATAGGCCGCCCGGAATCGAAGAGCCAAACAGTTTTCCTTCAAAAGGAAGAGGAGTATACAAAATGAGTATCGATGCCATCGTAAACGAAAAAGAATTAAAGCAGGTCTTATGGGCTTGTTATAACTATTGGGATAACGAGTCGAAGCCGGTCGATAAAAGAGTAATTTGTTACGCCTGGGTCGCCAAAGAATATAAGAATAGATACGATGCGGGATTTGACGAATCCGACCTTGAAAAATTGGCCGATCAAGGAATATTAACGGCTGTGGAAAAATCCCGGGGGGATAATAAAAATTATTACAAGCTAAACAATCCTTCCGAAATAAAAGGAAAATTATTGATTTGGGGTTTCTTTGATTGAGGTGTCCGGAATAAAGGGGAAGGGGCATTTTCATTTTCAAGCCGCGGAGCAGGCCGGCGGCCAAGGGTTCGGGACGAAGTATTGTTGCTGGCTTCGATGATTTATATATAATCGAGGCATAATGATAGGCCATTGGGCGCGGGGCGGGCGCCGCTGCTGGGCGGAATTACGAGGAAACGCATAGCTCCATATACCTCGATGAGGTCAGAGAAAAATCTCATGAAACCCAGAAATTCATTCGGGATCGTGATCATCAACGCCTCGTTAATCATAGCGGCCGGCGGCTGCGGCGGATCGCCCACGGGAACGGTCCCCGCTACCACCACGGTAACCCCTTCGGCAATAAACTTGCCAACCGTCACCATGGCGATTACTCCCACGCTTGAACCTACGGATGACCCCGGCCTCTCGCTAGGTTGGGACCTTCCACCGACGTATACCGGCGAGGTCTTATACAGTTCTCCGCTTCTATATAACGCCTTTATCGCACGCAGTCAGAACGGCACGGTGTACACCATGCTGGGAACCGGCTCCAATCCGGGCATTTCGTTGATCGATCTGAAACAGGGAACCGCCACCCCGATCCTGCGGCTCCCGCAGGCGAGCGGGATGAGCAACCCGGTTGGCGGACCGGAAGATACTCTGATTGTGGGGGTCGGACCGGACGTATGGCAGATTACTCCGGATGGAAAGCACAAATTGTGGGGGCATTCGCCGGATGGATTTCCCATCTTTTATACAAATGACGGCCGCCTGCTCGGCCGATCATTCGACGGTAGACTGATTGAAATCAAGCAGGATGGAACGACCGTTGAAATTACCGGCGGCTTCCAATTGATCGGCGATGTGTTGGTGACTCCCGAAGGCGTGATCCTGGTTTACGACATCCCGACCGGAGATATCATCCGGGTCGATCCGGACGGATCAAAGCGGGTGCTGGTGAAATCGGTGCTGCCCGGTGACGGGGTAAACTTTGGAATGGATTTTGACGGACAGGTTTATTTCAACAAAAACGGGTTTTGGGACCTTAATCGGCTGGATATCGAAAGCGGAAAGGCGACCTCCATTCGAAATTCCTACAGCCCGTGCGCTTGGAATCGCGGCGATATCGTTTTTATCGAGCCGGGGAAATTGCTTCTGACCGGGGACCAGCTAAGCTGGTCCGATCTTCAAACCAAAGAAAGCGGCATCCTGGTCCATGGCACAGCGGGCACCTTTGCGGCGGATATCGGGCCCGACGGCGCGCTGTACGTTGGCGCATCCGGCTGCGGCGACCAAATACCGGCGCAGGTTCTGCGGATCGCAGACGACGGCACGCGGACCGTGTATGCGGATAACCTGAGGGGGACCATTATCCAGATCTCCTTCGCCCTAGATAACGGGTTGTATATCGCCAGCCGGGAGGATGGAACAAACCACATCCAATTTCTCCCCGCGAATGGGGTCACACCGGTCGAGATCCCCGGACCCAAAGCGGCGCCGATCATGTCCATGGCGGTCGACCCCGTCACCGGCAACTTGCTGTTCACCATTCCGGGCGGCCTGACGGTCCAGGAATATGACCGGAACGGTCTCCGGCGGCAGGCCGGCTTTCACTTTCCAGAGGCCATCAATGAATTCCGGCTGGCGTTTGCGCCGGACGGGAAACTCTACGGCCTGGCCGGTTTTGGAATCAGCAATACGGATTTTCGAGGCCCGTGGGTTTTAAACCTCGACGTGACGGGGAAAAGCTATACGGTTCTGTCGGAACTTTCCCATGTTGCGACCGGGGTTATGAGCGTTTTTACCGTCGACGATCGGGGTAATCTGTGGATCATTGTCAATCCGGATTCCAACCTCTATCAAATCACGCCGGATGGGACCGTCACGCTGTTTGCCGGCAAGCTGCCGATCGATATGCCGGCCATCCAGGTGGACCCGTCCGGCGACATTTATTTTACCTGCGGAGAAGGAATCTTTCGCATTTACCGCAAACCATGAGGATTCCCTCATGGAGGTTTCGTATCGAATGAATGGTGTCCTGCGCGAACGGTAAACCACTCACTAGGAAAAGGAGAAAATCCAATGGCCACATACATCATCGTTAGCCTGATCAGCGGCGTTTTGTTCGGTATCCTGGACGGATTGATCCACGGCAATCCGCTGGCGGTCAAACTGCTCGAAGCTTACAAGCCGATCGCCAAAATCTCGGTGAATTTCGTCGCGGGGATCATCATCGACCTTGCATTCGGGTTCATCATGGCGGGGATATTTCTATTGCTCTATCCCAGCCTGCCGGGCGCAACCGGATTGGTAAAAGGCCTGAGCTTCGGTTTGATCGCCTGGTTCTTCCGGGGGGTGATGTACGTCGCTTCGCAATGGATGATGATCAAAGTGCCCGCCAAGACCTTGGGATACACGCTTGTGACGGGATTGGGCGAGATGCTGATCATCGGCATTCTATATGGAATTGCCCTGCAACCCGCGTAGACGGTTTTTTTAAAAGCCATCCTGAATGCTCTTTCCTCCATTTTTGCCGGGGCGGTGAGGGACCTGGTAACACACGAATCGTTGCATCGATTTGCCTCATTGCGTGCTTTTATCGGTCTTCTACCTAATATATCCCCAGCACCCAGCTTCCCCCCATCCCGCCCTCCGGCGGCATCATCAGGGTTGGCAAGGCCACCCTCGCCGGGCGCGAGCCCAACCTCCGCTGCGCCGCCGGCGCCGCCCACTGATCAGACCTTCTGGCAGCCTTCTGTTTCTCATATGGTTAAAAAAAACCGAATACACCAAATGCGTTGCTCATACGTCGATATGGATGAATGCGATGAATAAAAACAAGCTGCGCGCAGACAGTGATTCGCAAAAGCGGCTCGCGGAAGCCTATAGCCGCGAAAAACCGCGCCTGTTAGCCCGCCTGCGTGCCGCTGGACGGACGCTGGAAGAGGCCGAAGATCTTGTGCATGACGTCTATGCCGAGGTCATGGAGCGCCTGCCCCTGGTGGCGGGCATCCGCAACCTTCCGGCCTGGATTAATGCGTTGGTCACCCGGCGGATGATCGATGCCTGGCGGCATGACCGGGTGCGCGCCGCTTCCGGCGAAACGGACATGGCCGAGGATACGCTGCGGGAGATCATCTCCGGAGTCGGCTTGGATCCCCTGGATGGATTCGTCAGGGCCAGCCTCGTGGATGCGCTGAATGACGCGCTGCGGGCCCTGCCGGCGGCCCAGCGCAGGGTGGTTGAAGCTCAGGTATTCGGCGGCCTGACCTTCCGGGAAATTGCGGAGGCCACGGGGGAAAGCATCGACACCCTGACGGCGCGCAAACGCTACGCGCTGCGGAACCTATCCCGTGCCTTACGGCACTGGATCGAAGAGTGAGACGACGTATCCGGGCAATCGCCCGGGCCGATAACGCTACCGGGAATATCCCGGAGGAGGAAAGGAATGTCTGATCAAAGGAAAACCCGCGAGGGGAAAGCTGACGCCGATCTGGATTTCCGGGATACACCGGCGGAAAAAGCAAATTTCTTTTCAGATGCCTGGTGGGAAGAGCGCAGCCTGCCCCAGAAAATCCTGGCCGGGATCGGATTCGCCATTCTGGGGATAGGTTTTCTCGCGCTGTTCGGCTGGATCGTCATGCTGCTTTGGAATTGGTTGATGCCCGAGATCTTCGGTCTTCCGCGCGTGGATTATTGGAAAGCCTGGGGTTTGCTGGCGCTGTGCTGGATCCTGTTTAAGAACTGGAGCTTCAGCGAAACCAGCAGCAGCACCAGCAGCGACCGGAAGCGTAAGAAGCAGCTGCGCCGTTACATGCGGGAGGGCGAGAGCCCGGCCGGAGAAGACTCGGCCGCTTCATAGAAAGCTCGAGGGGGAAAACCTGGAAGATAAGGCGCTTGCCTTTTTCCCGCAGGATCGACCCGGACGCTTAATCGCCCTTCCGGCTTTCTCTTCAAGGCGGCTCCCTGAATGCGGCCGGCGCTTGTCGATCCATCCCGCGAGGGCTAGATGGAAGCTATTGTAAACAGGAGAATGGATACGATGAGTGCCGATGCGGTGATTCTCGATAAGAAATGGTTGTTGCGGGCGGGCGGTATTTCCGCGATTATCCTGGGTGTTTCATACATCCTCATTACGGGATTGTATGCTCTTGGAGGGCCTTTACCGAACGGCGCCGAGGAATGGCTTAAGTATCTCGCCGGACAGACGACGGCGTGGTGGGCGATTCTGGGTTTATCCGTCCTGACGGACTTCCTCTTTTTGCCGGTCACGTTGGCGCTCTTCCTCGCATTGAAAGAGATCGACAGAAATGCCATGCTGATCGGTGCCATCCTCGTCGTGATGTTCGTTATCTTGGACTTGGCGGTTACTTGGCCGAATTATTCCTCGCTCATCACGCTCAGCGGTAATTATGCCGCGGCTACGAGCGACGTTCAGCGGACCGCCTTCGTCTCGGCCGCAAGTTACGCGTCCGCCGTGCTGTCCTCCGGCTTGTTTGCCGTCTACGCTATCCTTGTCCCCTCTTTGGGGATTCTTGTGATCGGTCTCGTAATGAAAAAAAGCGCTTTCCATAAGGTTACGGCCTATTCGGGCATGGCCTCGGGTATCCTGGGGATTATTTCCGTGGTGGGTCCGGTCTTTATTGGCGCCTTGGGCGGAGCCGTCATCCTCGCATCTGTCCTCACCACAGTCTGGGTTCTACTGCTGGGCTGTAGACTGTATAGACTCGGTCAACCGTAAGCCCACATCAAGGGATTCTTCCCGGAGTCCAGTATTCACCGCAACAGAAAAAAAGTGCCCATGATAATGGGATGGCGATGGCCCGGCTTTCGTGAAGATGTTTTCGGCGGGATAGTTTTCGAAGAGGAAAGAGTAAAATTAATTAATTGTCGCACAACCGGCCAGATGGCTGATCCCTGATGGTTTTACGGCGGTTCATGCGAGGTGATGGATGGATTCGAAGCGAGTATGCATCGTCGGTGCTTCCGGGAAGCTCGGCCAGTATATGGTACGGCACGCGCTGGACCGGGGCTACGAGGTGGTCGGCGTATGCCGGGAGCAAAGCGCCGGCAAACTCGAGGCGTTCCATGGGCGCATCACGGTTTTTCCCGGTGCGACGAACGACCGCGAGATTGTCCGGAAGGCTATCGCAGGGTGTGATGGGGTGCTCACCGTACTGGTCCCTTGGGGGGCCAACCATTATTCATCGGGAACCGCCCAAGCGGTGCTCGACGGCGCGCGACCGGGCGCGCGTCTTATCTTCTCCTGCGGCTGGCATATTACGCGCGACGGCCTGGACGTGTACTCGCGGGCCTTCAAGGCGGAATTGAAGGCCATGACCTGGCTCACGCGGCTGATTCGCGTCGTGGATATCGACGACCAGGTGGAAGCGTGCCGGCGGGTGTTTGCCAGCGGCGCCCGCTGGACGGTCGTGCGCGGCAGCGACCTCGAAGAGGGCGAAAGCCAGGGCTTGCCGGTGTGGAGCCGGCATGTGGGCGACCCTATCCTCGCGAGCAACATTACGCGCCGCGTGGACTACGCCCTGTTCATGGTGGAAGCCATCTCGAACGATGCATTGATCCACGAAGCCCCGGCCCTTGTCGGACGCCGGACACCCTCGGCTCTCGCATATGCCGCTACGGGCGGGTAAGTCCAGAATCACTGACGTCTTCTTCACGCGCAGGGTGGGTTGGGGCGGAAGATCCACATGGAATACCACTCTTTTTCCCCGACCCCCCTGCCGCTTAAGGTAACATCATGCTCCACCAGCGAGAGTCTACGGAGATGACGATGACCACTTTTGCCATGCCCACAATTCCCGGCGAATGCCACTGGCATATCCCTCCCCTGGATTGGAGCTATGCATCTGACCGATTGTCCATCTTGGCCGGAGCGCAAACGGACTGGTTCATCGACCCGGCCGGGACGTACAACAAAGATAACGCGCCTTGCGCGCTCTTCACTCCAACGGACGCCAATTTTCTCCTCAGCGCCAAGGTCTCCGTCGAATTCGGCGCCACCTACGATGCCGGCACGCTGCAAATCCGCGCCGAAGACGGGCTGTGGGCCAAGTTGTGTTTTGAATATTCTCCGCGGGGGCGGCCGATGATCGTCTCGGTGGTGACGCGCGGAGTCTCGGATGATTGCAATTCGGTCGAAATCGAACGGCCGGAGATCCATCTGCGGGTGGCGCGGACGCCACAAACGCTGGCGTTCCATTATTCGCATGACGGCCGGGTTTGGAATTTTGTCCGCTATTTCACGCTGGGGCGGATGGACGCTTTGCGCGCCGGGTTTTCAGCGCAGTCGCCAACGGGGGAGAAATGCAGGGCGGTTTTTTCCAATATCCATTATCGTCAGGGCAGCCTCAAAGATATTCGCAGCGGGGAGTAAGGCCCAAGCTCCTCGATCGGCGCCGGAGAAAATATAAATGATCAAACCCTACGAATGCACGCAGTGCGGCTCCACCGATTTCGAGGATGTCGGCGCGAAACGCGTCCGGTGCACCCATTGCGGCAGCCTGTTCCAACTGCTCACCGGCGAGCCCACCCTCGTCATCAACAGGGGCGCCAACGTCATCTTCGGCAAGCACGCCGATGTGGAGATCCGCGGCGATATCGACGTGCAAAGCGGTGCGAACGTCGATATACAGGGAAAAGTAACGGTGCTTAAAGGAAAAAAGAAACAGGTTTTTAGTTTAAAACTGCTGAAGGCGGGTGACGGCTCGATCAAAAGATAATCAAAAAAAAGCATAATAGACATAATAAGAGTTAATAGGCTGCTGAACAACGAGTAGAGTGTCATTTCGAGGAGCGAAGCGACGAAGCAATCTGCTGATTTTACCTAGAAAAGGGAGATTGCTTCGCTTCCTTCAGCCGCTCGCAATGACGGCAGACGCTTTTTCAGCAGCCTGTTACTGATTGAGAATTATTCACTTCCTCCGCTATTCGATTAATCCTTGTGAAGCAGGCGAGTCCGCAGGCCGGCGGCTCCCGGATATCCCAATGCGCCTGTTGCCGTAAATACACCGCCATTCCTCTAAGCAAACGCTTATGATACGTCGGATAATATGAATACAGGCGCCGACCCGAGGCGCGTGTTCGAAAGGCAGGCCACCATGCGTAAAATCATTTTCTCCATGTCGGTATCCGTCGACGGATTCATCGAGGATGCAACGGGCGATTTCGGCTGGGCGTTTCCCGACATCGAACTGCACCAGCATTTCAACGACAGCGAAAGCACGATCGACACGTACCTTTACGGCCGCCGGATGTATGAACTCATGACGGCCTTTTGGCCGACGGCCGATCAGGATCCTTCGCAGCCGGCGGTCGTCCTCGAATATGCCCGGATCTGGAAGTCGAAAAAGAAATATGTGTTTTCCCGGACTCTCACGGAGGCCGGCTGGGGATTTCAAATCATCCATGGGGATATCGCGGAAACGGTTGGGGGGATTAAGGCCCAGCCCGGAATGGATATAAGCATCGGCGGCCCAGACCTGGCATCCACGTTCCTGCGGTTCGGCCTGATCGATGAGATCGGCCTGTACATCCATCCGGTCATCGTCGGCGGGGGCAAGCCGATGTTCCCCGAACTGCGCGATAAGATCAGCCTGAAACTGGTCGAAACGCGGACGTTCGGGTCGGGGGTTGTACTTCTAAAATATGTGAAAGTATAGGATGCCCTTGGTGATTTATAGCCACAAAGAGCGCAAAGTGCACAAAAGAGAGAATTAATTTGTGTCCTTTGTGCCCTTTGTGGCTAATAATAGTTGCGCTGCATACCTAACTTCCCCATTCCTTCGCCGCCTTCACCAGCGCGTCGATATTCTCCGCCGGAGTCTCGCCCGAGACGCCGCCTCCGAAGGAAAGGATCAGCCCGCCATCGGTTTATCCGGGCTCCAGGGGCTGTCGACGATTAATACGACCGGCACCTTGCCCGGTTTCCCCGGTTTCGCGGCGAGTTTGAAATCGTCCCGGGGGTATGGTCATTGATTCTCCTATAAGTCGGTCGAGTAGCCCTGCGCCGTTTTTTGCACAGGGCGTATCGAGACCTTATAATTCTACGTGAGGGTGGTCTCGATACGATCTCCATAAACAGGCGATCTACTCGACCTCTTCACCAATAAGCCGGTCGTGATTTATAGGTAAGTGCGGGGTCTCGATACGCCCGGAACCGCTTCGCGGTCCGGAGCTACTCGACCACCTTTGTTAGCTGTGAGAGGATCGCTTCGACAATTTCATCCATCGCACGCCGCACGCATTCCGAAACCGGCGCATCGAAATCGATGCATTCCGGCTGGATTCCGAGGATCGCCACCCGGCAGCCGAACTCGGATTCCAGATACTGGCTGAAGCCGCCCATCGGGAAGGTGTGCGTCGCAAGAGAAGCATCTTTGAGTTCCGCCGGGTCGATCCAGCGAACGCTCCCGGGTGCTTCGCCCATATCCGCCGCGTCGAAGAAAACCACCCGGTCCGGGCCGAACCGCCGCAGCGGGCCGGCCGAAGCTTCCGGCAGCGAACCCGCCTCGAATAAAAACGGCGCGGAAGACCGCGCCGCGGGTGGATGCGCCTGCAGGCGGCGCAGCAGCAGGATGCCCGCCGCGTCGTCGCCGCGCAGTTCCTGGCCGATCCCGACGAACGCGGGTTTACGGCTGGGGTTCAGGAACTTTCGCAGCGGTTTGTTCCACGAATTTTTTGAGGTCTTCGTCGCGTCCATAATAGACGGTGAACGGTTCGCGCGTCAGCGCCGCCCGTTCCCACTCCGTGTTCGACATCGAAATGCACTTGAACCGGCAGTTAACCACGCATTGCGCGCAATAAGTGCAGCGGTCGATGTGAAAGCGCATGATGAATCGTTTGTTGGGCTTGTCGATCGCGATGATTTCGAGCGCGTTGGCGGGGCAGTCCTTCATGCACAGCGTGCACCCGGTGCACTTTTCGGGATCGTAGCGGATGCGGCCGCGCAGCCGGTCCGGAACCGGTTGGCGGACGCCGTAGGGATACTTGACGGTCGCGGGTTTGCGGAAAACCGAGCGGATAATCTCGCCCAGCATCGATCCGATTTTCATAGAATGACTCCCTTGAGGATGACGACGATCAGCAATTGCAGGAGCGCCAGCAGCGCGCCGATCCGCCACCACATCCCGACGGTCTGGTCGATCCGCAGCCGGGCAAACAACGCCTGCAGCGCGGCCAGCACGACCAGGAGGCCGAGCGTCTTAAGCAGGAATTCCAGCGGATTGGCGAGGCCGCCCAGGTAGAACGCGGAGACCAGCGTCACCCCGACCACCAGTTCGACGCACTTCCCCAGCCGGAAGAGCGCCAGCCCGCGGCCGCTGTATTCGGTCAGCGCGCCGGCCACGATTTCCGATTCGGCCTCCGGCGCGTCGAACGGCGCCAGTTCCAGCTTCCCCATCAGCCCGATCACCGCCACGAAAAATCCGATGAACAAGGGCAGGGCCAGCCAGACGTGCCCGAGCACGCTCTCATGCACCACGCTGATCTGCCAGGAGTCGGCGAGGATCGCCGGGCAGAGCATCGCCAGCAGGAACGGCGCTTCGTAGGAGAACAGCTGGGTCAAGGTGCGGGTGGCGCCGAGGATCGAGAACCGGTCGGCGGTGTTGGCTCCGGCCAGCCCGATCGAAAGCGTCAGCAGGCCGAGCAGGAAGATCGTGATGATCAGGTCCCCCGGCAGGGAAAACGAAGGCGCGAGACCCGCCATCGGGATGTACAAGCCGGCCGTCAGCGCGCCGGCCATCGCGATGATCGGCAGGCTGACGAAGAAGATCCGGATCACGCCCTGGGGGACGACCTCTTCCTTGGCCAGGAGCTTCACCAGATCGGCCAGCGGCTGCAGCAGGCGCGGCCCGACCCGATTCTGGAATCGGGCGACCAGCTTGCGGTCGATGTATTCGTACAGCAGGCCGAGTGCGATCAACGTCAGCCCGCCCGGAAAAATCAGCATCTTCAGGAGGATTTCGATATCCATGCTCATGGTCTGCTCTGCGGATCGATCCTTTCGATGAGAGGTTTCCGCTCAGGAATGGGTTCCGTTCCCGGGTTCGCGGCGGACGACGATCATGCGGTCGTTGCAGGAAAAGCACGGATCGATCCCGGATAGGATCATTGGCACGTCGGCCAACTGATGCCCGACCGCCCCGACCAGGACCGACATGAAGTTTCGCAGGCTCGGCGTGCGGACTTTCACCCGCAGCGGATTTTCCCCGCCGCCGCTCTTGATGAAGTAGAACAATCCGCCGCGCGGCGCTTCGATCCGGCTGATGGTCTCGCCTTCCGGGATCCGGCGCGGGAAGCGCGCCGTCAGTTCGCCCTGCGGAAGCCCGTCGATCAGGTTGCGGATCACGCGCACGGATTCGAATAGTTCCTGGATCCGCACCACGAACCGCGCCTGCAGGTCGCCGTCCGACGCGAGGACGATCGTCACGGGGAATTGATCGTATAAAAGGTAGGGCGCGTCCACCCGCAGGTCGCGGGCGACCCCCGAAGCCCGCGCGACCGGGCCGATCGCGCCAAGTTCCTCGGCTTGGGCGGTGGTCATGGTGCCCACGCCGCGCGTCCGGCGCAGGAAGGATTCGTCGGTGGTGACGATCTTCATGTAGTAATGCAGGCGTTCTTCCAGATAGTCCAGTCCGCGTTTGATGGAATCCATCTGGGCCGGGCCCAAGTCGTATTTCACGCCGCCCAGGACGTTGGCGGAATAGTTGACCCGGTTGCCGGAAAAGGATTCGAGGATGTCCATCACCGTTTCGCGGTCGCGCCAGGAATACATGAAGAGAGTTTCGAAGCCGGCTTCGTGCGCCGCCACGCCGACCCACAGCATGTGGCTGTGGAGCCGTTCCAGCTCCAGGAGGATCTGGCGGATGGCCTGGGCCCGCGGGGGCGCGGCGACGCCCGCGAGTTTTTCAACGCCGATCGCGTAGACCGTGGCATGGGCGTGCGAGCAGATGCCGCAGATGCGTTCCAGGAGGTACATCGCCTGGGCCCAGTTGCGGTTCTCCGCGCCCTTTTCGATCCCGCGGTGAACGTAGCCAAACCGGACGCTGGCCGAGGTGACCGTCTCGCCGTCGACCGTGAATTCGAAATGGGCCGGTTCCTTGAGCGCCGGGTGCTGCGGACCGATCGGAATGATGAATTTCTCTTTTTGTGTGCCGGGCATGGCGGACATCCTTCCTATTCTTCCGGTGCCGCACTGGGAGCCGGCACGATGAAATCTTTGCGCAGGGGGTAGACGCCGTCCGGCCACTCGTCGGGCAGGAACAGGCGCCGCGTATCGGGCGTCCCTTCGCACACGATGCCGAACATTTCCATCAGCTCGCGTTCGAAGAGCGTCGCCGAGGGAATCAGGCCGCACACGCTCGGGACGGATGGCTTTTCCCGCGGCAGCGAGACCCGCAGGGTGATCACCGCCGCCTTGTTGCAGAAATGATAAAGCGCTTCGAGCTTCCCGGATTCCGGGCCGTGGTCCAACCCGGTGATCGCCGAAAGGTATCCCCAACGGGCGGCGGCCAGCGCGCCGGCGCATGCCGTCAGCTGCGCGGGTTCGATAATCAGGTCGATCCGGTTCGGTTCGGGCGCGGTCTGCGAGACGAATTTTCCCTCGACCAGTTGCAGGCCCTGTGCGAGAAGTGTTTCGGTCATTTTTTCACCTCCGGCTTCTTTTCCTGCAGGCTTCCCAGCAGCTTGACCACCCCGTCGATGATCGCCTCCGGCCGCGGCGGGCAACCGGGGATGTAGGCGTTCACCGGAATAACCTGGTCGATCCCGCCGGCCACGTTGTAGCAGCCCTGGAACACGCCGCCCGACGTGGCGCAGGAACCGACGGCGATCACGAATTTCGGTTCGGGCATCTGTTCGTACACCCGTTTGAGACGGTCGCGGGCCTGGGTTGTGACCGGGCCGGTGCAGATCAGGACGTCGGCATGGCGCGGGCTGCCCTGCAGTTTTATCCCGAACCGTTCGACGTCGAAACGCGGGGTTAGGGTGGCGAGGATTTCAATATCGCAGCCGTTGCACGAGCCGCTGTTGAAATGGATCGCCCAGGGGGAGTTCACCCGGGCCCAGGTTTTCACCGTGTTCAGCATGCGGGTCCAGGGCTTGGGAAGACCGGCGGGAATATCGCTCATCACGTGCTCCTATCCGAGAATAAGTGCCAGCAGGGCGAGCATCAGCCCGCCTACGTAAATCACCAGGATCGGCGAGGGGGTGCCGGTACCGAGCATCAATACGCCGAGGTGCAGCATCGCGAAGAAGATCGCCACCAGGAAGAACGGCTGGTAGCCGGGCACCGCGGTCGAGATCGGCGCTTCTTCACCGCTGGAGTACAGGCTGGATTTCGCTTTGGAGGGATGGCCCGGTCCGGCCAGGATCCGGCCGAAAAGATAGATGACGACCGCGACCAGGATATAAACCAGAAACGCCATGGGAGGCTGCAGAAAAATGTTCATGGAATCATTCCAGTCGTGACGCCCAGGGCCGCGAACACGTCCGCCGCGGCGGTGGAAAGGGGCGCTACCAGCGTCGGGACGACGCCCAGGAGGATGACGAGGATCGCCAGCACCGCCAGCGGCGCGGCCATCGAGAAGGCAATCGGGTTTCCGTCACGCACCGCCTCCGAGGGTTCCTTGCGGTACATCGCGTTGACCACCGGAGCGTAGTAGGCAAGCGAAAGCACGCTGTTGAGCGCGGCGAACACCACCAGTCCGATCACCCACGGATTAAGCGTCTGCGCCGCGCCGATGAAGATCTGCCATTTGGACATGAACCCGGCCAGCGGCGGAAGGCCGCCCAGAGCCAGCAGCGCGATGCTGAAGCAGCAGGCGACCAGCGGATAGCGGGTCGCCGCGCCGTTCAGGTCGGCAATGGTCAGGTGGGAGTGCCGGCCGCGGGAAAGGAAGAGCGCATAGAGCAGGGCGCCGGCGGCGAGAAACGCCAGCCCCTTCATCAGCATGTGGGTGATGAGGTGGAAGAAGGCGCCCGACATCGCGGCCGGCTGCAGGAATGCCATCGCCGCGCCGATCCCGAGCAGCATGTAGCCGATGTGGGCCAGGCTGGAAAAAGCCAGCATCCGTTTGACCTGAGTCTGGCGCAGCGCCAGCAAATTTCCGAGCAGCATGTTGAGCGCGCCGATCCCGAGCAGGATCGGCCCCCAGATGCCGGAAAGGAACGCCAGCGGCAGGAGCACGCGCAGCAGCGCGACCAGGCCGGCTTCGATCACCACGCCCGAAAGCATCGCGCTGATGCCGCTCGGCGCCTGGGCGTGCGCGTCCGGAAGCCAGGTGTGGAGCGGAACCAGCGCGGCTTTGATCCCGAACCCGATGATGAACAACGCGCCGGAGGCGAGCAGGATCAGCTTGTTCGGATTGTTGGACAGGATGCCCGGCATGTCCGGCAGGGAAAGCGTTCCGGTCGTGCCAAACACCAGCGCGATCCCGAGCAGGATCAGCGCGGAACCGGCCGCGCTTTGCACCAGATACTTCACTCCGGCTTCCAGCGAGGCCTGTTCCTTGCGGTAGAAGGCGACCAGGAACAGGGTTGATACGGTCATTGCTTCAAACCACAGCCACAGGTTCAGGAGGTCGACGGCGCATCCCAGCCCGATGATGGCGCCGGTGAGCGAGAGCAGCAGCGCGTAATATTTTTCCTCGCCCTCCTCGCCCTTGATGTAGGCGCCGGAGTAGAACGCCACCACGGTGGCGAGCGCGAGCGTGACGCCCGAGATCAGCAGGCTCAATCCGTCGACACTGAGGGTCAATCCCTGCAGCGTGAAGAACGGGTTTGCGGCGGAGCCCGATCGGGATTCCAGAACGAGGATCAGCCACGGGACCCACGTCAGCAGCAGGATGAGGCGGGCGGTCCAGCGGGCCAGAAAGGCGGAGCGCGCCGCGCGTCCGGCCAGATACGCCAGCGGGGAACCTGCCAGCGGAAGCGCGATGAGCAGCAGCGGATAGGTGATTGTCATGTCAGGACCCCAGCGCCATGAGGATCAGGAGGATGACCAGCCCGAGCAGGATGCCCGCGATGTTCCAATTCAACTGTCCGGTCTGTGTGTAACTGAGCCCGTCGGCCGAGCCGCGGACGGCGGCACTAATCCTGCGATTGATCCACTCGAACCCGAACGAGTCCCTCGCCCAGCCGGCGGGGATCCGCAGCAAAGAAGCCGGGCCGGTTAGGCGTTCGCGCTGCCAGCCGGCGAGCAGCCCGAGCGCGACCACGCCCAATGCGAGGTAAGTGGCCTTGGACGTGAAGAGTTCGGTCGCCAGTTCCTTCACGCCGAGGAAGTGGATCGAGTGCAGCGGCAGGGTCCCGGCGAGCAGCGCGCCGAACCGGCCGGTGAACAGCCAGGTTGTGCAGGCGCCGAGCGCCAGCAGCCCGAGCGCGATTTTCATCGCGAGTCCGGCGTCGTGGGCGTGAAGTTCGGTCCGCGGTTTGCCGAAGAAGACCAGCGCGACCATCCGGAAGGAGTACAACGCGGTCAACCCCGCGCCGAACAGCATCAGGTAGTAGGCGATCCGCGGGCCGTCCACCAGTCCGGATTCCAAAATCAGCTCCTTGCTCCAGAAGCCGTTGAGGAACGGGATTCCGGCCAGCGCCAGCGCGCCGATGATGAAGGCGGCCATCGTGAAAGGCATCTTCTTTCCCAGCCCGCCCATCTCGCGCATGTCGCGGGTGGCGACGGCGTGGATGACTGCGCCGGCGCCGAGGAAGAGCAGCGCCTTGAAGACCGAATGGCTCAGGAGGTGCACCTGGCTTGCGAAAATCCCGCCCACGCCGATGCCGTAGACCATGTAGCCGAGCTGGCTGACGGTGGAGTACGCCAACACGCGCTTCAGGTCCGTCGCCACCAGCGCCATGAACGCCGCCAGCAGCGCGGTGATCACGCCGACCGCGATCACGGATTCCTTCCAGCCCGGCACATCGGAAAAGGCCGGGTAGAAGCGCGCCAGCAGGTAGACGCCGGCGTTGACCATCGTGGCGGCGTGGATCAGCGCACTGACCGGGGTGGGCGCTTCCATCGCGTCCGGGAGCCAGGTCTGGAACGGGAACTGCGCGGATTTGGCGGCCGCGGCGATGAGGAAACCGAAGGCGGCGATCGAAAGCCCGAAGGCCGGGATCGCCGCCGGCGCCTTGGCGATGAATTCGCCGATCTCGTACGTGCCCAGGACCGTGTAGGCCAGCAACGCGCCAAGCAGCAGGCCGACCCCGCCCAGTTGGGTGATGATCAGCGCCTTTATCCCGCCGGCGACGGCTTTCGGATCGTCGTTATTAAAGGAAATGAGGACGTAGGAGCACAGCGCGGTGATTTCCCAGAAGAAGAACAGGAACAGCAGGTTGGTGGTGAGGACCAGCCCGCACATCGCGCCGATGAAGAGCAGGATGAACGCGTAATAGCGCCCGAGCTGTTTTTCACCGCGCATGTAATCCACGGAAAACAGAATCGCCAGCGAGCCGATGACCGTGGCGATCACCGCCAGGTACACGCCCAGCCCGTCGGCCATGAAGGAAATATTCCCGAACGCGCCGCCCAAGGGTATGCTGAAGTACGGGTCGGTTGCGAACCAGGCGGGGACGATGCCCTCCCAGACCGGGAGCGTGTTCAGGAGCAGGACGACTGCGAAGACTCCCGAGACGGCGGAAAACAGGACGGCGGTGAAATGCAGAAGGCGGGCGTGGCGGTCGCCCGCGATCGATACCAGCAAGGCGCCCGCCCAGGGAAACAGAATGGTGAGAAGGATCAAAGCCGGAACCATGCCTTATCTCCTCAGGCTCGCTAGGTTCGCCGCATCGAGGGAGCCGAAACGCTTGCGGACCTGCACGGCCAATGCCAGCCCGACGGCGGCGACGACGGTATCGACCACGATCACGGTGATGGCGAGGCTCTGGCTCAGGTTGATCTTGCCGGAGGCCGCGCCGGCCGCCACCAGGGCCAGGACGGCGGCCTTGGTGAGGATCTGCATGGTGACGATGATCTTGATCAGGTTGCGGGAGGCCAGCAGGCCGTAAAGTCCCACACCGGCCAGCAGGCATACGCCGGCGGCCACCAGGAGGAGCGGATCGAAGGTCATGAGCGGCCTCCCTTCTCCATCGCCCGGGCGGGAAGGATCTTATCCGAGAGCAGTCCGAGCACGCTCAACACGCCGGCGAAGATGAGAGACACCTGGACGATCAAATCCATGCCGCGCACATCCCAGAGGATGTCGGTCGAAGACAACTCGGTCGCGGGTGCCGCGCTCAGGAAGCCGGGAACGGCCATCCATCCCAGCAGGATCACCAGGCACAGGACCAACACTATGCCCAGGAGCCGGGGAACGAGCGGCTTTGCGCGCATCGCTTCGTCGCCGGCGATGCTGATGGCGAACACGAACAGCACGGTCACCAAACCCGCTCCGATGCTCAATTCGATCACCGCAACCTCCCGCGCACCCAGCATGTAGAACAGGATGGCGGAAAGCGCGCTCACCCCAGCCAGCCAGATGGCGGAGGAGAGCAGGCGGTCTGCGGATATGGCCAGGACCGCGCACAGAAGTATGCCTGCTACAACAAGCCCAAACAGCATCGAATGCTCCTTTCCGTACTATTTTACTCCAAATTGTTTTATTTTCGGCTGTGGACCCGGATGGCGGAAGGGGATGGAGCCTTCGAAATACTACCGTCATATGGGGGCCGCGTGCCCGTTGCCGCGATTTCATTCTTTTCGAGACGAGCCGGTCTTATGCGCCGGCGTGTTTCGCGACTACCTACGTTGCGCCGGACCGGCGGTGGAGACCGGAATGGCAAAATGCCTCGAACCCGTATTGGGCTGGATTCGAAAAGGGGCGGGGGCAGCGAAATTATAAAGCATTCTTCCCGTTGCGGGAAGGATTCAGTTCCGCGTATTCCTCCACTGACGAATGGCCGGCATCGATTTTTTCTGCCATAAAAGACACAAAGGACACATAGGATTTTTTGTGCTTTTTCCGGCTGGCTTGATTTATTCCGAAACCGGAACTCGGACGCAGCGCTCCACGGATGCGTGAACGCGTTTGAATTTTTCATGATTTATTTACGAGGGAGGGGGATGGAACGCCAAGTGAAAAAATGATATTCCAGTATAATCTGCTACGTTGCCGCCCCGGAATGGAGGCTTTGGATGCAGGGTGCCCCTGAGAGCCGGACCGCACGGGTCTTTCGCCGGTTGCCATCGTCCCGCGATGGGAACGACGGTCCGTTCCGCTGGCATCGACCGGGGGCTTTCCGTCTCGCCGGTCGTTTTCTCCCGTTTCGTTTGTCCCCGCAGAATATTTTTCCTTGTTCTCTCCATCACAGGTAATCCCGGTGCGCTCCTCCCCGCTGACGATCGGAATGCTTCCCGGTTGGCCGGTCTATGGCAGCATTTTCCTGGACCGGTTCCTCCAATACGTCATTGGCGGGGTGCGCGCGGCCGCGCTCGATAACGGATGCAATCTGATCATCGCCTGCGGGGTGAGCCGCACGCCGGGCATGCGCTCGCTCCACACCGCCTGGCCGGTCCTCGCGCCGGATTGCGATTACGTCCCGATCGGGCATTGGAACACCGACGGATTTATCGTCGCCGCCCCGTTGCGGTCCGAGGAGCGCGGCCGTTACCTGCGCGGCGTAATCGGAGAGGATTTCCCCGTCGTGTTCATCGGCTCCGGCGAAGGCAGCCCGTCGATCGTCATGGACAACGAAGACGGGATCCGCCAGGCGGTGGAGCATCTGGTTCGCCACGGACACCGGCGGATCGCCTTCATCGCCGGCGATCCCCTGGACCACGGCGACAGCACAATCCGCCTGCAGGCCTACCGCGACGCGATCGAGGCATTCGAGGCCGTGTCGGATCCGCGGTTGGTGGCCTACGGCTACCATTACCGCGAGGGAGGCCGCAAGGCCATGGAACAGATTCTCAACACCGCCGTCCCCTTCACCGCGGTAGTGGCCTCCAACGATGTCTCGGCCTTTGGCGCGATGGAAATGTTGAAGGTCGCCGGCCGGCGGATTCCGATGGACGTGGCGGTAATCGGGTTTGATGATCAGCCGGCCGCGGCCGGTCAGGTTCCTCCGCTGACCTCGGTCCACTATCCGCTCTTCGACGCGGGCGTAAAGGCGGTGGAAGGGCTGCTCGAGTTGATTGCGCATCCCGAATCGGCGGCGGCGCGCGAGATCCGGATTCCCGCGCGGCTGGCGATCCGCGAATCCTGCGGCTGCTTGCCCTCGTATCAGGTGGAGCGGCAGGAGGTGCGCGCGCGCGGCACCGAGGCGAATACCGACATCGAACCGGTCGCGCGGAGCATTCAGGAGACCCTCCAGCCCAGCCTCGGCGCGGCCGGTTCGGCGGACCTTGCCGGACGCTCCCGCGGATTGGTGACCACCTTCCTCCAGGGCGTCCAGCGCCGGGAACCGAAGGAGTTTTACCGCGTGCTGGAGGAGATCCTCAGCCTGGCCGATCCCAACGAGGATTTCAGCGACCTCTGGCAGTCGGCCGTTTCCATCCTCCGCCTGCGAACCGCGGCGATGTTTCCCGCGGAACAGCAAACCTTCGCCGAGAACATGCTGCATCAGGCGCGCCTGACGGTCACCGACTACGCCGAACGGCTTTCATTGCGGAAAAAACTCATGGCCGGCGAAATTAACCATCAAATCGGCTGGATGACCACCCAGATGTTTTCGGCCGGGTCGCGAAAGGAAATCCTGCGGATCTTCGCGGAGCACCTTGCGGAAATCGGGATCCGGTTCGCCCAGGTCGCGCTGTTCGAACCGCGCGGGGGCAATCCGCTGGGCGGGATCACTTTCTATTGCAACCTGTGGCACCCGGTCGACGAGAAGGCGGTAGATGAATTGCGCGACGTATGCGTCGACGTCATGGACTTTCCCACGGTGAATATTCTTCCCGCGGGAACCCCGTATTCCATCGCGCTGCTCCCGATCGTCTTTCAGGACGAGCCGATGGGATTCGCGGTGTTCGATGCCGGGAATCTGGAACCGCTGGCGACGATCATCCGCCAGTTGGGGGCCGCGCTGAAGACCCAGGAGCTGCACAACCAGGCGGAGGAACTCACCCTGATGGATCCCTCAACCGGGGTGCAAAACCGGCGGTTCTTCGAATTATTCCTGCAACGCGAGCTGGAACGGAGCCGAAGGTATCACCGCGGCCTTACGCTCCTCATGGTGAACCTGGATGGCTGGAAGAAATTCACTTCCGATCACGAGCCCGTCCGGAGCCGGGAGGCGCTGGGCTCCCTCGCCCGGACCATCACCGCCTGCGTCCACCGCGGATCGGATGTGGTGTGCCGGTACACCGCGGATACCTTCGCCGTCCTTCTGCCGGAAACCAACCGCGAGGGTGCGCAATCCATCGCCGCGGCCATCCGCGAAAAAATCGAGAAGCAGGAAACTTTCCAGGGAGCGTTTGATATCGGTATCGGGATCGCCCTGGCCGAAACCGAATGCCAGTGCGAGGAGGCCGATGAACTGGCGGCCGCCGCCAGCCGCGCGCTCTACCAGGCCAAGGCCTCCGGCCGCAATCAGACCGAGATCGTCCTGCTCGGCCCTCCGGCTGCCGCCGCGGCGCCGCACGCCTCGAAGGAATAGGCATCCCGGTCTATTTATCCCCTTTCTGATAAGATTCAGCCTACGTTTACAGGACGGGGAAACGGGCCCGATTATCATAAACGTCACCGCCTCGCGGAATCGGCCGGGCGGTGGGGTCCGTGTTTTTCCGACAGGTTGGATTTCCAGTGTTTATCCGGTATTCTCCGCGACGGACCCCTGGTGTTTACCTGTGCGACATTCAGCCGGAGCTTGATTGTTGCGGTCATTCCCGTATGGAAAGGAATTATTATGCCGCCGATTGACAGTTTTGTGGACCGCGTCGTTCAGAACGTGGAACAGGTGATCGTGGGCAAACGCGAGAGCATCCAATATCTGATGGTGGCGCTCTTGTGCGAAGGCCACGTGCTGATCGAGGATGTCCCCGGTGTAGGCAAGACGATGCTCGCCCGGTCGATCGCCGTCAGCCTCGGCGGCCAATTCCGCCGGCTGCAATGCACGCCGGATCTCCTCCCCAACGATGTGACCGGCGTGTCGGTCTTCAACCAGAAGAGCGCGCAGTTCGAATTCCGGCCCGGACCGGTGTTCGTCAACATATTGCTGGTGGACGAGATCAATCGCGCCACGCCGCGCACCCAGTCCGCGCTGCTGGAGGCGATGCAGGAGCAGCAGGTGACGGTCGACGGATCGACCCACCCCCTGCCGCGTCCGTTCCTGGTCCTCGCGACTCAGAATCCGATCGAATATGAAGGGACCTTCCCGCTGCCCGAAGCCCAGCTCGACCGTTTTCTGATCCGGCTCACGATGGGTTACCCCACCGCGGCGGATGAAAAAACCCTCCTGGTAAACCTGCGCCGCGAGCACCCGATCCTGCGCCTGGAGCCGGTGGCCGAGTGTGCGGAACTGGCGGAATTGCAAAAACAGGTGTGGGAGATCCACATCGACGATACACTTCAGGATTACATCGTGCGCCTGACCGGCCGCACCCGCGCGCACCCGGATCTGGCGCTGGGAGCCAGCCCGCGTGCGTCGCTCTCGCTGTACAAGACCGCCCAGGCGCTGGCGGGAGTCCGCGGGCGCGATCATGTCCTGCCGGAGGATATTAAATCCATGGCGCCGGCCGTTCTGGCCCACCGTCTGGTGCTGCGGCCGGAAGCCGAATTGCGCGGCCGGACCACCCGGGCGGTGATGGATGAACTGCTGGCCGAAACGCCTCTCGACCTCGGCTCCGTTAAGTAACGATTTGGTTCTTCCACGAAGGGCACGAAGAAAGATCTGAAGAACACTAAGTTTAAAAAAAATATAAAAATTCTTCTTCGTGTCCTTCAGGTTTCCCTTCGTGTGCTTTGTGGAAATCTTTTGCGGAAGGAATTTGGGAAGTGGGCGGTTATTTATTCGTTTTTCTCCTGTTCCTTTTCTTGCTGGCCATCGCCCTTCAGGAAACGTCGGTCGTCACCATCATCTATTTCCTGGTCGGCGTATTTCTCTTCGGCCGCTGGTGGCGAGACCGGGCGCTGGCCTCGCTGGAATTCACCCGCTCGCTTAATCCCCGAATGCTGCTGGGCGAGACGGTGAGCGTCCGGCTCGAAGTGGCCAACCGCGGCTGGCTCCCGCTTCCGTGGGTGAGGATCCATGAGAGCCTCCCGATCGAACTGGCGATACCGAATTTCTTCCGGCGGGCGGTTGCGCTCGGGCCGCGCGGGAAAATCGCCGTGGAATACCAGTTGCGGGGGAATAAACGCGGTTACTACCGGATCGGTCCGCTGTACCTGCAATCCGGAGATCTGCTCGGGCTGGAAGACGTCCGCGAACGGCAGGGGGCGCCCGATCATCTGACGGTATATCCGCGGATCGTCCCCATCCGAAAGTGCCCGATTCCGTCATTCTCCCCGATCGGCGTCCTCCGCTTTCACCGGCCGTTGTTTGAGGACCCCAGCCGGGTCGTCGGGAAACGGGATTACCAGTCCGGGGATTCCATGCGCCGGATCGATTGGAAAGCTTCGGCGGCGGCGGGCAAACTGCAGGTCCGGCAATTCCAGCCGGCGATCTCGCTCGAGGTTTCCATCTTCCTGAATCTATGCGAACGGGATTTCGAATGGCGCAGCCGGATCGATGCCGCCGAGCTGGCGGTGGTCACCGCCGCATCGCTCGCCGCCTATGTGGCCGCCAAGCGGCAGCCGGTCGGCCTGGTGACCAACGGGCTCGATCCGCTCGAACCGGAGAGCCGGCTCCATTGGCTACCGGTCCGCCGCGGAACCGCCCACATGATGCTGGTGATGGAAAAACTCGCCCGGGTCCAGCTGGCGGACGCCGATTCCTTCACCGGGATGCTGCGCGAACGCGCGTCGGAGCTGGCCTGGGGGACCACCATGCTTGTGATCACCGGAACGCCGGACGCGCTCCTGTTCGACGAAATGCTGCGCGCCCGCCGCATGGGATTGCAGAGCATCGTGTTCCTCACGGCGCCCGTGCTGCGGTATGAAGCATTCGAAGCCCGCGCCCGCGGCCTGGGGATACCCCTGTATGAGATCCGTTCCGAACTCGATCTGGAACGGGCCATGCTATGAACGCGAGAACCGCCATGGAGGAACGCCGGGTGACCGTTTTTTCGATCGGGAACGCCGTCCTGGCCGGTGTCATGGTGGTCTGCTTCGTGACGACCGTCAACCGGGCGATCTCGGTGTTCGAGGTGGATTGGTTTACCAGCCTGCTGGCAATGCAGCGGGAAATCACGATCGGCGCGTTCCTCGTCGCCCTGGAAGTGCAGATCACCCGGCGGGTGTTCGAACAGAATCCGGTTCTCAGCCGGGAGTGGTGGCAACGGATCATCCCCGAATGGGCGTTTTGGCTGGTCGCCCTCCTGGTGTTGGTCTGGTCCGCACACGGCCCCAGCCTCACGCTGCGCGACCTTCCCCAGCTTGGGGAGAAAACCGCGCAGGTGTTGATGCGTCCGGAATTCACGGAAGGGCTGTTGCTGCTGATCGCGGTGTGGGGGATCAGCCGTTTTCTGGCGGGCGACCTGATGGCGGTCGAAAACATCCCCACCGCCACGACGCGCGAGGCCATGCGGGGGGTGATCCAGGAACAGGCCGCCATCCGTAACCGGCTCTGGCAGGACGTGTTTCTTCTCGGCGGAGCGATGGTCTTCCTGGCGGTGTTCAGTATTCCGATCGCGCACCTTCTCTTCGGCATGCCGATGGTCTTCGGTTCGCTGGGGCTTGAGACGCTGCTGTTTTTCCTCTGTGGTTTCGGCTTGTTCGTGATCACCCGGCTGCTGGTCCTGAAAGCGGAATGGGTGACGGAACGGACGGGGGTCGATTCCAGCGTGACCCGGCATTGGCTGGTCTACGGGTTGTTGTTCGTCCTGCTCCTTCTGCTCCTGTCGGTCGCCCTGCCGACGGCGTATTCCTTCCAATTGCTTACCAGCCTGAACGTGGCGTTGATGGGCCTCAGCACGCTGATGACCATCCTCTGGGTGGCGATCGTCTTTCCGATTATCTGGCTGCTGTCGCGCTTATTCCCGGCGCTCGGGGATTCCTCGAGCGCGATCGAGGAATCCCCGGCCGAGGAGGGTTTGGGACAGGCGCTTCCCGCGCTGCCGCA
>JBAVFZ010000129.1:0-5310 GCA_049684495.1 Anaerolineales bacterium | reverse complement strand
CGCCATGAACTGCCTCGGCATGAGCGGCGCGAATGCGGCGATGAGGGCGTTGATCCAGCCGGCCACTACGCACGATCGTTTGTCCAGCATCGCCCGGATTCCGATCCGCGCCACGTCGGCGCTGTTCATCGCGGTCGTCCGCTGGAAGGCGGTCATTTCCTGGCCGGCCACGTCGAAAAACTCCGTGCGCGTGACGCCCGGGCATAACACGGTCACGCCCACCCCGTGCGGGCGCAGCTCGTGGTGCAGCGCCTCGCCGAAATACAGGACGTAGGATTTGGCCGCCGCATACGCGGCGTAGAGCGGCGTGGGCTGGAAGGCGCCGGTCGAGGCCACGAACAGCACAAACCCGGAACGGCGATCCGCCATGTCGGCGGCAAACAGGCGGGTCAGCTGGGTGAGGGAAACCACATCCAGCTCGAGCATCGCGCGGCAGCGTTCCCAATCCGTCCGTACGAATTCCCCGTACTGGGCGTACCCGGCGTTGTTGATCAGGATGTCGACGGCGAGGCCCTGCGCTTTGAGGTGGTCGTACAATTTCCGGGGGGCATCGGCCGCGCACAGGTCCATCGCGACCGTGTCCGCCTCGGCCGCGTAGCGCTCGAATATTTCTATCCGTAGCGCCTGGAGCTTTTCCGCCCGCCGCGCCACCAGAACAAGGCGGCAGCCTTGCGCCGCCAGTTGGCGCGCGAAATCCGCGCCCATCCCGCTCGAAGCGCCGGTGATCAGCGCGGTCTTTCCACGAAGAAATTCATTCGACATTGTGAAGTCTCCTAAAAAAGTTGATACGGGCAGTCCGAGCCATTGCGAGGAGGCCATGGATCGGCGGTTGTCCGACCCTTGGACGACGAAGCAATCTCCTGCTTTGACAGTGGAGGGAGATTGCCCCGGAAGATCGCCGGGACAGGCTTCGCCGACTTAGCTCCGCCAAATCTCCTCGCATGACTCTCAACGAAACCGCCGATTAAACGCATCCGCGTGGCGCTCGATCACTTCCACGGCGCGCGCGACGCCGTTTTCCGAGCGGATTTTTTCGCCGAGGGAAGCAGCCCGGGAACGCAATCCGGGATCGTTAACGGCGGCTTCGATGGCCGCCGCCAATCCTTCCGCGGTCAGGCTTTTGGCATCCTTCATGCGCGGACCGACTCCCAATTTCGCCGCCCGTTCGGCCCAAGCCTGCTGATCCCCCGCGAACGGAGCGATGAGGCTTGGCACGCCGGCGCGAAAGCCCGCGCCTGTGGTTCCGGCTCCCCCATGATGCACGACCGCCGCCATGCGCGGGAACAACCAGTGGTGAGGCACATCATCCATATAGAACACGTTTGCCGAAGTATCCATGCGGGCGAACCCGCCCCAGCCGGTCGAGAGGACACCCCGCTGGCGAGTGAGTTCCAGGGCGCGCAACGTCATCCGGGTTTGCCGCTCGGGGTCTTTATCGCTCATGCTGCCGAAACCGATATACACCGGCGGCGGGCCGCTTTCTATAAAATGCGCCAGTTCCGGAGGGGGTTTCCATTCCGGTGGAGCATCCAGGAACCAATAGCCCGTGACGTGGTGAAAATCTTCCCAGTCCGCCGGCTTGGGCAGCGCCTGCGGGCTGTACGCGAATAGCCACGGAGTCCCAAAACGGCGGCGTGAATCGAACATTTCTCTCATCGAACGCCAGGGGGGCAGGTTGAAACGAGACATCCGCCAGCGGTTAAACGATCCGCCGAAGACCGGCCAAGCCACACGCATAAAAAGCGAATACGTCATGTAATTGAAACGGCCGCCCAGCGACGGGCGGAACGGTAAAAAGAAGGAAGGAAAGGCGCGCGTGGGCGGAAACATCGGCGAGAAAGATGCATGCGCCATCGGGATCCCGCGCCGGCCGGCGATATCCGTGCCGCCGCATTCGGTGATCGGCAGCACTAGGAAATCCGCCTCCTGAGCCGCCCGCAATGTGATGTCCAACACGCCGCCCACCAGGGTGTCCATGACTTGCCGGATGGTCCGCAGTTGAAACAAGATGTTCCGGCTTTTCAGCATGGCTGCGATTTCCGGCTTGCGCATGAATTCCTGCGCGCTTAATGGCATGGGAAACACGTTGACGCCGTACGAACGGATCCACCCGGCAAGGTCGCGCGAGGCGACCAGCGTGACGCTGTGCCCCGCTTGTTGCAGGCCCAGCGCCAGCGCGAGCGGCGGCTGGGTGTCGCCGCGCGAACCGAAGGTGGCGATCGTGATTTTCATACGGGTTCAGGATGTGATTTCGTTTATGCCCGCGGCGAGCGGTTTGAATTCCGGCCGGCCGTGTTTATTATTTCCCATTCCGGATTTCCGAAAACGGAAACGGCTGGCCGTGGCCTGGATACACCGTTCCGGCATCCAGCTGTTTGATCTTATCGATGCTTTCGCGGAGCTGCCGCCGGTTCTCGATGTACGGCGTGGCGTGCAAACCGAGCATATTCGAGAAAGTATCGCCGGCGAACAGCCGGCCGTCGCCGGTCAGAAGGATGATCGAGCCCGGAGTGTGCCCCGGTGTGTGCAGGACCGTGGCATCCAACCCGTACTCCCCCAGAGACTGCTGGTCGGCGAGCAAGACGTCCGGCGTAAAGGTTTCGAGCGCGGGAGAGGCGCCCCGTTTTTGGAATCGGGCCGCGATCCCGCCCAGGGCGCGCAGCAGGCCGCCCATCGGCGTGCCGGATTCGCGGACGAGCGGCTTTCCGCTTTGCACTTGCTCCCGGTCGCCGGGATGGACGGCGATTCTTGACCGGTATTTCTTTTGAAGTTTGGCGCAGTTGCCGGTGTGGTCGATGTCGCCGTGGGTGATCACAACAAGTTTAAGTTTTCCGGGCAGCGCTCCGGCCCGCAGCAATTCCGCTTCGAGTCTGCGCCAGTGCATGGGCATCCCGGTGTCGATCAGGATAAACCCCTCTCCGGCGCGGAGCAGGTAGGCGTTGACCATCCCGAGGTTGAGGGGAAGGATTTCCGATGCCATAGGCCCTCCCTGGAGAGGTGTCATTGCGAGGAGCGAAGCGACGAAGCAATCTCCTTCCTTTTACAAAGAGGGAGATTGCTTCGCTCCCTCCGGTCGCTCGCAATGACCGCCCCGCTACTCCAGCACTTTCTTCAGCAGCCGGTATGAGATGATTTCGGAAATGCTTTCGACGAGGAGGGCGTTCCCCGGTTTTCCGCCGATGATCGATCCGCGCAGGATCATCGAGGTGAAATCGTAATCCTCCGCGCCGCGGACGGTGGCCAGCACGCAGCCTTCCGCCGCGAAACCGGTGACAACCACCGTATCCACGCCCGACGCGCGCAATTTTTCCGCGAGGGGGGTCTTGGTGAAGGAATTTCCGTACGTCTTGTGGATGTGCGGGTCCTCGGGAAGGATGTTCAGAATTTCCGGCAGATCGAAACCCGCTTCGCCCGGGATCAGTTTGTCTTCGGGATTCATATGCTGAATGCAAACGACGGGCAATTTTTTCTTCCGGAACAGTTCGATCGCGGCGTTGATATACTCGGCGGCGTTCTTCAGATCGGCCGCCCGTACCGGATTATCCTTGAAGAAGGTGTTTTGCACATCGATTACGAGTAAAGCGGCTTTCATTGCGCCTCCCGGGGGGAAGAATAATGATACTTGCTCAAGGTTTATCGAAGTATACCCCCGGATTTCGGCGCGGTGCGCGCTCATCCGGCCGGAAGCGCCCTCCCGGCCTGCAACAAACGGCGGATGCACTGGCGGTTCCCCGTGCGCATCACCCAACACCCGCCGAAGCAATCGTCCTTCCAGCCGCAGGCGGAACAATCCGGGTCTGTCGCGAGGATTTGCCTTTGCCGGTATCGTCCGAATCCACCCCGCCATATTTCCGCAAACGGACTTTCCAGAATCGACCCTTCGCGATTCTCCGCCGTATCCGGCTGTTCCGGGCAGCCGCGCACGTGCCCGTCGACGCCGATGCAGCAGGCGAGGTATCCCACCGGGCAGATCACCGGTCCGCTTCGAAGCCGAGTTTCCCATTCGCCGAGGTACGTGAGGTTCTCACCCAGATAGATGCGTGGCGAGCCGCGCCGGTGATCACGGACGAAGGCGAACAAGCCCTCCATCTGCCCGGCGTCGAGCGAGAGATCCGCCGCCTCCGCCCTGCCGATCGGCATGACGACGGTCAGCCTCCACATCGAAACACCCAATTGGGAAAGCAGCCCGCGCATCGCGTCGAGTTCGCCGAGGTTCTGAGGCGTGACGGTTGTGGCGACGGAGAGGACCGGCACCCGGCGGCGGAGGAGCCGTTCGACCGCCTGCACGGCTTTTTCGAAGCTGCGCGGATTCCCGCGGATCCGGTTATGGGTCGGCTCGGTGCCGTCGAGGCTGATTTGCACCGAATACACACCGGCCTCCCGGATCCGGTCGGCCGCAGCCTCATCGAGGAGAAATCCGTTGGTCGCCATTCCGGTCTTCAGCCCGCGGGTCCGGGCGTAGGCCAGCACGTCGAGGCAATCCGTCCGCAGCAGCGGTTCGCCGCCGGTGACGGCGAACATCCGGACTTTCATCGCCGCCAGTTCGTCGATGGTTCGCCGGATCTGACCGGTGGTTAATTCGGCGGCATATTTTTCCTTCGTGGCCCCGCAATGCGCGCAGCGCAGATTGCAACGGCGGGAGCAATCCCACAGAACGTAGGAGGGAGGCGGCACCATTTTCCCCGAGCGGAAACGATCGCTGACTCCGCTCAGGAAAAAATCGGTCCGCAATTTATTCAGGGCATAAGCTATTCGGAACATGGGGGAAGGGCGCCTGCGGCCGGCGCGCTCAGGGGGTGTAGTTGGACGGTGGAGGGCCGTAGGCCATGAACGCATTGGGAAGCCATAATAGGAATCCCAGCAGGATGAAGAGGCCCGGCAGAAGCAGCGTCATGATTAATCCGGCGACGAGGAATTGTTTGTTTCGGGTTTTAAAGAACCGGATAAGAAAAAGCACGCCGACGATTAATGCGGTGATCGCGATTAGAACCGTGAGGAGGATCAGGCCGATCCATATGAATTCGATTTGACCATCTGGCATTTCCGTTTGCTCCCGATAAAGGGGATTCTACACCAGAGCTTGAAAAAAACTCGGGAGAAGGTTTATGACCCGTTTTCTGGCGGGCGGGGGCTTGCGGCTCACGGGAGATCCGTGGAGGGCGGAGGGCCGTAAGTGATGATGGGATCCGGAGGCGTCACCACCTGGGTGCTCCAATAGTGAGTTCCCAAATAGAGCAGCGCGCCCGGAACGAGAAAGGTCAGCAGCAAGCCGAGCGCGAGAAAGAGGGGCTTGCGTGTTCTTACAAACCG
>JBAVFZ010000128.1:0-35445 GCA_049684495.1 Anaerolineales bacterium | reverse complement strand
GAAGATAGGCCTGCGGAAAAAGCCCGAGGAACACAAGTAAAAAAATGGATGCCAGCAGGAAAACGCGCAACGAACGACTCTTCTCGACAGACAAAGGGAGCGAGACCGCGAAATGAAGCATCGGGCGGCCAAACCGGAAAACAGAAAGGACACCAGCCGACAGGGAAAGCAATAGGGCAATCGGCGGTAGTAAGCCCAATGAATCAGAGTATGAATTGGCGGATAAGTCCCTTAGCAACGCCCACAATGGAGGAAAGGAAATCAGCCCGGGTGCGCCGACCAAGGATAGACCAGAAAGCAACGCTGCGGAAAAAGCCAGCGGGTGGGTGGAGGCCACACCCCGAAGATCTTCCAGGTGGTCGCCCGCGTGGGTGGGCCGCAACGCATGAAAAGAGACTCCCCAAACGAGAAGAGAAAAACCGCGGCCAGCCAAAAGCACCATCGCTGTCTGCGCACCGGCGGGACCGGGAACGGATAGACTTAGGAGCAAAGCGCCAAGGTTGCACAGCGAGAGATAGCCGATGGACCGGCCAAGCCGGCTCTGAAAAACCGCAAAAACACCGCCCACCAGGCACATCCCCACCCCGCCGATCTGAAGCACAAGGTAAATCTCCCCGGAAAGGCGCAGCCAGGAAAACCCGTCCAGGAAACGCAAGATAAGAAAAATCACCGCGCCGATGTAAAGCGACAGAATAAAGGAGACGCTGTAGGGAGAGGAATCGTCGACGACATCCGGCAGCCAGAAATGGAACGGAGGAAAGGAAATCAGCAGGCCGAATCCCAGGCAAAGCTGCAAGAACAAAGACTGAAGATCCGAGGATTCTGTGGGCAGGTTGTCGAGGGTCGATAGTTCGGATCCGGCCAGGAGGAGGAACATCATTCCCAGCGCGGAATACGAAATCCAGCGCACGGCGCCGCGTGGAACGGGATGAGAAGAATCGGAAAGCAAAAGGGACAGGCATAGAACAGATAAAAAAAGGAAGAAGGCCGCATATAAAAATGGCTGAACAAAAAGCGAGGCGGAAAAGAGGCTCAGGACGATCCAACCCACCGGCAAGAGGATCCGGTTGCGTGGGGTGGCCAGGCTTCCTCCGAAAAGCGCCGCCCCACCGATGAACAGGAACAAAACGGCGGACCGCAGGCTCGGGTCGAATGTAAATTGGCGGCCCAATAGCAAAAAGGATCCGGATACGGGTATCGGGTAGCCGAGAACCGTCAAAGGCGCGTCGAGAGGGAGGACGGAGGCAAACCAGGCCATCCCGGCCGCCAGCACGGTGGAGAGGAAAATCACCATACGGGGGCGCAGTGGAAATAAAAAATACGCGACCAGGGCGGCCGCAATCGGCAGCGCGAGATACACGGCGGGAGCGTTCATGACGCAGCCCGGCTTTCCGAGGAAGCGTCCGGTGCGGCGTGGGAGTGCAGAATGATCAGCGCCATCACCATCGCCAGGTCGGTGACGGCCAGAAGCGCCAGGACCAACAGCGATTGCTCGATCCACAAATAACCGAGTTCAAAACCCTGCAAGACGGTCAATAAGCTGGCCGCCGAACGCAGCGGATGCTCCGAAAGGCCGAGGTTGAGCAGGCCGGCGCAAAACAGGGAGAGGGCGGCCAATGCCACTCCCGCCGGGGGAACACGAAAAACTTCGGTCAGTTGGGGAAGTAGGGCGACAATTGAGGAAAATAGAAATAACAACAGGGAAAACCGGAAAAAGGCCTGAATGGGCGGGTTCTCCTCATCGGCGGTCATCCGTTTTTCCCGCGAAAGGGTAAAGGCGAGGAGTGCGACGGCGATCAATCCGACAACGGTTTTTACGATCGCAACCGGTGGAGGAGCAATCTGAGTTGCCACCAATCCCAGACCTGTGGATTGAAGCGCCAAAGCCCACAGACTTCGATTCCAGGATCGGAATATGGTCAGGAGACCTGTGCCGCCCAGCAAGCAAAAAAATCCGATGATGAAGAATCCGGATGGCACCCTAGCCTCCTCGAAAAACCAAGTAAAGCAGAAGCGCAATCCCCAGTGACCACAACATCGACCCTTCACCGCCGAGGAACGATTCCACGCCGGACACCAGGATTGCCGTTTTTTGAAAAGAAAAAACAATAGAACGCTTCAGCCATTCCAGGCCGAAAAATTTCTCCAGATGGATGAAGAGTGTGGCGCCGGTGCGATGGAAGCGCCGGACGATGAATATCATGAGAATGCCGCCGCCAAGCGCCAGCAACGGGAAAACGATCGAACCAATGGAGAAGCTGCTGTTCCAAACGGGAAAAAGCAAGGCAAGAAAGGCCGCGGCCATGCCCGCGGAAAACGCGAACAGGAAAATCGGTTCGTTGGACGGAAAGGCATCCACCGGTTCGAACGCCAGCCGGAAAACGGCGCAAACGACGAAGATGTGGCAAAGGAGCAGGGAAACCAACACGGGGAATTCGGATGGAGTAAGCAGACCCGGATAAACCGCCGAACTCCAGACGGATACGGGTGAGAATGGAATACCCGACAATAGGATTCCCAGAATGACCGGGAAGGCCGCCATCCACCGTCTGTGGGGGAGATACCCTACATATGCGAGAAGAATCCCCCCGCAGAGGATCAACATACCCCCGGCTGCCTGAAAAAGGCCGGACGCGGCGGGGTTGGCAATCGCCGAGAGCAGCGCGAAGCTCGGAAGGATGAGAAAAAAAACATCACGGCGTCCAAACGGAGAAGCCGATATGCTCCACTGCCATCCGGCCGCCAGAATTACGACGATAAGGGGAATGACCGGCCATGAAAATCCCCAGCCCGCACCGGCTATTCCCGGTTGGGACGGCCAGATTTTCGACAGAAGGCAGAGACCCACCGCGGGGGAGACGATCCGCAACAGGATTTCCGTACCGGTCGAAGTGGTTGAAAACCGGGAAAAAGTAAATTGGATGGGTGCCAGGAGTATGCGGAGGAGAATCCCGGATAGGAAAAGGATTGGAGCAAGGTTAAATTGCGAAGCGTTCCACAGCACTCCCCAATCCGAACCCGTTCCGGGCGATCCCATGAACAACGAAAACACAACCAGGATATTGCCGAGCATATTGATGGCGAGAACTCCCATCGATTGCGAGAGGGAGGAGGAGATCCCGCTTGCGCCGATCTCCACGGGGTTTTTTAGAAAGAGAATTGCCAGAAACGAAAGCAAATCGATCAACGACCAGGAGATGACGACCGCCAAGGGGGTGGAGGCAAAACAAGCGGTGATTCCCGCGATGGTCAACAGATAAATTACCAGGTGTGAGGTTCGGCCGGAGCTGTGGCGCAGGGGGCGGGTCCACTCAATTAAAAGCAACAGGCAGCAAAAATAAGCCGCGAAGGAAACGGACGGCGCCGAGGCCAGGAACCCCAGGGGATCCGGGAAAAGGGCGGCCGGAGACCATGCGATGGAAAAAGAATCGGGTATCGGAAGCCGCAAGAAAAGCGCGCCAAAAGCCGCCGCCGGGACAAGCGCGACGGCGATGTGCAGGCTACGCCGCTGCGGCGGGAGGAAAAATGTGGCCAGGGCGCCGATGGTCAATAGGAAAATGACGGGTATGGCAATCATCCATTCGCCTGGAAAGAAATTCTAGCATATTACGATGAAGGGACGTACGGAAGGAGGGAGATGTTCAAGGGCAGACCATTGCCCGGTGGCGGACGGAAACACTGCCGGTAAATCGGCGGAGATATCGGAAATTATTTGGCGGCGGATGCTAAGCTGCAGAAGAGACCGGCAGCATTTTATCCAGAATGCGCTCCAACGCCATTGTGTGGCAGCATACTCCGCGCAGATGGAAAAATTCGCAATCGCATTGCCAATGACCTTGTTCGAACTTGACCTGATGGTTGTTGTTATCGCCGCGGAACGTTATGGCAAAAGCATCGAAATGAAAGCGATCGGGTTCCTGGGCGTAGCGCTTGGCTTTTTCGATTTTTCCGATCATTCCGTAATCCATAGGCGCCTCCTTGGAAAAAAAAAGGCACGCGGGCGTAGGGCCCCGTGCCAAATTGGATTTACGTGAATTGTCGATCCTCTCCGCTCATGGCGGTTTTCCTCCGATAGAGAAGGTGACCAAAGTATAGAAGAATATCCCCCGGATGTCAAATCGGCGTCCGGCTCATTTCAGAAGAACCGGACGCAGCGACGATCCCGTAAAAGAATTGTTAACTCCGCAGATTTCCTCCGGTGTGCCGCACGCCACGATCTCACCCCCGCCAAGTCCGCCTTCCGGGCCCAGGTCGATGATCCAATCGGCGGTTTTTATCACGTCCAGATTGTGTTCAATGACGATTACCGTGTTCCCCGCATCGGTCAAATGGTGCAGAACATCCAGGAGTTTCTGGATATCCGCGAAGTGCAATCCGGTGGTCGGCTCGTCGAGGATATAGAGCGTCCGGCCGGTTGATAGTTTGCTTAATTCCTTGGCCAACTTGACGCGCTGCGCTTCTCCGCCCGAGAGGGTGGTCGCGGATTGCCCTAATTTGATGTATTCCAGCCCGACATCCTTCAAAGTGCCCAGCAGGCGGGAAATCCCGGGAAACGCACCGAACATCTCCAACGCCTCGACGACATCCAGCTCCAGTACATCGGAAATCGATCGCCCCTTGAATTTCACCTGAAGGGTTTCGCGGTTGAAGCGGGTTCCCTTGCACACGTCACAGGTAATCCACACATCCGGGAGGAAATGCATTTCCACGCGTTTCTTTCCATGACCCTGGCAGGCTTCGCAGCGTCCGCCGCGCACATTGAAGGAAAACCTCCCGGCGGTATATCCGCGGGCCTTGGATTCCGAAATCTCGGCGAAGACATCGCGGATCTCGGAATAGACTCCGATGTAGGTGGCGGGATTCGATCGCGGGGTCCGGCCGATCGGATCCTGGGTGATGTCGATCACCTTGTCGAAATAGTCCAATCCTTCGATCTTCCGGAACGCGCCCGGTTTTTCAAGCGCGCCGTGCAGACGGGCCGCCAGCGCCGGATACAGCGTCTCGGCGATGAGCGAGGATTTCCCGGAGCCGGAAACGCCGGTGACGCAGGTGAACAAGCCGACGGGAAAACGGACATCGATGTTTTTTAGATTGTTGTGGCGCGCGCCGTGGATCGCCAGCCAATGCCCGTTGGGGGAACGCCGGCCGTTGGCGTGTTCGGATTGGCGGGTGCCGGCCGCCACAATCCGCTCGCCGCTGAGATATTTCCCCGTGATCGACTCCGGGTTGCGGGCGATGTCTTTGGGCTTGCCGGATGCCACGATCCGCCCGCCGAGAATCCCCGCCCCCGGCCCGAAATCAACAACATGATCCGCGGCCTCGATCGTCTCGCGGTCGTGCTCCACGACGATGACCGTGTTTCCCAGATCGCGCAGCCGGATGAGCGATTCCAGCAGCCGCCGGTTGTCGCGGGCGTGCAGCCCGATCGACGGTTCATCGAGTATGTACATCACCCCCACCAACCCGGAACCGATCTGCGAGGCCAGCCGGATGCGCTGGCCTTCGCCGCCGGAAAGCGACGGGGCGGAGCGTTCCAGCGTCAGATAATGCAGCCCGACGTTCATTAAAAACTCGAGCCGCGCGACGATTTCTTTGAGCAGTTCCCCCGCGATCTGCGACTGCTCGGACGAGAGCTCCAGGTTGGAAAAAAAGCGAAGGGCTTCGCCGATCGAGAGTGCGTTCACCTCGACAATCGTCTTGCGGGCGAACCGGACCGACGTCGCTTCGGGGCGGAGCCGGGACCCGTGGCAAACGGAGCATTCCTGGTACGACATGAACTGCGAATACCACTCGCGCATGCCCTCTGATTGCGTTTGATGGTAGCGGCGGGCGATCGCGGGAATGACCCCTTCGTACGTGGATTCCCAGGAGCCTTGGCCGCCCTTCTCGTTGCCCCATTCCCACCGCACCCGGACATGCTCGTCGCCGTGGAGCATCCCCTTGCGGGCTTTCTCGGGCAGTTGCTTCCAGGGCGTATTGAGCGAAAATTTGTAGTGCCGCGCGAAATTCACCGCGATCATGCGCGCCGATTTGGAAGTTTTAACCGCGCCCCAGGCGCGGATCGCGCCATCGGCGATGGATTTTTCCGGGTAGACGAATTTGTCCGGATCAAAGTTGAATTTCAAACCCAGCCCGTTGCACTCGGGACACATACCCAGCGGGGAGTTGAAGGAGAACATCGGCGGGGAGAGTTCGGGGAACGAGATGCCGCAGTGCGCGCACGCGTTCTGCTCGCTCATTTCGAGTTCTTTGCGCGTGCCGGTGGAAATGACGACGGATCCGTTCCCCACCCGCAGGGTGGTCTCGACCGAATCCGCCAGGCGGATGCGGAAATCCGGATCGGGTTCGTCCGGGAGTACAAGCCGGTCGATGACGATCTCGATATCGTGTTTGCGGGTTTTCGCGAGGCGGATCGTCTGATCCAATTCCGTCACCACCCCGTTTACCCGCGCCCGCTGGAAGCCGCTGGCCCTGGCGTCCAGCAGCACGTCCTCGTGGGTTCCCTTCCGCTTGCGCACGACCGGCGCCAGGAGGAGAAGCTTGGTGCCCGGCCGCAGGGCGAGGATCTGATCCACGATCTGGGTTGAGGTCTGGCGGGTGACCGGGCGGCCGCAGTTCGGACAGAAAGGCGATCCGGCGCGCGCGAACAGGACGCGCAGATAATCGCTGATCTCCGTCACGGTACCGACGGTCGAGCGCGGATTTTTGGAAACCGCCTTTTGTTCGATCGCAATCGCGGGGCTTAACCCGCCGATGTAATCGACATGCGGCTTTTCCATCTGTCCGAGAAATTGGCGGGCGTACGCGGAAAGGGATTCCACGTAGCGCCGCTGGCCTTCTGCGTAGAGGGTGTCGAAGGCGAGGGAGGATTTCCCGGAACCCGAGACGCCGGTAAAGACGATGAATTTGTCGCGCGGAAGCCGGAGCGTGACGTCCTTAAGGTTATGTTCCCGGGCTCCCCGGACGGTGATGCAGTTGGGTTCGATCGCGGGCATGCTTGGACCTATGGGGCAGATGAGGTTGCCGATACAGGGATTGGAACTATTGGGAATCCGCAGGACGAAAAGCCGCCATTAAGGAATTTCCATTCCGGATTCTACCAGCACACAGGATTGCGAGGGAGGGGGATTTTACGGAAAATGCGGATGGCGGAGGGAAAATCACGATCCGGAAGCGCGGGGTTTTTGTTTGCGCGGGTGATACATCGCCAAGCCGACCATGATCATGGCCGCCCCGAAGAATAATCCGATGCTTTGCAGCGTTCCCAGGTGCGGGGATCCCGGCAGGGGATGACTCCCCAGTCCGATCAGATCCGCGGTGCAGGAGATCGCCACCAGCACGTAGCCTGTGGCGCATAACCGGGCGCCGACATCCTCGCGGATGGTGACCGGCTGGTCGGATGGACGGAGTAGTTTTTCTACCGCGAAAGAAGCGAGGACCACGCAACCCAACCCGAAAAGAAATACCACCACCTGGAGGTAGCCGATGACCGGCGAGCGATCCAAACCGAACAGCCACGGCTGCATTCCAAGAAGGAACAGCGCCAGGCCGATGAAATCCAACACCAGGAAAAAAGTCAGCCAGCGCGGGCGCAAGGAATGGGAGTTGATCGACATGGGGCGGATTATACGCTTATCGCACGAGCAGCCAAAGGGCGGCCAGATAGATCGCGAGGATGAGGAAGAAGGCGAGCGGCAGACGCCGCGAAAAAGGATGGCGGTCCACGGCGTACGGATTGCCCGTGTAGGGATCGATCTCCAATTTCCACTCCGGGCCGAGCATCCAGGCCAGCGCCGCACCCGCGGTCAGGCCGCCGATATGCCCCCACAGATCGATCCCCGGGGAAAAACTGATCACCAGGTTCATCACGATGATGAAGATGACGTTATAAAGCATCGAGCGGCCGATAGATCCGAGCAGCCGCCTATGCCGGTAAAGGAAAACGGCCAGGGCGCCGATCAGGCCGAAGATCGCGCCGGATGCGCCAAGGGAGTAGGACGGCGTGAACAGGAAACTGGCGAACCCTCCGGCGATGCCGGAGAAAAAATAGATCATCAAAAACCGTGCATATCCCAGCGGCGGTTCGATCTGCCGGCCGACATTGTAGAGCGCATACATATTAAAGAAAATATGCAGCGGGCTGGCGTGGAAAAAGATCGGGGTGATCAGGCGCCAATACTCGCCGGCCAGGATGTTCTGATTGATCTTTAACCCGTAAAACGTGAAAGCATCGCCGAAGATCACTTGCCCGAGATAGACCAAGCAGGTGACCGCCAGTATCACATACGTGAAGACCGGTTTTGCGCCCGGCACCGGGACCGCCCGGGCGCGCGGAGCAGCGGGCATTGCCGGGGATGGAATCACAGCACGGCCTTCCGGGGCGACGTTCGGCAGTGCTCCGCCCGGATGATGGAGATAATCGAATCAACCGCCTCTTCCAGGCGGCCATCCGCATTGACCACGCAATAATCGAATTCGGGAACGCGCTTCATCTCCTCGGATGCCGTCCGCAGGCGGAGTTCCACCTGTTCCGCGGAGTCGGCGCCGCGCGCGACCAGCCGGCGTTTCAGTTCTTCGGGGGAGGCGGCCGTCAAAAAGATCGAAACCGCTCCCGGGCATTGGCGGCGGACCGTAGCCGCCCCCTGGATGTCGACCCGGAGGATGACATCCTTGCCGGATTCCATCGCCTCGCGCACCGGGCGTTTGGGGACTCCCTTGAACTGGCCGTAGACCACGGCATGTTCCAGCAACTCATCCTTGCGGATCATTTCCGCAAAATCGGCATCCGACACGAACCGGTAATCCCGCCCGTCGATTTCCCCGGGCCGCGGCGGACGCGAGGTTAGGTTGACCACGAATTCGAAAGGCACACCGCGTTCCATCATCCGGCGGACGACGCTGTCTTTTCCGGATCCGGCGGTCCCGGAAAGGATGATCAATAAAGGAATGTGTATCCGCTCGAAACTGTCGTAAACCATGCTTCCCTCTTGCTATAATATCCTCCGGGATGTTAATCCCGGCGGAGGTTCATTATGCCTTTGTATGATTACCGATGTTTGGATTGCCAACGCCGCGTGTCGGTGTTCCAATCCTACTCGGACTACGGAAAAATTCAACCCGCCTGCCCGGAATGCGGCGGGAAACGCCTTGAGCGGCGGATTTCACGCATTCGGTTCGCCCGCTCCGAGGAAAGCCGCCTGGAGAATCTTGCGGACCCTACGGCCTGGGGCGACGTTGATGAAAATGATCCCCGCGCCATGGCCAGAATGATGCGCCGCATGGGCAGTGAACTGGGCGAAGAGATGGGGCCGGATTTCCACGAGGCCGTCGACCGTCTGGAAGACGGCGAGGATCCGGAGCAGATTGAAAAATCGATGCCGGATCTGGGCGGGGGAATGGACTCCGGCGGACTCGGCGATCTCGAAGATTGACCGGCTTAGGCACCGGCCTTCAGCCGGATGGAAACCGATTTTTCAATCTCCCCCCAGACCGCTTCCTCTTCCTGCTCCGCGTCAATCCGTATCCAGCGTCCGGGTTCCTCGCGCGATAAACCCAGATACCCCTGGCGTACTCTGCGGTGGAATTCCACCTCGAGCGCATCCAAGCGGTTCCAATCGCTGTCGCTCCGCCTGCGCCGGGCGAGTCCGACCTCAACCGGAAGATCGAGCAGCAAAGTCATATTCGGCATCAGTCCTTCGGTGGCGAAGTGGCTGATCGTGCGCAGTATCCCCAGGTCCAAACCGTGCCCGTACCCCTGATACGCCAGGGTCGAATCCGAATAGCGGTCGCACACCACTGTCCCGCCGCGCGCCAGGTGCGGGCGGATCATCCGGCTGACCAATTGGGCGCGCGACGCGCAGAAAAGTAGGATTTCCGCGCGCGGATGCATCGCCGTGTTGGCGTGATCGTTGAGAATCGCGCGGATCTGGTCGCCGATCGCGGTTCCGCCCGGCTCGCGGGTGAGCAGCACGTCGCGGCCCTTGCTGCGCAGATATTCCGCGAGGCGCGATGCGTGTGTGGATTTGCCGCTCCCCTCGGGGCCTTCCAGAGTGATGAAGAAACCCGATTCCTTTGGGGGTGTCATCAGCTGCGGTAGATGCGCACGCCGCGGCGCGGCTCCTTTCCAAAGGATTGGGAAAGCAGATTGGCCTGGCGGGCCATCTGGTGCTGCAGCCGGCGGATATAAGCGGAGGTGGGGGCGAGGTCGATCGAACGCGACCCGTTCAGGATTTCGTCGATCGCCTGCTGCGTTTCCTGCATCGCCGAATCGAGGGAATGGTTGGCCGAGGGGGTGTGCCCCAGGTCAAAAAGGTCGGAAAGGAAATGCTCCATCTGCCCGGCGGTATTGGAGCGCAGAACATAGATCGGCGTGCCGCCGCGTTCCGCGTCCTCAATCAACTGCGGCCGCCGGCGGTAATAGGATTTTATGGTGACGATCGCCTCGGCCTGGCCCGCATCCCCGACCACCGTCGCGGGCACCTGCAGGTAGCGCGCCGCCTGCTCCAGCCGGTTCTTCGCCACGCCGTACGGGTAGACGCGGACCGGGCGGGAGCGCGAGGGCGGGATGTGCGGCGGGGTGGGAGAGTATGGCAGGCTGTCGGCGGCCGGGCTGGGTTCGTACGGGCGCGGGGTGCCGCTCCAGGGCATCGACATTTCGGAGGACGGGCTGCGGCGGGCGCGTTCGCGTCCCGCGGGAACCGCCGGAGCGGCAGTCTCTTTATGGACTTCCCCCTGCTCGTCGACGTAACGCAGCTGCGGGGGCAGGGGGCGGCCGCGCAAAATGGCGTCGACCGCAGCGGAGACATCGTGATGCACCGCCAGCTGTTCGCGGTCCTGGATCTCCACCAAGATCTCGAAGGTTGGGGGAGCGCGGCGTTCCAAAACGGTCTTCTGGGTTCCCCGCCGGCGGGCTTCCTCATCCGAAAGTGTGACCGATTCAATCCCCCCGACCAGGTCGGCCAGGGTCGGATTGAGCAGGATATTGTCGATGGTGTTCCCATGGGCTGTGCCGATGAGCTGCACGCCGCGTTCGGCAATCGTCCGCGCGGCGGCCGCTTCCAGTTCCCGGCCGATCTCGTCGATGACGATCACTTCCGGATTATGGTTTTCCACCGCCTCGATCATCACTTCGTGCTGGAGCGAGGGGGTGCGCACCTGCATCCGCCGCGCCCGGCCGACCGCCGGATGCGGGACGTCGCCATCGCCGCCGATTTCGTTCGAGGTGTCGACGATAACCACCCGCTTGGTTTCGGCCAGAATGCGCGCCGCTTCGCGCAGCATGGTGGTCTTCCCGACCCCCGGACGGCCCAGGAGCAGGATGCTTTTTCCGGATACGACGAGGTCCTGGATGATGTCGATCGTTCCATAGACCGCCCGGCCCACCCGGCAAGTCAGCCCGACGATATGCCCGCGGCGGTTGCGGATGGCGGAAATGCGGTGGAGCGTCCGTTCCATGCCGGCCCGGTTGTCGGCGTCGAAATCCCCGATCCGGCTGACGACGTACTCAATGCTTTCGGGGATGACTTCGTGTTCGTCGAGCACTGTTTCCCCGTCCAGGTAGCGCGCGGTGGGGACCCGGCCGAGATCGAGGATGATCTCCTGAAGGACATCCCAGCGGCCGTCTTTGCGCAGCGCCGAGCTGATCCCCTCGGGCAGGACGCTCAGCAAGATATCGAGGTTATCGGTGATGCGACGTTGCGGAGTCATAGGAGTTCCGATTGACCGGTGACGTGTAGGTGGAGGCCTGGGGAACGGGTTTTTCCCCCACCGAAAGCGGCAGGCCTTCCGCGATTGGGACCGGGACGACCACGCGGCGGATGAGCACCGCCCGCCGGCTCATCAGGGAGAATCCGTTGTCGTGAAGGATTGGTCCCACCCAGTCCTGATAGGATCGCACACAGACGTATACCGGAACCTGCGGCGGGAGGTCGAGCCCGCCCAGCCAGAACGCGATCCACTCCGCGGCATTCCGTGCTCCGGGGTGGTAAACGGGTTCCATCCACAATCCGCGTGGACCGGAGCGCAGATGGAAGAACCCGACCAGCTCGCCTTCCTCGTAGATCAGCCATCCCTTCGGCCGCCGCGGGAATCCTTCCACCTGATGCACCAACGCCGGCACAATGGAACAGTATAGCGCATGTGTGGCGGGCGTGTCGGCCGAAAGCAGCGGGTGGAAATCCCCTTTCGGTGCCGAGGGCGGCCGGGGAAACGGCGGTGTGCCCTTCCAAATATCCTGCCGGGCGTAAATCGAAAATCCCGCCCTGCGGAGGAAACCGGATTCATCGGTCTTCTCTTCCGCATCGGCGAGAATATGCTGAGCTTGCCGGCGGCCGGCCAAATGCAACAACGCTTCCATTAATTCGGTTTCCCGATCGTCCAGGAAAAGCTCGCGCGGCGCGAGAAATCGCAGACGCGAGGAAGCGTCCCCGCGCCGATGGCCGAGCTGGGCCATCCCCGCCGCGCCGTTCCGCCGCTCGAGGATCAATGTCTCCGGGATCAACTCCGGAAACAGCTGCGCCAGGACGGCGGTGCGAAGAATATGCAGGTCCTGAGTAAGACAGGTCGGGGAATCCAAGCCGATGCCGCGCTGCGCAAGTGTCCGGAGCGAGGGCAGATCGCGGATGTCGAAGCTGTGCACCATGCTCAACCCGCCGCCTCGACCATGTCGAGGAAGAGCCGGTGGATCCGGTCGTCGCCCGTGAGTTCGGGATGGAAACAGGTCGCCAGATAATTTTTTTGGCGGGCGGCGACAATCGTGCCGTCCGGCAGACGGGCCAGCGCCTCGACACCCTTTCCGGCGCGGACGATTGCGGGCGCGCGTATGAAAACGGCATGAAAGGAATGGGGATCGGCGGGCGGAAGGGCGGGGATCTCCAGGTCGGTTTCGAACGAATTCAACTGCCGGCCGAAGGCATTGCGTTTGACGGAAATATCCATCAACCCGAGCACGGATTGTTCGCTCCCGATGTCGCGCGCCAGGACAATCGCTCCGGCGCAGGTTCCCCACAGGGCATGGTGTTTCCCGAACTCCCGCAGCGGTTCGATCATGCCGAACGCGAGCGACAGATTGCGGAAGGTGGTCGTTTCCCCGCCCGGAATGATCAGACCGGAAAGCCCGGCCAGGTCCGCGGGAAGGCGGACTTCGACGGCGGGCACCTTCATGCCGCTGAGCTTAAAAATGTGCTCTTCAAAATCGCCCTGCAGGGCGAGGACGCCGATGATCATGGTTAAAAGTCGAAGCGCAGTTCCGTAGTCGGATGAAATCCCAGCGATTGATAAAGCGGGCGGCCGGCATCGCTGGCGTGCAGGAAAACCGAGCCGAAGCCCTGCCCGCGGCACCAGTCCACCATGGTTTGCACCAGTGAACGGGCAATCCCCTTCCGGCGAAAAGCGGGCTCGGTGAATACGTTGAGGAGAAATGCCCGCTGCTGTTTTCGCGCGTTTGGGCTGGCCGGCCAGGGGACGACCATGATCGCGCCTCCGCCGACGATCTCCCCCGATTCGGTTTCGGCCAGCCAGGAATGGAAAGCGCCGGTGGTCATCGCCTGCGAAGCGAATTCCCTGAACTCCGATGCGTAGGCATCGAAATCCGAAGGATCGCCGATTCTCATTTCGGTGAACATCCCCAGCCGGTGACGCGTGATCACCGGAATGTCGGCGCTTGTACCGCGCCGGATCCGGAACGATCCGGACATTACCAACCCCGGCCGGCGAGGAGTTCCTCTTTGGGGATGGCGGAGATCTGCCGGCCGACCATCGGCTCGCCGAGATCGCGGCTGACTTCGGCGATGATCTTGGCGTCGCGGAAATGCGTGACCGCCTTGACGATCGCCGCGGCGCGCTTGGCCGGATCGCCGGATTTAAAAATTCCGGATCCGACGAACACGCCATCCATTCCCAGCTGCATCATCAGCGCGGCATCGGCCGGGGTTGCCACGCCGCCGGCGGCGAAATTCACCACCGGCAACCGGCCGAGCGACCGGGTTTCCTTCACCAGTTCGAAGGGCGCGCCGATCGCTTTGGCGAACGCCATCAGTTCCTCGTCCGGAAGATTTTGCAGGCGGCGAATTTCCCCGCATACGGCGCGGGCGTGACGGACCGCCTCGACCACATCCCCGGTCCCGGCTTCGCCCTTGGTGCGGATCATCGCCGCGCCCTCCCCGATGCGCCGCAACGCTTCCCCGAGGTTGCGGCAGCCGCAGACGAAGGGGATCTTAAAATCGTGTTTGTAGATGTGATGCTCTTCGTCCGCCGGGGTGAGCACTTCGGACTCGTCGATGTAATCGACGCCGATGGCTTCCAGCACCTGCGCTTCCACGAAATGCCCGATCCGGCACTTGGCCATGACCGGGATCGAGACGGCTTCCATGATCTGCTGGATCAACCCCGGATCGCTCATGCGGGCCACGCCGCCGTCGGCGCGGATATCCGCCGGGACGCGTTCGAGCGCCATGACCGAGCAGGCGCCGGCGGCCTCGGCGATTTTCGCGTGCTCGGGAGTGACCACGTCCATGATCACTCCGCCTTTGAGCATCTGAGCCAGACCCTTCTTGACGGTGAAGGAACCCGTGATTTTCTGTTCGTCCATGGTGCACCTCCAAAAAAAGGCTGCAATAATATTCTACCATGCGGATCATGCGCAAACGCCGCCGGGTGTGATTATAATGGCGCCATGCTGGCTGATCTTTCCCTGGGCGACGTCGTCCAATTGCGAAAGCCGCATCCCTGCGGCAGCCGGGAGTGGGAAGTTGTCCGGCTGGGGGCGGACATCGGCATCCAATGCCAGGGATGCGGGCACCGGATTCTGTTGGAGCGCCGCGATCTGGCGAAACGGATCAAGCACATCCTGCATCGAGGATTAAATGACTCTCCCACCGACGCCTCGAAAACCTAAAATCCTTGTCCTCTTTTCCGACACCGGGGGCGGGCACCGGAGCGCGGCGCAGGCGGTGATCGAATCGCTGGAAGACAAGCACCCGGGCGAATTCGAACTGGACATGGTCGATGTCTTTAAAGCCTACGCCCCGTATCCGTTGAACAAGGCGCCGGAACTTTACCCGGCCATGGTGAAGCTGCCGAACTTGTGGGGACTCGGCTACCGGATGGCCGACGGACGGCGCCGGGCTGTGTTCATGATGGATTCGCTCTGGCCGTGGATCCGGCCCGCCGCCAAGCAGCTGGTCCGCGAACATCCAATGGATCTGGGATTTTGCGTACACCCGCTGTTCAGCGCCCCGGTCATCCGCGCGCTCGGGAAACACCACCCGCCTTGGATCACGGCGGTAACCGATCTTGTCACGGCACCCAATTACTGGTTTTACCGACGGGTGGATATATGCGTCGTACCCACCGAGCACGTGCGCCGCAGCGCGCTTCATAATGGATTGAAATCCGAACAGGTCAAGCTGCTGGGGCTTCCCATCAGCAAGAAGTTCGTCATGACCGAGGACAAACAAACCCTGCGGAGGAAATTGGGCTGGCCGGAAAACCGGCCGGTCGTCCTGATGGTGGGCGGGGCCGAGGGGATGGGGCCGCTGTACGACACGGCGCGCAATATCTCCTACACCAGCCCGGAATGCGCGCTGGTGGTGATCACCGGACGCAACGAGAAGCTGAAGCAGCGGATGGAATCCGCGGATTGGACGGTTCCGTTTTTTGTTTACAGCTTTGTAAACAATATGCCGGATTTTATGAATGCAGCGGATATTCTGGTTACCAAAGCCGGCCCCGGAACGATCAGTGAAGCGCTCGCCTGCGGATTGCCGATGGTGCTCAACAGCCGGATCCCGGGGCAGGAAGATGGGAATGTCCGCTACGTGGTCGAAGAAGGGGCGGGCCGGTGGGCACCCGGAACCGAACGAACGGCGCGGGCCGTCCGGCGATGGATTGCGAATCCCAAATTACGGGAAAGCGCGGCCACGGCCTGCAAACGGATCGCCAAACCCCAGGCGGCGGATGACATTGCGGATTTAATTTGGAATTGGCTTCCTTATAAGGGCAGTGGTTCTTTAAAGTCGTAAATCCCGTCCCGAATCATGTAGCGCCTTTTGCATTGCTCACAAACCAAGCAGCCCGATGAAGGCTGCGGATCCTGCTTTAGGTCCGGATTGCCGCAGTTCGGGCATCGGAAGAAGCCCGCCGGTTCCGTCGGACCGGTGGAATCCGATTGCGCCAGGACAAACACACTGGGGGAATATTGCCATAGGTTTCCCGTAAACCCGAGCAGATAATCCAGGGAAGCGAGCACCCCGGCGGGAATCGCTCGCTTCAAGAGGCCGATCCGGAAGTGGGAGACGGTGGCCTGGTCGCGGACCCGGAATCCGCTATCGGACAGCCAGCCGCGGACCGACCGCGGATGGAAATCGAAGTTCAATGGCAGATATTCCACGGAATCCGGGGAAAAGGGATTCCACGCCTGGCGGCGCAGAAGATACCGCAGGATAGCCTTAAAATTGCGCTTGTTCGCGAATTCCAGCAGGAAGGCGGATTGCGGGGCGAGCACCCGGCGGACTTCACGCAGGGCGGCCGGCGGATCCGACATATGATGAAGGGTGCGGATCATGGTCGCGGCGTCGAACAGGCCGGATGTGAAAGGCGTGCTGTAAACATCGGCTGCGACATACAGGAACCGCCCGGAATCGCCAAGCCTCTCACGCGCCAGCCGGAGTTGGGTCCGGGAATAATCCAGCAGGACAAGTTTCTCGAAACCCTCATAACGGAGCGAGTTGCGGCCCGCGCCGGCGCCCAATTCGAGGAGCAGCCGGCCTTTGCGGGGCATCAAGCGCCGGATCACCCGGGCTTCACACAGGTCTTCGTACCGGCGGGTACCGCTGTCCCAAAAGGTCGCCTGATAATCTGAATTTTCGTAGTCGCAAACTGGGCGTTTATTCATATCCTCGTCTCGAAGGCCGGAGGGCGGGTGGGAGGCGGGGGGATTTTACCCCACTCCCGGCGGGATTGTTTCACGTGGAACATAGGCGGATCGGCGGTCAGAGGGTGCCGGTTGGGGGATTGAAGTAGTTATAAACCGCCTTGGAAACTTCCGAGATGGTGCGCGATCCGACGTCCCACAGGAGCCAGTCTTCCTGCCACAGGAAAATGGAGAGTACGTAATTCCCGCCAGGGGTGTAAACGATGGCGGCATCCCCGTAGGTGTGGAAGATGCCTGGGTCCCAGCCGTGCTTGTGGACGACTTTGGTGCCCTCGGGCACGCCCGCCTGGATGAACACTCCGATGGGATCGTTCGAGAGCAGGTCCAGCATCGTGCCGCATTCTGCGGGGGTGATTTTTCCGGCGAACGTCATCAACAGGGTACCGCCGCCTTGAGAGCACTGATAGATGTCCTGCATAAGCAAACCCATATCCATGGCGGTAGTCTGGTTATAGGGGTCAAGATCGGTCTGGATGTCCGTTCGCTGGTTGGCAGGGGTTTTAATCGCTTCCAGCAGTCCGGAGCCCGGTTTGAAATATCCGGCGATAAAGGTGTTCACCAATCCCATGTCCCGCAGGGCCTGGGTCACGATCAGCGGCCCCCGTGCCGGGTCCAGGCTTTGCATCAGCCAGTCGGCGGGATCGTTGCCGGATTGCAGCCCAAGCATGTCTTTAAGCCATTTCTCCGTTTCCGCGTCCAGCGGCAGGTCCCGATGGACAAAGGTGGCCAGCAGGATCGGGATTTTTATCGTGCTGACGGCGGTAAAGGCCACGTCGGGATCGCCCGTGAAATCTTCGCCGTTCATATGGATCAGGTGCAGATCCTGCCCGGTTTGCAGGTTGACCATGTAAACGTCGATCAATCCGTAATAATTATTGACGGCCGTCAATTGCTTGATCAGGGTATCGAGCGACTCAAGCGACGGCAGGCTGCGTTGATTGGAAACAACCGGAAGGTCGACCCTGCGATTGTTCGGCGAGAATAATGCCTCGACGATGAGTTCCGCCCCATGTTCCTGGTCCAGCACGGTTCCCGGCGTACCGGCCTTGAAGAAGGGGCGGCCCGGTTCCGGTTGGGGCGGGATGGGGGGCAGGTCATACCGTGCGGCGATGTCTTCCATCAGGGCCGCCAGCTGGGTCCGTGAATACTCCGCTTTGATCGGGATCGAATGCGCATCGGCCGGGGAATTCCAAAGGAACGCCCAAAAGCCTTCCCAGGACGGGAGCAGTGTTTCGTAGGCATCGACCGCGGCCAGCATGCTGGTGGTATCGAGGGAAAAACCGACCTGGGAGGGGAGGATGTAAAAGGTGCTTGCGTTGTAGCGGACTTCAATCGGCTGGCTGTAGACCTGCAGCAGCATCTGCATGGTTTCCTGCGAGGTCATCCCGCCGGCCGATAAGCCGGCAATCGTCACGCCGCGCGGAATCCGCGTCTGTTCGTGGCTGTAGCTGACCAGCTCGAAGAGCACCAGCGTCGCGGTCGCCAGCATGATCGCAATCGAAAACCAGCGAAACAGCATCCCTGTGGAGCGCACAATATCCTCCCGAAAAACCGCTTGCAGTATACCAAAGGCCTCTGGAGGGATATGTTTTCGTGGTCGAGGCACTGCGGCGGAAAGACTGGAAACCAGCGGCTTTGACTTTGCCACTCCGGCGTGCTATCATCAAAAGCATCATTTTCCATTTATTGCAGTTGGCCTTATCGCGCTTGTTCTGATCGTAGCTTGGCTTTCTTCCCCCGGGTTCGACTGGGGAAATGATATTTGCTAGGCGAAAGCGGCCATCTGCTTTCGCCTTTTCTTTTTTAGGGTCGACGATGAGCATCGAATTCTCCTTTCGCATCATTGGGATGATGATCCTGATAGTCGGCGGCGCCTTCCTGGGCGTCCGGCTGGCCGATCTGGCCCAGGTGCCGGGCGAGAGCGAGCGCTGGGCGTCGCTGTTCGCATCCTTGGGCGCCCTGACCGGCCTGATCCTCACGCCGTATCTGACCACCCGCCCGTTGCGCGCCCTTCGGAAGACACTCTCCCTGATGCCGGCCGAGTCGCTTTCGGCCGCCATGATCGGTCTGGTGGCGGGATTAATCGTCGGCGCGCTGGCTTCTCTGCCGCTTTCGCTCCTCCCTCCGCCGTTCGGGAATTTCCTGCCTTTCGTCTGCGCGATCTTCTTCTGCTATCTGGGCGTGACGTTGTTCGTGATGCGCCAGAATGATTTGTTTGCCATGTTCGGGGCGAGGCTCTCGCGATCCACACCGGCTCCCATCCCCGAAGAACGGACCATTCTGCTCGACACCAGCGTCATCATCGATGGGCGGATTGCGGACGTCGCCGCGACCGGTTTCCTGCAGGCCACCATGCTGGTCCCACGCTTTGTATTGAACGAACTCCAATACATCGCCGATTCCTCCGAACCGATCCGGCATCAGCGTGGGCGGCGCGGATTGGAAGTCCTCAACCGGCTGCGAAAAGACAATCGCACCCCGCTGCGGGTCACGGATCTGGATATCGAGGAAGTCCGCAACACGGACGAAAAGTTGATCGTCCTCGCCAAACAACTGCACTGTCCGATTCTGACCAACGACTACAATCTGAACCGGGTGGCCGAACTGCAGGGCGTGGTGGTGCTCAACCTGAACGATCTGGCCAATGCCATCCGGGTCATTTTCCTCCCCGGCGAAACGCTTCCGGTTTACCTTATCCAGGAAGGCAAGGAGCCGGGGCAGGGGGTGGGTTACCTGGAGGACGGAACGATGGTCGTCGTCGACGAGGGACGCAAGTACATCGATCGGACGATGACCGTGATCGTCACCAAAGTCCTGCAAACTTCCGCCGGACGGATGATTTTCGCCCGAATCGATAACAGCCCAACCCCCCCTTCCGGCAATTCGCAATAAATCCAATTTCAGAAACAGGACGAGCGCCATGCCTTTAATCGTATACAACAGTCTGACCCGCGAGCTCGAACCCTTTCAGCCTGTCATTGAAGGCCGGGTCCACATCTACGTCTGCGGACCGACCGTGTACGCCAGTACCCATATCGGCCACGCCAAGACGTACGTCTCCTTCGACGTGATCGTGCGCTACCTTCGCTACAGCGGGTATCAGGTCCGTTACGTTCAAAACATCACCGATGTCGGGCATCTGCTCGACAGCGGCGAGGACCGGATCCTCAAGGGCGCGGTGCGCGAACGGGTGGAACCGATGGAACTGGTGGAGCGCTACACGCGCGAGTACTTCGAGGGGATGGACGCGCTGGGAGTTCTCCGGCCGGATATTTCCCCCCGCGCCTCAGCCCATATTCCGGAACAGATCGAATGGGTCAAACGGCTTTTGGAAAAGGGGCATGCCTACGAGTGGAACGGCTCGGTGTATTTCGACGTGCGTTCGTTTCCCGCTTACGGCAAATTGTCCGGCCGCCGCCTGGAAGAGCAGGCAGGGGGCGCGCGGGTCGAGGTGCGCGAGGAAAAAAGGAACCCCGAAGATTTCGCGCTTTGGAAAAAAGCGGAGCCGGAACATATCCTGCGCTGGCCTTCGCCGTGGGGGTGGGGCTTTCCGGGCTGGCACATCGAATGCTCGGCGATGAGCACGAAATATCTCGGCGAGACCTTCGACATTCACGGCGGGGGCGTGGACAACATCTTCCCGCACAACGAATGCGAGATCGCCCAGGCCGAAGCCGCGACCGGAAAACCCTTCGCGCGCTATTGGCTGCTCACCGGGTCCCTGACGGTGGGGGGCGTGAAGATGAGCAAGAGCCTGAACAATTTCGTCTCGCTGCGGGACGCGCTGGCCCGCTACCACCCCGAGGCGATCCGCTTCTTCATCCTGTCTGGCAACTACCGCAGCCCGCTGGATTATTCGGAGGAGGCGATGCAGGGGGCCAGCCGCGGCTGGGAACGGCTGGTCGGGGGATATCCGGCGCTGCTCCGGCGGGCGGCGGCCCTGCCGCCGCCCAGCGCCCCGATAAGCTCAGCGGCATCCGATCTCGCGGAGGATATCCGGCGCCGTTTCCGCCAGGCGATGGACGAGGATTTCAACGCGCCGGCCGCCATCGCGGTGCTCTTCGATTTCACGCGCGAGGTTAATACCCGCCTGGGTTCGGACAAGGCCCCGGGGCAGAAGGATCTGGAGCAGTACGCGGCCTTGTACCGCGAGCTGGCGGGGGACGTGCTGGGTCTGCTGCCCAAAGGGGATACCGGCTCGCAGGCGCGGGAATCCTCGCTGATCCAATTGCTGACGGCGTTGCGCAACGAAGCCCGCGCGCGGAAGGATTGGGCGCTCTCCGATTCGATCCGCGACCGGCTGGCCGAAATCGGCGTTGTATTGGAGGACGGCAAGGAAGGAACGACCTGGAAAATCCAGTAAACCGACCATGAACGCCGCTTCCAACCGTCTTCTTCATTTAATTAATCAGCCCAAGAACGACCTCCGCCGGTTTTGGACAATTCCCACATGCCGCCCTGCGGAGAATTCTCCCGCGCTTCGCCGGGGGGAATCGCGTGCCGCGGCCACGGGATCGGGCAGGCCATGAACCGCGAATCGATCTATGGCCGCCAAGCCGTGCGTGAAGTGCTGCGGGCGGGACGGAGGACGGCCTTCGTTCTGCAGCTGGCCGATAGCGCGCGGGCGCAGGGTCCGCTGGAAGAAATCCTCACCCTGGTCCGGAAGAAAAATATCCGCGTGGAAAAGGTTCCCCCGGCGGTGTTGGACCGGCTGGGCGGAAACCACCAGGGTGTGGCCTTGCAGGCGGACGAGTATCCGCTCGCGCCGCTTGAGGAAATCCTGACCCGGGCCGAAGCGGCGGGACCGGAAGCGCTGCTGCTCATCCTCGATCAAATTCAGGATCCGCAGAATCTGGCTTCGCTCCTGCGCACGGCGGAGGCGGCCGGAGTCCACGGCGTGATTCTGCCGCTGCGGCGGGCGGCCGGGGTGACCCCCGCGGTGGTCAACGCGTCGGCGGGAGCCGTCGAACACCTCGCAATCGCGCAGGCCAACCTTGCCCAGGCGATCGAAGAAATCAAGCGCCGCGGGATCTGGGTTGCGGGATTGGATGCGGACTCCGCGGGTGAATCGCTCCTGGAGGCGGATCTGAAGGGGCCGCTCGCGCTGGTGATCGGCAGCGAAGGCGAGGGCTTGCGGCCGCTGGTCCGCAAGTCCTGCGACCGGCTGCTGCGGCTGCCGATGCGCGGCAGGATCGAATCGCTCAACGCCGCAGCGGCGGGGTCAATCGCCTTGTACCTGGTTCTGCAACAAAGGTTGAAATCGAACCCCGCCTGACCCCCGGCATATTTCCACCGGGCGATTACCGGCTGTGGTGGATATACTGGTACCAAGGTCCGGCGACCGCCTATCCGTCGCTCTGCCCGGGAATAACCACGCATGGGAATACTGATAATCGCGTTCGGTCTGCTGATCCTCTCGATCATCGTATGGGGGATATCCCGCTGGCAGCGAAACCGGCTGCTGTTTCCCGCCGGACGCGTGATCCATATCGATACCGCGCGGCTGCGGAAACCGGAGGGGACGCTCTTTTCGGCGAACTACTCCCTGGTCGGGCGGCCCGATTATCTGGTTAATCAGGGCGGATGGATCATCCCGATCGAAATGAAAAGCGGCGCCGCGCCCGTCACACCGTATCCCTCCCACCTTTATCAACTGGCCGCCTACGGGCTTCTGGTCAAGGAGCATTTCGGCCGGATGCCGCCGTACGGCATATTGAAATACCGGGACCGCGCGGTGGAAATTCCCTTCACCGGAATGCTGCTCGACGAGGTAACCGCGGTCCTTGCGGAAATTCAGGCGGATGCATCCGCGGCCGCGGTCGATCGTTCGCACACCGAGCCGAAACGCTGCCGTGCGTGCGGATATCGCGCGGCCTGCGATCAACGCCTGGCGTGATGGCCTTTGGGGCACCTGCTATAATCGGTCCAGATTATGAGCGATCAGACTTCCCACCCCATGCCGCAGTGCATCGCCCTGGTTTTCAACCCGGCGATCTCCGACGCGGAAACCATCACCCGGGAGATCAGCACATTCATCCAACCGCGCCTTCCCGCCAGCCGCGTAAAAATCTATTCGCAAAAAGAATTCCCCGCCGTCGTACGGGCCGAGCCGTTTGACATGGTGGTGGCTCTGGGAGGGGATGGGACCCTGTTGAGGGTCAGCCACGCCTGCTCGAAAAAGGAAATCCCCGTCCTGGGGGTCAATCTGGGAAGGCTCGGGTTCCTTGCCGAATTGCAGCGCGACAACTGGACTTCCCGTCTGGAACAGGTATTGGCCGGCAAATACTGGATCGAGATGCGGATGATGTTGCATGTGAAACAGGAGCGCGCCGAGCGGGTGCTCGGCGAATGGGACGTGATCAACGAGTGCGCCGTCATGCGCTCGGGCGGGATGAAGATGATCCGCCTGGAAACCGCCGTCGACGGGCAGCCGCTCACGACCTACGCCGCAGACGGGTTGATCACCGCCACCCCGACCGGTTCCACCGCCTATGCGCTGGCCGCCGGGGGACCGATCCTGCCGCCCGAATTGCGCAACATCCTGCTTATCCCGGTGGCGCCCCACCTCTCGGTGGAACGCGCGATCGTGCTGCCGGACGGCGCGGAAGTGACCATCCGGATCCACACCGAAGCGCCGGCGGTGCTCTCCTGCGACGGACAGCACCAGGAAGAAGTGCTCAATCACGACCGGGTTCTGATCCGGTCGTCGGAACTTTCGGCGCGTTTGATCCGCGCCCAGGGCCGCGGATATTTCTATCGGAATATCGCCGCCCGGTTGAACCGCAACCCGCAACCCGCAGAATGATATCGGATGGATCCACGATGAACGAACAAGAGATGTTCTGCAGCTACCACCCCGGCCGCCCGACCACCCTGCGCTGCAACCGCTGCGGCCGGCCGATCTGCTCGCAATGCGCCCGGCGGACACCGGTGGGGTACCGTTGCAAGACCTGCGTGCGCGAGCAACAGAAGGTATTCGATACGGCTTACTGGTACGATTTTCCGGTCGCCTTCCTTGCCGCGGCGCTGGTCTGCGGGGTGGGCTCGATCCTCAGCAGCTTCATCGGCTTTTTCATCCTGTTCGTGGCCGGCTTCGCGGGCATGCTCGCGGCGCGGGCCGTGATCTGGGCCGTCCGACACCGCCGCCACCGGTTTCTGTGGATCGCCGCCGCGGCGGGCGGAATCGCCGGCTGCCTGCCGGTCATGATCCCAACGCTTGTCCTGTCGCTGTTTTCCTTCGGGCAGTCCGGCGCGGCGGGATTGGTGACCCTGGGCATGAGTCTGTTGTGGCCGGTCGGCTATATGATCATCGCCGCCGTTTTTTTGATTGCCAACCTGAGAGGACTCCGCCTCTAAAATAAGCGGAGAGGAGGAATACCCATGGGATTCAATTTATTAGTCATCGGTGTGATCATTCTCGTCTTCGGGATCAGCCTTTTCCTTCCCGCCCGCAGCGCGCGCAAACATGATCAGATCCGTGAAGGATGGCCGACCGCCAAGGGCACGGTGACGTCGTCCGAGGCGGCGGCCCAACCGCCGCTCCAGAGGATGGGCAAGGAAATGCTCCAATATGACGTCGTCATGAAATACCAGTTCCGTTCCGGCGGACAGCTGCATTTCGGTTCCGCGGTTTCCTACCCGCGCTACCTGTACGGCAAGCAGGAGGCGGAGAAAATCACCGCGCGGTACCCGGCCGGCGCATCCGTAACCGTGCATCACAATCCGGAAGACGTCCGCGAATGCTATCTGGAAATAGAAAAAACCGCGAAGAATTACAGGACCAGCGTTGCGTGCATGATCGTTGGCGGCGTGGTTATGCTGATAGGTTTCCTCGCGGGGCTGGGATAGCGCTCCCCGCGCCCGAAAGGACCGGACCCTCCCATGCTGCGGGAACTCCGCATCCGGAATTTCGCGATCATCGATGAGCTGACCCTGCGATTCGAGCAGGGCCTCTTCGTATTGACCGGAGAAACCGGCGCGGGAAAATCGATCATCGTGGATGCGATCGAACTGCTGCTCGGCGGTCGCGGGGATTCGGGCGTGATCCGGTCCGGCGAAGAGACCGCATCGGTGGAGGGCGAGTTTTCCCTGGACGAGAATTCACTCGCGGAAGTGCGCGCCGTCCTCGAACCGGAAGGCTTATGGGAGGGGGGAACCTCCCTGACGCTCGGCCGGGAAGTCCGGCGCGAAGGAAAAAATATCGTCCGGGTCAACGGGCGGGCGGTCAATCTGGCGATCCTGCGCGAGGTGGGCCAGCTGCTGGTGGACGTGCACGGCCAGTCCGAGCACCTCTCCCTGCTTCGGACGCGCGAGCATCTGCGGCTGCTGGACCGGTTCGCCGGCCTGGAGGAGCGGCGCAAGGAATTTTCCCTGCGGGTGGAAGTGCTGCGGGCCGTCCGGGAAGAACTCGAGCAAATTCGCACCGGGGAACGGGACGCCGCGCGGCGCGCCGACATGCTGAATTATCAGATCGCGGAGATCGAAGCGGCGCGGATCGTCCCCGGCGAGGATGCCGCGCTGTTGGAAGAACGCACCCGCCTGGCCAACGCCGAACAGCTGGCGACCCTCGCCGATCAGACGGTGGCGGCGCTCGATTCCGAAGAGGAAGATTCGCGCCCGGCGTCGGATTCCCTCGGCCAGGCGGCGCGCACTCTTTCCCAGCTGGCGAAGATCGATCCGGCGATGCGCGGGTCCGGCGAAAACGCCCAGGCGGTCCTGGATCAGGCCGCTGAGCTTGCCCGGGAGATCCGCGCCTACCGCGAATCGATCGAATTCAATCCGAAGCGGCTGGAACAGGTCGAGGAACGGGTTGAGTTGCTGCGAACACTGAAGCGCAAATACGGCGACACGCTCGAAACGGTGCAGACGCACGCGGCGGGCGCACGCAAGGAATTGGACGGCATCACGCACGCCGACGAGCGGCGGACGGAGCTGGAAGCGCGTGAGAACGATCTGCTGCTGGAGCTCGGCCGGATGGGCGGAGAGATGTCCGCCCTGCGCGCGAAGGCGGCGGAGGCGTTGGCGATCGGGATCGAGGCCGAACTGGCGGAACTGCGGATGGCCGGAGCCAAGTTTTCCGTCGACCGGCGCCAGGAAGAGAGCCCGGAGGGGGCGATCGTCGGCGATAAACGCGTGGCCTTCGACTCCACCGGATTGGACCGGATCGAATTCCTGGTGGCTCCGAATCCCGGCGAGGGATTGAAGCCGCTGGCCAAGGTCGCGTCCGGCGGCGAGACCTCGCGGTTGATGCTGGCCCTGAAGAGCGTATTGGCCCAGGCGGACCGGACCCCGACATTGATCTTTGACGAGATCGACCAGGGGATCGGCGGCCGGGTGGGGATGGTCGTCGGACGCAAGCTCTGGCAGCTCACGCCGCGGCACCAGGTCTTCTGCGTAACCCATCTGCCGCAACTGGCCGCCTACGGCGACCGGCATCTGAAAGTCGAAAAATCGGTCCAGGGGAAGCGGACGCAAACCGAGGTGAAACTCCTGCATGCCCGGGAGCGAGTCGCCGAACTGGCGGTTATGCTCGGGACCCTGTCGGAGACCACCCGCGAATCGGCCGAGGAGATCCTGCAACTGGTGGAGCGCGACAAGCAGACTCCCGGCGCGCGGTCGTGATTTCCTCAGGCCGTTTTTCTCCTTAGCTTGGGGACCAGCCGCAGAACCTTATTTGCCTTCCGGATCGAAAATCGGATCCAACGGATCCAGCCTTAGGAGAGTGCCGCGATGTGGGATATTTTTATTGCCTTCATTATGATCGGAGCCGGGGCCATCCTGGCGTTTTACGAACTCCAGCGGTGGTTTGCCACCAAGCGCTGGATCCATTTTGCGTCCATCCTCATGGCGGTGGTCAGTGAAATCGCCCTTACGAAAGGTTTCATCGAATCGCTGATCGTGCTGGTGTTCGCGTTCCTCCTGGCTTTTGTGGCGGACAACCGGCGGAGCGCAGGAGCTTCCTGACGTTTTTTAAGATGCTTTTGGAAAGGAATTAACCGGAGCGGATGACGGACCGCCCACACCGGCTTTTTTCGTATGGTATAATTTTTTTTACAATTCCATATCCTTCGGGGCCGGGTGAGGGCTGCAGGTTGGCCCAATTCCCGATCGGCGGTAAGCCGGCGATAGTGCCGGCAAGCCCGCGAGCCAAAGCGGAATATCCGCGGAGGCATGATCCGGTGCGATTCCGGGGCCGACCGTACAGTCGGGATGATAGAAGGAAATAATTCTTGAGTGTGATTCCATTGCCCCGAGGTCATCATGATCCGGGGTTTTTGTTTCCACAAAGTATACGAAGCCTGCCCCGGTTGGGGTAGGCCGGAGGAAAATCTGAAACACGCCAAGGGAAAAATAATTTCTTCGTAACCTTCGGGTTTTCCCCTGGCCCGACTGTGCGGTCCAAGGCGGGTTTCGTGCTCTTCGTGGAAAATCGGCCAGGTTTAGTCGACCCGGAACGAATCTAATGTCCATCGACGGGAATTCTGTATGGCTGGGAACGCAACGCACAAGATGTCCATAACTCGTGGGAGTAGAAACTCCGCCCTCCGTTTGTTGCCGATCGCGGCGGCGGTCGTCGTCTGCGGTACCGTCTGGGAGGCGGTTGCCGGATTCGCCGGCTTGCCCCCCTTCATCCTCCCCGGCCCGGGGGCGGTTGCCGAGCGCCTGGCAAGCGTCCTGGCGGATGGGAGCCTGCTCCGGCATTCGCTCTTCACATTGGGAGAGGTGCTCGCAGGGATGGCGGCGGGTGTGGGAGCCGCGGCGTTGCTTGGATACCTGCTGAGCAAATCCCGCCTGGCGGAGCAAATCCTCGCGCCGTACATCGTCGCCACCCAGGCCATACCGGTGGTGGCGATTGCGCCTTTGCTCTTCATCTGGCTAGGAAGCGGATTTGCCTCGAAGGTGCTGATCTGCGCGTTGATCGTTTTCTTTCCGGTGCTGGTCAACACCGTGATCGGGCTGCGCTCGGTTTCGGCCAACCTGCGGGAGTTGATGCGGTCGCTGGGGGCTACGCGCTGGCAGAATTTCCGGCACCTCGAGCTGCCGGCTGCGCTGCCGGTCCTGCTCGGGGGCCTGAAGGTTGGCGCCACGCTCTCGGTGATCGGCGCGGTGGTGGGGGAGTTCATCGCGCCCGATCGCGGATTGGGTTTTCTGATCAGCGTCGCGCGCGGCCAATACGATACGGCGCTGGTTTTCGTCGGCGTGTTTTCACTCGTCGCCATGGCGTTGGCGCTCTATGGACTGGTCGCCTGGGCGGAGAACAGGTTTTTGGCGTGGAGAGAGTGACCTACCTCCCCCACCCCTTCACCCCTCCCTCTCCTCCCTTTTGGGAGGAGGGAACGGGAGAGAGGAAGGAAGGTCGGTTTAGAGATTCTTTTTCAAGGAGAAGAGAGGTTATGAAACGTATATTTTTTTTCACTGCATGCACAGCCCTTCTGGCGGCGTGCGCGCCGACCGCCGTGAATACCGCCTCGGCGCCGACGGCGACGGCGGAAGTAAGATCCATACAGACCATCCGCCTGCCGATGGGGTACATCCCGAACGTACAATTTGCGCCGTTCTATGTCGCGGCCGAAAAAGGGTACTTTAAAGAAGAAGGTATCGCCGTCGAATTCGATTACAAGTTCGAAACCGACGGGGTGGCTCTGGTCGGCGCCGGTGAACTGCCCTTTTCATTGGTATCCGGCGAACAGGTCCCGCTGGCCCGGGCGCAGGGGTTGCCGGTGGTGTATGCGATGGCCTGGTGGCACGGGTATCCGGTGGCCGTCGCCGCGCTCGAAGAATCCGGGATCCACACCGTGGAGGATCTGAAGGGGAAGAAAGTCGGCATTCCGATCCTGGCGGGCGCTTCGTATGTCGGATTCCGGGCGCTCCTGAACACCGCCGGGATCGGCGAGGAGGAAGTCACCCTGGAGGTCATCGGGTACAACCAGGTGGAGGCGCTGGTCGGCGGCCAGGTGGATGCCGCCGTCGTCTACGCCAACAATGAGCCGGTCCAGCTTGCCGCGCGCGGGTACACGGTGGATGTGATTCGGGTCGCGGATTTCCTGGACCTGGCGAGCAATGGATTGCTGACGAACGAAAAAACGATCGCCGAGGATCCCGGATTGGTGCGCGGGATGATCCGCGCCGTCCTGCGCGCCGTGAAGGATGTGATCGCGGATCCGGACGAGGCCTACCGGATCTGCCGCAAATACGTCGAGGGACTGGCCGAGGACGATCCGATTCAAAAGCAGGTGCTTGTCGAAACGCTGGCCTTCTGGAAGAGCGACAAGCCCGGCTGGAGCGACCTGGCCGCCTGGCAGAATATGGAAGCGACGCTCCGGTCGATGGGGCTTCTGACCGGGGAAATGGATATCACGCGGGCGTTCACGAACGATTTTCTGCCGGCGTGAAAGGGGACCATCGCAAAACCGACCATAGACGATGGACGATAGACCATGGCCGGATATTATACTAGAACCGACATGCGCAAGTAATGCGTCTTATAGGACCGATTGGCAGTAACCATGCGTTCCGTTGAGTTCATCGGAAAGAAAGTATTCGTGGAGATCGACCGGCCGGTGGGTTCGCGGCATCCCATCCATGGTTTTCTTTACCCGGTGAATTACGGGTTTGTTCCCGGGACGCTTGCACCGGATGGAGAGGCGCTGGATGCTTATGTGCTGGGCATTTCCGAGCCGGTGAAGGAATTTGAAGGTTTGTGCATCGCGGTGATCCACCGCCTGAACGATGCTGAGGACAAGCTTGTCCTGACCCCCGCGGGGAAGGAATTCACGGAAGAGCAGATCCGCGGCCTGACGGATTTTCAGGAACGGTTCTTTCGATCCGAAATACTATGGACCGGGAACAAAGCCGGATGAACACACCGATCCTGCAGGCTGAAAACCTGACCGCCGAATTTACCGGCGCCGAGACGGAACTGCGGGCGCTCGGCGAAGTCTCCTTCTCCATCGCGCGCGAGGAGTTCGTATGCGTGGTCGGGCCGTCCGGCTGCGGGAAAAGCACCCTGTTGCGTCTGCTCGGCGGCCTGCTGCGCCCGACGGCGGGGCAAGTGCTGTTCGAGGGCCGCGCGCTGGCCGGTCCTTCGCCGCGGATCGGTTTCATGTTTCAGCGTTCCAACCTCATGCCGTGGCGCAGCGTGGAAAAGAACATCCGCCTGCCGCTGGAGCTCGACGGAACGCCGGAGGCCGAGGCGCGCGTCGTCGTCAAGGATCTGGTGGCGCTGGCGGGCCTGTCGGGATTCGAACGCAGCCTGCCGCGCGAGCTTTCCGGCGGAATGGCGCAGCGGGTGGCCCTGGCGCGCGCCCTGGCGCACGATCCGGAAGTGCTGCTGCTCGACGAGCCCTTCGGCGCGCTGGACGCGATGACCCGCGACCGGATGGGAGCCGAGCTCATGCGGATTGCGCAGGTCCGGCGGAAAACGATCGTCATGGTGACCCATTCGATCCCCGAGGCGATCCTAATGGCGGACCGGGTGCTGGTGTTGACCTCGCGCCCGGGCAAACTGCGGCTGGAACTGCCGGTCGATCTTCCCCGGCCGCGGAAGGAAGCCATGACCTACACGCAATCCTTCGGCGGCATGGCCGAGCGCGTCCGGGCCGCGATCGAAGAGGCGGTATAATTTCGGAATTCCGACGCCCCAGTAGCTCAACGGATAGAGCAGAGCACTCCTAAGGCTAAGGCTGGGGGTTCAATTCCCTCCTGGGGCACACGCAAGCGCCGGCATGTCCGCCGGCGTTTTCATTTTTACGGACCGGTTACCGGCAAACGGTCTGTGCTATACTCTCGGCGGCGGATCGGAGGAATCATGAAATTGCTCGAGGAGCGGATTATCAAGACCGGACGCAACCTGGGAAATGGAATTCTCAAGGTCGACGGGTTCATCAATCACCAGGTGGATCCTCTGCTGATGGACGCCTGCGGGCGGGAATTCGCCGAACGGTTTAAAAATCTCGGCGCGACGAAAATCCTCACCGCGGAAATATCCGGGATCGCCCCGGCGCTCCTCACCGCCCTGCACCTCAAACTGCCCGTCGTGTACGCGCGCAAATCCAAGCCGATCACCATGCCGGACCAGGTGTTCCTGACCCTCGCCCCCTCTCACACCAAGGGCCGCACGATCGAGCTGATCGTCTCCCCCGAGTTCCTGGCCGAGGGCGACAAGGTTCTGATCATCGATGATTTTCTTTCAACCGGGCAAACCATCCTCGGACTGGTCCGGCTGGCGCAGGCGGCCGGCGCGGAAGTGGTCGGGATCGGCACGCTGATCGAAAAAACCTTCGACGGCGGACGCAACTTATTAACTTCCGTCGGCATCCCTGTGGAAGCGCTGGCGGTCATCACCGACATGCAGGACGGGAAGATCGTGTTCGCGCCGTCCGGCGGTTGAAGGGAACAAAAAAAACTCCGCCTGCAAATCATTCATTCCAGTGAACCGGCATTTATCCCCGACCTAACCCCCTCGCCCCTGCACCCCCTCCCCTTTAGAGATGGGGGAGAGGGCACTGGGAGTGGGGGTTAGGTTTTTTTTTTGGAGCCCGCGGATGGATACCATCGCCATACTCGATTTTGGATCGCAATATTCGCAATTGATCGCCCGGAGAATCCGCGAGGCGCAGGTTTACTGCGAGCTGTTCCCGTACGATGCCCCGGAGGAGAAGGTGATGGCGCTGCGGCCGAAGGCGTTCATTCTCTCCGGCGGACCGAACAGCGTCTACGATCCGGGAGCGCCCGGCCTGCCGGCCTACGTGCTTTCCGCCGCTTTACCGGTGCTCGGCATCTGCTACGGCATGCATCTCCTGGCCCGCGCGCTCGGCGGGCGCGTGGCGCCGTCGGAGCGGCGGGAATACGGGCGCGCCGAAGTCCGCCCCGAATCCGGATCGGCCGTGCTCCCGAAAAAGGCGTTTCAGGCCTGGATGAGTCACGGCGACCGCGTCGACCGGCTCCCGGATGGATTTCAAACAACCGCCGTCTCCGACAACTGCCCGATCTCGGCAATGGAAAATCCGGCACGCCGTTTATTCGCGCTGCAATTCCATCCGGAAGTCAACCATACCGAGGGCGGCCGGGAAATTCTGGCCGCGTTCCTGCGCGCGGCGGGGGTGAAATCCGAATGGACCCCCGGCTCGGTCATCGAGCAGAGCGTGGCCGCCATCCGGCGGCAGCTGGGGAGCGAGGCGGTCGTCGCGGGGGTCAGCGGCGGCGTGGATTCCACCGTCGCGGCGGCGCTGGTGCACAAGGCGGTGGGACGCCAGCTCAAGTGCATTTTCGTCGATACCGGCATGCTGCGCGCCGGCGAGCCGGAGGCGGTGGCGGCCGCCTTCCGTGAAACGCTGGGGGCGGAACTCATCGCGGTCAACGCCGCGGAAGAATTCCTGGATGCGCTGGCGGGTGTGGCCGATCCCGAAGAGAAGCGCAAGATTATCGGCGAGAAGTTCATCCGCGTGTTCGAGCGCGAGGCGCTGCGGGCGGGCGGGAAGGGCGGCCCGGCCCGCTTCCTGGTCCAGGGGACGATTTATCCGGACGTGGTGGAAAGCCGCGCCGCCGAGCGCGCGTCGGCCGATAAAATCAAAACCCATCACAACGTCGGCGGCCTGCCGAAGGACCTCGGATTCGAACTGGTCGAACCGCTGCGCTATCTCTTCAAGGATGAAGTCCGCAAAGTCGGCACCGAGCTCGGCCTGCCGGAGGCGCTTGTGTGGCGACAGCCGTTTCCCGGGCCGGGCTTGGCCGTGCGCTGCCTGGGCGAGGTCACGTGGGAACGGCTGGGCATTCTAAGGGCGGCGGATAAAATTCTCTCCGACGAGCTCGCCGCGGCCGGCATGCTGCGGGGTGAGACCGCCCAGGCGTTCGTGGTGCTGCTTCCCGTGCGCTCGGTGGGGGTGATGGGCGACGGCCGCACCTATCAGAACGTATGCGCCATCCGGGCCGTCACCACCGAAGATTTCATGACCGCCGACTGGGCCCGCCTTCCCCACGATTTGTTGGCGCGGATCTCCAGCCGGATCGTGAACGAGGTGAAGGGAGTAAACCGCGTCGTGTACGACATCACCACCAAACCCCCGGCAACCATCGAATGGGAATGAAGCGCGGCGGGGCGAACCGAGCGGACTGATGAATCCCTTCCAAATTCTTCGCGACAGCGTTCGCATCACTTTCCGCGCATGGACGCCGTGGGTCCTGGCCTTTCTTTTGTATCTGGTTATGATCCCGGCGCTGGTCCTGGCCGGCGGGATAGGAGCCATCGCCTCGTATGGGATGCTGCCGGCGCGGAATAATCCGATCCATACGCTGAATCTCCCGCTGCCGGATTTTTCCACACTCGAATGGGTGCTGTTCCTCGCCGTCTCGCTGGTCCTGTTGACCGTCACGTCACTGCTGGCCTGGGCCATACAGGCAGCGATGATCCGCGCGGCGGATGCGGCGGCGGACGGGAAGCCGCTCTCCGTACTCGATGCGCTGCGGTTGGGGAAGGGGCGCTGGTGGAGTCTCCTGAAACTGGCCCTCACCTTCGGGTTGGTGATCCAGGCCATGGGAATCCTCCCCGCCCTGCTGGCGATCATCCTGCGCGAGAACACCCGCTGGGGCTCGGCGGCGATGCCGATGGTTCAGACGTTTCTTTCGCCGGTCAACCTCGTTCTCGGGATATTCGTCTTCCTCCTGATGATGTCGATCGCGCTTGAAGACTCGCGGCCCAGGACGGCTGTCCGGCGGGTCGGAGAACTCGTGCGGTCGGGGTGGTGGGGATTTTTGCTCGCTTATGTTGTTCAGGCAATCCTGGCTTTAACCGTCGCATTTATTTTTGCCTTTGTCTTCGCGGTTGTGCTGATCCTTTTCACCGCGGCCTGGCTGAGCAACTCCGCCGCCGGGACCGTCCTCGCCGTTGTAATCTGCGTGCTGGCTTCCCCGATTGGGCTGGGACTGCTGACGTTTGTCATGGTCTTCAGCACGGTGTATTTCACGCTTACCTACCGGGCGGCGGCCGCGGAGGCATCCGGCGGCCTTCCGCATCCCCCGGCGTAACAATCGCGTATATTGAAGTAGATGCGAGGAGGTATTGATGAACATTAATTATTCGTCTCTTCTTTCAAAAGCCTGGAATATCACCTGGAAATTCAAAGTGCTTTGGTTTTTCGGATTCCTGGCGGCATTGGGGGGCGCCGGATGGGGAAACTCGGGCGGCGGAGGGGGCAGCAGCCCCAGCTTTAATTTCAACTCCAACCCAAGCTCGGGTGCCTACCGGAGGGGGGATATCCCGCGGGAGCTGCAGCCGACGTATGACCAACTCGCGAAAATCGACCTTAACACATGGATCACCATCGGCGTTGTGGTGATATGCTCCCTGTTGCTGTTGGGGCTGGCGTTGTGGCTGCTGTCGATCATCGGCCGCGGCGGATTGATCGGCGGCATTCTCGCGGCCGACACCAACGGGAAGGTTGCCTTCCGAGAAGCCTGGGACATCGGCACTAAAAACTTTTTGCGGCTGTTCCTGATCCGGCTGATCGGGATCGTCGTCTCGCTGCTGATCGGCATCGTCGTTTTCCTGCCCACCGTGTTCATTGGAGTTCTAACCTGCGGGCTTGGTTTCATCCCCATGATCTGTGTGGGGTTTGTGATCGGGATTGTGGTCAATGTTTGGTTCGCCTTCATGGATTACACGGTCATCGTGGAGAAGCGCGGAGTCGGGGAAGCCATCGGCCGGGCCTGGACCGTCCTGCGCGATAACATCGGCCCGATCGCCATTTTGTACATCATCCTGTTCGCCGTGTCCCTGGGAGTGGGATTGGGCCTGCTGATCCTGTTCGCCCCCGCCGCCGTGACGATTTTCCTGAGCCTGCTGCCGCTTATCACCGTATCGGGAGACTTGAACGGGACGCTGCTGGTCGTCGGAATCGTGTTGGCCGCCCTCTTCATTGTCATTTGCTGGATCGTGCAAGCGGTGCAGACCGTCTGGGAAACTTCCGTGATGGTGCTGGCGTACCGGGAGTTCATTAAACGATCGCCGCTGCCCGTGATTTCCACAGAAGAGCAGCCGCAGATCGCCGCCTAATATCTGTAAAGAAGATTAATATGACAAAGCCCTCTGGGAATCCCAGAGGGCTTTGTTTTGATCCATACGCATCAATACATGCATCAATCCGCGTTTTTTCCATACGATCATTTAAAAAAATCCTTTCTTTGCTTGTCAATAATTTTTATGATGATACAATGATTTACAGGGAAGCGAAGTAAGAAGATCGCCCGCAGTTCCAACTCAACCAATGATCTAGAAAGGATCCGACATGGGACTCTTCGATTCCATTCTCGAAAAACTCGGTTTGAAGAAACCCGCGGCCGCAAAACCTGCGGCAATACCGACCGGTAACTATCAACCGGCGCCTGTTCGGCCGATGCAGCCGGGCGGTGGAGCCATCGCGGTGGTCGACGTGGTCAGCAAGCTTGAGGGAATGGCCAAGAAGTACCCGATGAAGCTCAACTGGAAGGAATCCATTGTGGATCTGCTCGTCCTGCTGGAC
>JBAVFZ010000127.1:0-9239 GCA_049684495.1 Anaerolineales bacterium | reverse complement strand
ACAATCGACTCCGAACTTATCGGGAATTGGATTTTTTCAAGTTTGGTGAAGAAATCCGGCATTAATTTCGCCAATTCGTCGTACGCAGAACCGATTCTTGGTCTGTCGGTTATCTTTGACGCTTGACGGGTAAGGTTCTTTTCCAGCGCCGTGAGAGTCGTGACGGCTTTGGCGCGCCATGTTTCGGCATTTTCAAGCGCGGCGTTTATCGCGTCTTGATGTTGCTTTTCACAGGGGAGTGTTTTGGACGGCAGCATGGCGGGTTTGGGCGTTTTTTTCTTCGCAAAGACCTTTTGGAGCGACGGATTTTGCTGAACGATATGCGCCAATTCGTGCGCCAATAATCCCTGCCCGGTCGGCGACTCCGGCGCATATCGGCCGGGTCCGAAAACGATTTCCCGACCCAGCGTAAAGGCCTGCGCATTTGCCGCTTTTGCCGCCTCGGATGCGTCCCCGCCGCTATGGACGCGCACGCCTCCGAAATCGAAACCAAACCGCGGTTCGAAAAAATCGCGTGCGGGTTGCGATAGCGGCTGGCCTCTCCCGCTTAAGGATTGGATCTTTGCATCCAATCCCCGGGATGATTGCGGAGATTGCCCGCCTTCCCCTTTGGCGTGAACCGGTTCTTCTTCCTCATCCCCCGGTTCTTTCTGCCGTTGGATGCCCTCCTCCTCCTCTGGCTCTTCCTGCCGTTGCACCAGCGGCGTAATATGACCGGCGAGCGGTTTTTTCTGCAGCGTTTCATCCTCACACGACGGGCAGGCGCGCTGTACCTTCGGCTCGGGCATCGCCATCACCTGCTCGGCGACTCGGTCGGCTTCCTCCTCGTCGGGATCACCGGGCCGGCTGATTTCCAATTTTGTATGCACGCGCGCCGGGCAGGCGTGGCATGCGCCGCCGAAGGGGCAGACGCCCGGGCTGGGCAGCGCGTGCGGGCAGGATTCCACAAACCGTTGCGCCGACTGGTTGCCCAATACGGATGGATGAGAAGAGTGTGTAGCGGTTTCGCTTGTAAGCAACCGTTTCGGATTTTCCCCGCGCTGACTTTTCAACCATTGGAACTGCCCGCTCATATCCTCATCCTTTTCAATCGACTCTCGCCCGCGCCGATCCCGTTGCGCGTCCTAATATCGAAGTGTCGCCCTCCACAGCAATAGCACTACGCCTGCGACAAAGTTAGGATTAAAAACCCAATGCCAGGGTTCATGGATCTCCGGGTTCGGGAAGAAGCCGGATGCATACGCATGGGCTATTAACCATCGATAGAACCATGAATCTTCCCACGACTGCACACCCGCTACGGATGTATCGGCTTCCGCCCACGCTCCGTTCCGTCGATATGTGACGTCGATCGTCATCCCCTGCTGGTGCTGACTGTAGCCTGCGGGATGAAGGCGTTGGTTGATGTACATCGCGAGATATTGGGCGGCGGTATCGCTGTATTCGCCGCCTTGGATTCTGCTTCGACATTCCCGGGTTTCTCCTCGGTATTGGTCATAACGCCTATCCCACAGGCTCAGCTGCCCCCGCGCCGACCGGTACCCGCTGAGAATGGCAAGATCTGTCACTCCCCGGGCGCGGGTATCACCGGCACGTTGCGCCTCAGCCAATGCACGCCGGGCGGCGGTCAACAAGGATTGGACGAAGGGGATGACGGCGGGACGCAACTCGATGATCCTGCCAGTCCGCGAATCCGACGCGGGAAGCGTTTCGACAACCGAAGTCCCTGTATAGGGAGTGCCGTGGGAAGTGAACATGCCTACCTGCAAGTCATAAACGCGGCGCTTAAACGCATTTTGCGTGGAATCGCTGACCGGACTGAGATTGGCGGAAGTGATGGCGGCGCCCGAAGCCGCCGGGGTTAAAGACGGCCACGGACAGGCATTTCCGCCGGTGGCGGGAGATGCTTGCGGAGTGCACGGTTGGCGCGGGATTCCCAGCGTCTCCATCGCTTGATTCCCCAAACGCTGGTTTTCCGGCAGATTGGCGGGATCCCTTTGCGCTTCGGTATTAACGAATCTCCCGACCCCGGGCGTCACGGAAAGCGAACCGTCGTTGGGAGGATTTTCTTTTTGCAGAACGACGTTCCGGTTATGAAGGACAAGATTGCAGAAATCGTCGGGATTGGTAACCAAGTAAAAATTATCAATATTATTGCCCCGCCCTGTGGCAATGTGGGGATTGCATATACCCCTGGTGCGGGCGGTGTTGGTCTCCGTCGCGGCGGATTCGGAGCCTCCGGGCAATATATAGGATTCGATGGTGAGCGGTGCGCCGGGCGTGTTGTTGTGGAATGCCGCCAGAGGGAATGCTCCCTCCACTCCCGTTCCCGCTGTTTGACCCTGCGAGACGGCTTGCCCGCGGCACTGACGGATTTTCGGATTCAATGTTTGATCCCGAAAGGCCCGGATGGCAGCCTGGGCTGCGCTTTTTTCAGGTTCCACAAGGCATCTTCCGGAATTGTGATTATCATATCCCTGAGCAGAATTAATCCCCGCATCCGTGAAAATCCGATTCGGATCCGCACGGCATGTAAGGCTGGGAGAGGCACCTGGAACATCCACATCGATCAGCCTGCTGGTGTGATCGATATAAACAAAGTTCACACAATACTCGCCAAACATCCTATTGGCGACTTCCCAGGAAAATCCTTCCCCTGGGTCCGCTCTTCCTCTCCCATGAAGATGGACCAAACAACCTCGGGCTCCGGGATTAGATCTTAATTCCACGTTGGGAGTTCTTTGGACCTTTCCCCCGGCGCCCCGCTGTTGAATGATATGCGTCAGTTCGTGAGATAAAAGTCTTTTTCCGGATTGCGAATCGGGTGCGTAACGATTTTGGCCAAAAACGATTTCCCGCCCGATGGTGAATGCCTGCGCGTGGACTGACTTCGCCGCCTCCGATGCCTGTAAGCCTGCGTGCACACGCACGTCTCCGAAATCGCTCCCGAAGCGCTGCTCAAAGAATTGGCGGCTATCCACCGGCAACGGCGATCCGCCGCTCAGAGAATGGAGCTGTCTTTCGAAATCGTGAGGGAGATGCGGCGATCCCCCATCGAATTGCTTGGCCATAACCGGTTCCGGCTTTTCCTTCTCCTCGGCGGCTTCCGGCGCCTCTTTGCTTGCTTCTTGCTCTTTTAAGGGCGGCTCATGTTCCCGTCGCATCGTCGAAGAAGCCGATTCCGTTTGTCGATGCATCGATCCTTCCGCCGGCATGGCCTGGATTGCCTCTTCTTCCTCCGGCTCCTCCTGCCGCTGAATCGAATCATTTACGGCTTTACCCTGAACTGGTTCTTCCTCTTCCTCCGGTTTCTCTCGCCGTTGAACGGCGCCTTCCTCCGCTTTGCCCTGGACCGGTTCCTCTTCTTCCTCCCCGGGTTCCTCCTGACGCTGGACGGCCTCCGGGGCCGGCTTGGCTTGCACCGGTTCTTCTTCCTCCGGCTCCTCCTGCCTCTGCACCAGCGGTGTGATCTGGTCGGCGAGCGGTTTCTTCTGCAGCGTGTCCTCCTCGCACGACGGACAGGCCCGTTGTACCTTCGGCTCCGGCATCGCCATTGCCTGATCGGCGACCCGGTCGGCTTCCTGCTCATAGGGATCGTCCGGCTGGCTGATTTCCAATTTTGTCTGCACGCGCGCCGGGCAGGCGTGGCACGCGCCGCCGAAGGGGCACAGGCCCGGGCTGGGCAGAGCGCGCGGGCAGGATTCCGAAAATTTCCGCGCCGCCTGGTTTCCGAATGGCTGCGGGTTTAATTTGTGCGCCGGTTCCGCCGCGGTCCGCTCGGGCTGCGCCGGGCGAAGCAGGCTGTTATCCACGGTCCGGTTCTGATTCCGCGCGAACTCGCTCATGCGCTACGATTCCTGGAAGTCCACAACCAAGCGCGGGTTTTTTCCCTCAATCGATTTGCCCATCCGTCCCTCCGCCGCATTCGGAATCTCATCTTACCTATTGCCCTATGGAGCGGGTTGGCTTCCGGAATTGGATGGACATCCCAATCCATTGTTTGGGCGCCAGTACTGGTTATAGGTCGACCATCCGAGTTCCTTCCACGTCTTGACGTCGTAGACTACATGGTAGGGGATATTTAAAGCCCCCAATCGCCCGCTCGGGGAATAAACATCCGGGGTGCCGGCTCCGGGCCCGTCGGTGATCAGCCGGTCTGCCGCGTCATAAGTGCATTGCTGGCCATGACGGCTTCCTCCCGTTGCCGCGGAAGTCGATCGAAAGGAAGATGCCGCGCCCGGATGGTATGTCTGCAAGTCCGGATTGCTATCGCGCACCCAGTTGGTCGTATCGTGGGTCGGAGCATTGCACGGGCAGTTGGGAAGAGCCTCCAGCCATCCCGGATATCGGGTATTTAAACTCCTTGCGTATCGTTCCGCCCGCGCATGGGTCATGCTGAGATAATCTATCCCGAAAGCGATTCCAAAGCCGGCTACAAATCCGGCGGCGGCAGCGCCGGCGATTGCGACCGGGCCCGCACGCTGCAGCATATGCCCTTCATGGGTTTTTTCCATCTGCCCGGTTCGGGGTGGAATCATTCCCGTCGGGAACGGTTGCTGTTGCACGACATGGGACAGCTCATGGGCGATCAGCCGGCGACCCATCCCGGAGCCCGGCGCGTATTGCCCCGCGGAAAAAACCAGGTCCTGGCCGACGGTATACGCCAGAGCATGGACCTTTCCGGCGGAAAGGGCGGCGTCGGTATCGGTATGGACTTTTACGCCGCCGAAATCGCGGCCAAAACGCGGTTCCATGAAGGCCCGTGTGTCCGGGTCGAGCGGCCGGCCCGATGACTTCAATGCTTCGTGAACGATGGACGGGGCGCTTTGTTTCGCCGCGGGGGAATGCCCGCCGTCCGGCTTGGTCTGCACCGGCTCTTCCTCGTCCTCCGGCTCAGCCTGCCGTTGGATCCGGGGCTCGTCGACGGCTTTTGCCTGGACCGGTTCCTCTTCTTCCTCCCCGGGTTTCTCCTGACGCTGGACGGCCTCCGGCGCCGGCTTGGCTTGCACCGGTTCTTCTTCTTCCTCCGGCTCCTCCTGCCTCTGCACCAGCGGCGTGATCTGGTCGGCGAGCGGTTTCTTCTGCAGCGTGTCCTCCTCGCACGACGGACAGGCCCGTTGTACCTTCGGCTCCGGCATCGCCATTACCTGATCGGCGACCCGGTCGGCTTCCTGCTCATAGGGATCGTCCGGTTGGCTGACGGTCAGTTTGGCCTGCGCACGTGCCGGGCAGGCGTGGCACGCGCCGCCGAACGGGCACAGGCCCGGGCTGGGCAGCGCGCGCGGGCAGGATCCCGCAAATTTCTGCGCCGCGTGGTTTCCGAATGGCTGTGGGTTTAATTCGTGCGCCGGTTCCACCGCGGTCCGCTCGGGCTGCGCCGGGCGAAGCAGGCTGTTATCCACGGTCCGGTTCTGATTACGCGCGAACTCGCTCATGCGCCGCCTTCGTTGGAGCCGGCAATCGCGCGGGCGATGCTTTGCGCGAGGCCGCCGGCTAAACCGCCGTCGTCATGTGCGGCGCCGCTCGCGAGCGGAGGCGCCGCCAGATGCGGGATGCTGCCGCCGGTCGAAACATCATGAATTTCCCCCTCCGACAGTGCACTGCCCAGTTTGGCGGCGACCAGGCGGCGGATATGTTCGGCCCGGTCGGGCGCCACATCCAACCCGTCCAGAATAATGCGATCGATTTCAATGGAACGCAGCCGGCGGTTCATTTCTTCTCCAGGCTCTAGCGCGAACCGAATTCCGCTTCGGTGACGAGTTTTTCGGTCTTGGCGTATTCGCGCCGCGCGGCGTGCATCACGTGCCCCATTCCGATCGGCGCGCCCTCGTCCGCCGCGAGGAAGGCCGCGTTCAGCGCGATGTTGCGGATGTTGCCGCCGGTGATGTCCATCTTCGCCAGCGCGTCGTAATCCAGCCCGCTCACCGCCGCTTTGGAAGGAAAAGCCTTCCGCCAGATGCGCTTGCGGTCGGCGGCGTCCGGGAACGGGAAATCCACCAGGAAGCGCAGCCGGCGCAGAAACGCGCCGTCGAGCGCCGATTTGCGGTTGGTGGCCAGGATCGCCAGCCCGCGGTAATCCTCCATCCGCTGGAGGAGGTAGTTGACCTCGATGTTGGCGTAGCGGTCGTGGCTGTCCTTCACCTCGGTCCGTTTTCCAAAGACCGAGTCGGCCTCGTCGAAGAACAGGATCGCGCCGCTCTGCTCGGCCGCGTCGAAAACTTTTTTGAGATTCTTCTCCGTCTCGCCGATGTATTTGCTGACCACGCCCGCCAGGTCGATCCGGTAAAGATCGAGCCGCAAATGGCGGGCGAGGATCTCCGCCGCCATCGTTTTCCCCGTGCCGCTCGGGCCGGAAAAGAGCGCGCTGATGCCCCGTCCGCGGCTGAGCTTGGCGCCGAACTCCCACTCCTCATAGACTTTGTGCCGGAGCGCCACCTGCGCCGCGATCTCGCGCAGCAGCCGCGAGACGTCGTCGGGCAGGACGATATCCTCCCAGGCGTAGCAGGGTGTGATGCGTTGGACCAGTTCGTCGAGCCGCCGGCCGGCCTGGTCGCGGCACGCCTGCCAAAGGTCTTCGGCATCGATCCCGGCTCCGTCTTCCGGCGCGCGCATCCGGGCGAGGGCCTGGGCCGCCGCGACGGCTTGGAGGATGGCCTGCGGGCCGAAGTCGAATTGCTCCACGACGGCGTCGATCTGCCCGTCAAGCGTGTGGCGCACGCCCGCGAGCGCGGCCTGCCACAACGCGTGTTTCGCGCCGGCGTCGGGTTTGGGCACCCGCACGGCCAGCGTCTCCCGCCGGCTGTGCCAGCGCTCCAGGCTGCCGACGACGAGGAATATTTCCAGGTGTTCGATCACTTCGTCCAGCAGGACGGTCGCCGCCTTGTCGGAAGGATCCGCCTCCATCGCATCCAGGTAAACGCCGAATTGCATCAGCGCGGCTTCCCGTTCAAGGAGACGCAGCATTTCCTGCCGTTCGGCGCCGGGAGCGGGCAGCCGGTTGAAATCCAATCCGGAGAGATGGAGCCCGATCGACTCGCAAACCGCGCCGGCGACGCCCTGCTTTCCAATCCCGGACGGGCCGGTGAGGTTCAACACCGGCCACGGCTGCGCGGCAAGGTTTGATTCGAAGGTATGGGCCAGGCGGTCGACCAATTCGCGATGCGCGGGGGGAAGCATGGACGGAGGCATCCGGCGGAGAAGCGGGACCACCCTTTCGTCGGGCCGGTTGACCCCGCGGCAATAGGCGGCGATGCGTTCGTCCAAGCGCAGGGGGCGGGTGGAATGGGTCGTGATCGGGCCCGGTCCGGAATCCAGCGCAACCAGACGAAAATGGAACAAGGGCGATTCCGGAAGGAAGGCGCTCCACGCGGCTTTGTATTCCTCCCCGTCTCCGTCCGCGGAACGGACGCACAATTCGAGCGCCAGATGGGGCGTGGCGTATTTGCGGTTCACATCATCCTGGACGTAGGCGTAGAGGCGCTCGAAGGTCGGATCCAGATCCGGCGCCAGGCACAGGAGCAAAACGTTCCGTTCGAACGGAGTTAATCCGAACAGGTTCGCCAGGACGTACAGCGGCGGGGGAGAACCGGCATCCGCCATCGCTTTAACGCGCTCTCCCAATTCCCGTTCGGCTTCCCGGATGAAATTGCCGATTTCAACCGCCGTCGGGTCTTCCCGGTAAAACCGCGATTCGTCTTTGGCTTCGCCGCCCGCCAGCAGCCAATCGGCCTGGTTTTCGCTGATGACCAGCCCCGGATAGGTCTGCAGCGGATCCTGGCTCCAACGCCGACGCAGCCACAGCACCCGCCGCCGGATCCGCAGGCGCAGGCGTTGCAATTCGGCGTTCAGGTACGCCTGATTGGCGGACATCCAATCCATAACGCTCGTTTCCGCGGCGGGAGCGGTCATGGAAATATCAGCTCCATCCGGTCGATATTCTCGGCCCCGTTGACGCGCACGCGGACAAGGTGCGTGCCGCTTCCCAAACCGGCGGGAAGCGCAAAGGCGATCTTTCCGTCGGTCTTGACCGTGAACCCGTCCGCCTTCACGATTTTTTCGTCCACCAGCGCCATGCACTCCGTGCTTGCCGCGTACAGCCGGGAGCCGGTGAGGATCAATTCCCCGGGATGGGTTGTGTCATCGAGGGTTTTGACGTACGGCACCAGCATGAACACCGCCAGGTTGGACCGGAAGCCGACATGCGGAACGGCGGGCTCGCCCATCTTCACGTCCGCGACGATCTGAACCGGCTGGGCGCCCGGTTGGAGGGACGAATCGTCGGGGACGACAACCTCGATCCGGCCGGCGGAAATGGAACCGGCGACTTCCACGGAGCCCAGCCGGATGCGGATGGAATCGCCGGCGAAGTTGCCGCCCTCGATAACCAGCGTATCCCCGATGCGGACGTAGGGGTAAGGCCGCTCCTCCTTTTTTACGTCGTCCTGGCGGATAACGCGCAGTTCATCGATGCGCGGGATGGGGAAGGGGAGAGCGTAAACCCGCGGTCCGGCTTTCTTCGGCTCTCCCACCAGCTGCGGGTACCTCCGCTTGGATTGGCTTTCGATCTGCACCACGCTGACCTGGTAGGCCACCGATCGGCGGAAGCTGGCTTCCGGCATCGCCGTCCAGATTTTGGTGATATCCTCCAGGCTCAGCGGCTGAAGCGTGATCCGGATCCTTTCGAATTCGCCGGTCAGGCTGGGGTCGAGGATTGGCGACCCGACGGTCCCCGCCGCGGGGCGGGTGATCTGCAGCGTTTCCGCCACGATCGAAAAATCGTGCAGGACCCGCATGGTATCCCCCAGCACTTGCTGGGCTTCCAGGTCGCCGTCATCGGAGGTTTCGTTGCCGCCGTAGGCCGTCAGCAGATAGTAGAGATCGAGGGAAAGCGGAGGGTGGCCGTACGCTCCGGGCGCTCCGTGCCCGGGAATCTCCTGGTTCTTGAGGAATCCGTTTTCGGTCACTTGGTAGAGGTAAAGGTTCAATCGCTTGCCGTCTTTTCCGGTGATCTTTTTATCGGGCGGCGCGATAGTTATATCCACCAGGTTCTCCATCCGGTCCCGGAGGAGCAGGCGCAGACTGCGGCTTACTCCGGCAATGGCTGTGTAGTTGCTCATCGCATCGCCTCAGTCCATCTCCCAGTTCTCATAATTCCGAATGCGGGCATAGTCGTCGAATCCCCCGGCCGGCGGCGGGGCGGGCGGTGCGGCGGGCGACGGCGCGGCGGCGCGCACCTCGAC
>JBAVFZ010000126.1:0-6759 GCA_049684495.1 Anaerolineales bacterium | reverse complement strand
AAGGGCAGCCGCTTCTGCATCCACCTCCCGGCCCGCCAGCCGAAGATCAACGGCAATGGCCAAAAGCCGCACTAACTCACCATCGGATTTTTGCCACAAAAGGCACAAAAATCACATAATTAATTTGTGCAATTTGTGCTTTTTGTGGCAATGGATCTTGAATTTTTCTGCCAGGAATGGAGATGAATGGGCGGGATTCGCCTCCTTGTCGGCTGCATACCAGAAGGATATAATATCGGCCTTCGGGGCGTGGCTCAGCTCGGCTAGAGCGCACGGTTCGGGACCGTGAGGTCGGCAGTTCAAATCTGCCCGCCCCGACCAGAAAACCTACTGACCGTAGGTTTTTTCTTTTTTCTCCACGAAGGGCACGAAGCCATGCCCCGGTGGTCGGGCCGGGGGACACAAAAACACAAAGAAAACAAAACACCCGGTTTACAATTCCTTAGTGTCTTCGTGCCTTGGTGGTATATAGAACTTCAACTTAACCACAAAAACACAAAGACCCAAAGACACTAAGAAACCCAAGTACTCGTTTTTTTATTCCTTCGTGACTTCGTGTCTTTGTGGTATTGATGTTTTTTAGAAACCACGAAGGCACAAAGACACCAAGACCAAAGGAGATCAACCAACAAAGCCACGCCTGTTTTCGGACTGTCGCCTCGGATTTACCGAAAGCGTGTGAGGGCAAGGGATTGTGTTTTTTGCCGGGTGTGACTATATAATGAAGGCAATCGTTTTCCAACCCGCAAAAGGAGGGCAATCCATGACAGGCTATTTTGGCCCGATCGCGAAGCAGACGGAAAAGAACAAATTCTTCCGGCAGGTGCTATACACCGGCAAATACGCCCAGCTGGTGGTGATGTGCCTGCAAGGGGGGGAAGAGATCGGCAACGAGGTGCATCAGACAGTGGACCAGTTCTTCCGGATCGAAAAGGGGAAGGCCAAGTTCATCCTCAACGGCAAGGAAGAGCACCTGGTCAAGGCGGATGAGGCGGCGATCATCCCGGCCGGCACCTACCACAACGTCATCAACGCCTCGAAGAAGGAAAAGCTCCTTCTCTACACCCTGTATTCCCCGCCGAACCATCCCGAAGGAACGATCCACAAGACCAAGGCCGAAGCCGAGGCGGCCGAGAAGCTGCACGAGCAGCAACCGAAATCGGGCTGGGGGAAGATATTCGGATAGGCCGGGCGGCAATCCATCCGCGGACGTCCGGGGGCTCTGCGGATATTGGGTAGCTTTTATCCCGGAGAATGAGCACCTCGACCTGTCAGACGATTTTTGTCTGGCAGGTTTATTTACTCCAATAATTCCGGACATCCCGCTCAATGGAAATTATGTCGCCTTCTCCGCGTAAACCGCCCGTTCGATTTCTGTGACGGGTAATACGCGCCCGATCGGTTTTAAATACCGCGCGGCATACTCCTTTGTGCCGATTTGTTCCACTTCCTTCCACCCATACTTTTCCAGGAACGCGGCAACCGCTTGCGGGTCCAGCCCGAAATGCCAGATGGGATTCTCACCCCGATAGGCCCCGTACAATGCATCCAGACCGTAGCGATTCGTTCCGTCGATGAAATCCCCGCGGATATACGTGAAGAGGAGGCGGCTTCCGCGTCCGGCTTTCGAGAGGTATCGCATGGTCCTGCGAACCCCTTCCTCGCTCAGGTATTGTGTGACCGCTTCCCAGAGAAAGAGACTTCTCTTCCCATTCGGAAACCCCTGTGCGGTGAGGCAGCTTTCCAGATCCTGGCTGTCGAAATCCACGGGAATCAAGGTGACATTGGCGGGGATTCTTCCAAACAACTTCCGGACTTTTTCCCGTTTGTACGCGATATTTTCGGGCAAATCCACCTCGAAAACGGGTATTACGCCAAGGACGGCGGACCGGTAGACGCGTGTATCCATACCGGCCCCCAGATTTACCACGGATTGGATTCCCGCCCGGACGGATTCGAGAAGTTTATCGTCGATGAACCGTTTCCGGCACAGAACGCTGCCCCATACGCCGCTTGCGCGCTTTTCCGAAAGATTGAACCCCAAGGTTCTCGGGAGGGACCATCGAGCCAATCTCGTCAACGCTTGCAGTCCGGGAGGAAGGAATCGGAAAGCCAGATCGTCCTGAACCACCCTCCGGTCCGGAGGGTAGTATTGTTCAGCGGCCACAATGCTCATTGGCCCGTAGGCCGTTCCTGCTGCCAGATTTGCCATACTATGCCCTCATGATTTTCTATGATATTGATGGATTCGACTGCTTAAAAGGGAGATGAGGACTGCTTCTGCAGGAATTCATCCATCACGGCCTGGTATTCTCCCGAGTTGGTGACGGACGTCGTGTGGCCGGTGCCGTGGAAAAGCTTCCATTCCGCCTTCGGATACAGATTCCGAAACGCCGCGCGCACCCTCTCCGGCGAAGCCGGATCGTCCTCGGCCAGCACCAGCATCACCTTACCCGGCCAACCGGCCAGATCCTGCGCCGTGAAAGCTTGCCCGTAGAAATCCAGCGTGCGGTCCATGATCCCCAGGAAGTCGGCCTTGGTCAGGTGATGGTTCATGATCTCGCGGAACTGGGCGAGCATCAGGAGCACCGATGGCGAGGAGGCGTCCGCCGGCATCAGCTTTCCGAGCGACCGGCCCAGCATCCAACGTAATACGCCGGTCGGAAGCAGGAACAACGCCTTCATCATCCGGCGGGTCTGCTCGATCCCGGTGGAATCGGGCGCGACCGTGTGGGAGAGGATCAGCGAACGGGTGACGGCCGGGAATCGGCGGACGAATACCTGGCCGACAAAGCCGCCGTACGAGCCGCCCATCACGTGCGCGCGGGCGATCCCCTCGTGCTGCAGGATCGCCGTGATCCCGTCGCACAGTTCGTCCATCGTGCGCACCGCCGGGTAGGCCGGGACAATAAGCTTGTATTGTTCACCGAAGTGCGCGATCGAATTCCAGCTGATGTCCGGATGGGTCAGCGCGCCGGTTAGCATCAGCAAGGGCGTGCCGGTGCCGGAAGAGGTCAGATACGGCCATTCGATCCCGCGGTAGCGGATGCTCCGGTAGGGGTATGCGTCGCAGAAAGCCCGGTACTTTCGGATTTCCTCTGCGGGGACACCGGCGTAGAGCTTTTCAATTTTCGGATTGGTCAAATCGGCAAGGTGTTTCATCGGTAACCATTACCTCCTGATTATTTTCCCTTAGCGTCTTCGTGACTTGGTGGTACATAGAACTTCCACTTAACCACAAAGCCCGCCCTCGGTGGTCGGGCCGGGGGACACAAAGGCGCTAAGAAAACCAAACTTTCGGTTTATTATTCCATAGTGTCTTCGTGTCTTGGTGGTATATAGGACTTCAACTTAACCACGAAGACACACAGGCACTATGAAAACCAAACACCCGGGTTATTATTCCTTAGTATCTTCGCGACTCGGTGGTGTATATGCTTGAGATCGAACCACGAAGCCCACCCTCGGTGGTCGGGCCGGGGGACACAAAGACAAGAAGAAACCATGCTCCTGTTAAAATAATCCATAGTGTCTTCGCGACTTCCATCCGGTCGATGGATCTGAACGCCAGAAAGAAGCATTCGAAACGAATAGCTAGTGTTTTTCCCTGCAATCCATGCCCGCCGGCCGGCATGGACGGCAATAGCCGTTGAAGTGCAGGTCAACCTCGAGCACCCGCAGGCCATTCTTTTCGCACATCGACCGCGCCAGGCGCACGACCTGCGGTGATTCGAACTCCACGACCTTTCCGCACTTGACGCAGGTGAAATGAAAATGCGGCTTTTCCTTATCGGCCGCCTCGAAATGACCGTGATCCTCCCCCAGATCGTGTTCCTCCGCCAGACCGAGCTGTTTGAGCAGGGCGAGGGTGCGGTAGACCGTGGCGATGCCGATCCGGCCGTCGCGCTCCTTGGCCCGGGTGCACACCGTCCCGGCGTCGAGGTGCCCGCGGCTGCTCTCCAGAACATCCAATATCACCTGCCGCGGACGGGTAAGTTTTAATCCCCGCCTACGTATGGCACTGGCAAGAATCTCGCTGGGTCCCATAGACCTTCCTTTCACTTGGATTCCCGGTTCTCGCGATGCCTGCGTCAAACCCGCATCCCCAATTGATAAAATAATTATAATTGATAATAATTCTCATTATCAAAATAATAGGACTGCTTTGTCGGATTGTCAAGGGTAGATTCCCCATTCGCCGGGAGCTGGAGGAACGGGCGGAAACCCGGACCGATGGGGAATCGAAACTTCGGCCTTTTTTGAAGTACTGGGGTTTATGGTTGCGGTGCCTACCGGGTTTGTTTCGGAGATGCCTTGTGGTGCAGGCAGGTATACAGCAGCCCGGCCATATCATCCGGGGAATATTTATTGGGCGTCTCCAGCCACCAGCGTACAAGCTGGATGACGGCCCCGGTGACCACCTGCGCCAGAATATTGACGGGGACGCGGAATTTCAGAAAAACATTGACCGGAAGAAGCGCCAGGTCGCGCTGGAGTTCCGCCGCGAGGTGATTCTGCACCCGGGCGGTCATCACTCCGGAACCCTGCCCGCCCAGCATCATCTTGTATAAGTCCTTGTTTTGTTCGGCATGCCGGAAGATGTTGCGGTAGGCATAATATTCCGGTTGGGGCGGGATGCCGCCGGGGAACTGGCGGTGCGCGTCTTCCTCGGTCGCGCGCAACCCGTCCTCGATCGCGGACCAGACCGCCTCTTCCTTGTCCTTGAAATGGATGTAAAACGTGCCGCGGCCCAGATCCGCCCGGTTGGTGATGTCCAGGATCGTCACAGCCTCGTACCCTTTTTCCAATACCAGTTGCACAGCTGCATCGATCAATTGCTTCCGGGTCTGTTGGCGCCTGCGGTCATGCCGGGAAGCCTGATGAGGGTCCATACCTAGACATCTGTCCAATCATGAATCGGATGAAAAAATCCCGGTTGAATTCCATTACCTTTTCTGCATGGCTATCGTATCATAGGATATACAGCAAGATCAATAATGGACGGTAAGTCCAAATGAGGAGGGAAGATGAAGGAAAAAGCCTTTATTCAGCAGGAAAAGGAACTCGAATTCCACCGGCAATTCCACAATTTGCGCTTCAAGGCGAACGACATGGATTTCGCGTTCCAGTGGGCGATGGGAAGTTGTGTGAACGGGGGCGCAGCCATCGGCGAGGGATTTTACGCCGCCTCCCGGATGAAGGACGGCGATCCGGAAGGCTGGGTGCGCGAATGGATGGCGCTGGCAGAGCGGGTCCAGAAACGGGGTTTGGCTATGCTGGAAGCGGGGCATCCGATCAGTGCGCGGGAAACGCTGTTGCGGGCGTTCGTGTATTACCGCGCCACGTTGGGCGCCATGCTGCCCGCCGATCCCCGGTTCGTGCAGGCCATCCGGTTGATGCGCGAATGCTTCCGCAAAGCCGGCGCTCTGCAGGATATCCCGGTGGAAACGCTTTCGATCCCGTTCGAGGACGGCGCCCTGCCGGGCTACTTCCAAAAAGCGGTGCCCGGTCCGGAACCCCGCCGCACACTACTGATGATCGGCGGCGGAGAGACCTTCACCGAAGACCTTTATCTCTTCATCGCCCCGGCGGCGCTCCGGCGCGGCTACAACTTCGCCACCCTCGATCTCCCTGGGCAGGGTGACCTGCCCTTCGCGGGCGTGTATTTCCGCCCCGATTACGAGACTCCGATGAAGGTCGTGCTGGATAACCTTCTAAGCCGGCCGGATGTGGATCCGGACTGCCTGGCCGCTTTTGGGATCAGCGCCGGCGGGTACATGGTGCCGCGTGCGGCGACGCAGGAAAAGCGGATCAAAGCCTGCATCGCCAGCAGTATGATATGGGATATGTATACAGTGTTCCTGCGTTCGCCAATTCCCCGATTGAAGGGACTTGTGCGGTGGATTGCGGATCGTAAAGCGCCGTTCCAGGTGCGCATGCTGCAGCTGATCGCCTGGCGCTGGGGTTTGCCGGCCGATGATATCACGGGTATGGTGGAGAAGAACCGGGTGAATGTATTCGATCCGGCGGGAATCGACTGCCCGGTGCTGATTCTCGTCGGCGAAGGCGAGATCGCCAACCCTGAAGTGCGCCGGCAGCAGACACACGCGATGAAGGTCATGCCGAATCCGAGCAACAAAATGATCATCGGTCCAGCGGACGAGGGCGCCGCCAGCCATTGCATGGGGGAAAACCTGGGCCTGATGAGTACGTTGGTATTTGACTGGCTGGATGAAATCTTCGCGGAGGGATAATGGTAGAAAGGAAAAATTAACCACCAAGACACAAAGAGACTAAGAAAACCTAGTGCATTTTTATTCCTTCGTGTCTTCGTGACTTAGTGGTAATTGAAATGGAATTAAACCACGAGGACACGAAGGCACTAAGAAAACCAAGAACTTGTTCTTTTCCCTTGGTGTCTTCGTGACTTAGTGGTAATAGAAATGGAATTAAACCACGAAGATACCAAGACACTAAGAAGACCAAGTACTTGTTTTTTCCCTTGGTGTCTTCGCGACTTAGTGGTAATTGAAATGGAATTAAACCACAAAGACACCAAGACACTAAGAAGACCAAGTACTTGTTTTTTCCCTTGGTGTCTTCGCGACTTAATGGTTACCTGGTTTTCCAAACCCTTAAAGGATTATCCGCTTGATGCCGTGCTTTATGATGGGAACATTGAAATTAATTAAGAAACCGAGTCGCTTCCCCGTTAATTTCAAATACGTTAGCAATTGAGCCGTGAATACGGGGTGCATG
>JBAVFZ010000125.1:0-2026 GCA_049684495.1 Anaerolineales bacterium | reverse complement strand
GTGTAGGTCAACCATTCTTCCGAACCATCCAGCCGGTACTCGATCCTCTCCACGCCCGAGCCAAGATAGCCATCGAACGATTCGTAATCTTCGGCATCCAGTTCGATTTGGATGGGGCAGTTAAAGTATCCTTCATTCTCCGGACAGCCAATTACCGCGAACCCGCTGTCCGGCGGAGCTTGATCTACGTTGATTATGGTTTCCTTCACCTCCGAAATGTTTCCGGCAAGGTCGGTCGCCCGGTATCGGATCAGGTGCGCCCCCGATTCTTCCACGGTGAACGGACCAAGAATGGAAAATCGGCAACTACATACCTATTGGAAATCCCCGAGCTATTGGATGTTGTCGCAAAGTGGGATGAATTTATTCGCGGTCGAATGCCGCCGACGGCCATGTGGTACACGCCAATCATAAATCGATGGGGAGAACAGACCCCCTCGCCCGATCCACCAGGCGTGCACCGCCACACGGCGATCGCTAAAAGGATGCGGATCCTCTTCCCCTTGGCGGGCATCCCATATAAGAGCCCTCATAAATTTCGGCACGGTCATGCCGTGTATGCACTGCAGCATGCAAAAACCATGGCGGATTACAAAGCCATCTCTCAGAACCTTATGCATAACGACATTCGGTTAACGGATTCTATTTATGCTCCCTTATTGGGGGACGAGATTCGATCCCGGATCAGGTCCCTAACGGGTGATTCCCCATCCAGCGAAAAGGTCGATGGCGATTTGGCCGCTCTGCTTGGAAAGCTATCAAAGAAGGATCGCCGGCAAGCTTTGGTAATGCTGGCGAATCTCATGGCCGAATAAGGGGAGTGTGGCCTCCTCCGACCATTGGGAGGAGGCCACAAAGGGGACAGGTATCAAAGGTGCCAGTTGTCCGCCGGGCTGGCACGGTGGTGGGCTTGTTCGACATCTATCTGGGCGACGCGTGCATAGTGTTGCACCATTTCCAGCGAGTTGTGGCCCAACAAGGATTTGAGGGTAAAAAGATCACCCCCGGCGCGAAGATAGGAGATGGCAAAAGTATGATGAAAGCGATGTGGATGAACCTTTTTTACCCCGGCCTTCTTGCCGATCTGCACAAGCACCTGTCGAAGGCCGTCGCGGTTCATAAGCCGGCCGTTGCGGCCAATAAAAAGCGGCGCGTTGGCCTCTTCTCCATCCTCGCGGGACGCCAGATAACGCCAAAGGACACGCTTAACCGCCTTTCCAAGGAACACAATCCGCCCCTTGCCACCCTTGGCTCCACCTTGAAAGCCATGTTTGACCTGCACCTTCCCGGTATGCATATCCACATCCCCCACCTTCAGAGAACACAGCTCCGAAGCGCGCAATCCGGTATCCAGAAGCATCAGAATGATCGCCCGGTCCCTCGTTCCCGTGAAACGTCGCATTGTGAACTTGCGGTGGTTGTCCGTATCGGCCTCTTTGCAGAAATCACAATGCTTAAGGAGCAACTCAATCTGGTCCTCGGAGAATGGTTCAAATGGTTTCTCTTGGAACTTGGGGGCCGGCACAAGTTTCATGGGGTTGGCGAATTCGAATTCCAAGCATGCCCATGTGAAGAAGGCCGAAAGACTTACCCAGATATTACGAAGTGTTTTTGGGGAAAGCGGGGTGGTACTACCGTCAAATCTTCGAGGTTTGTATTCGGTTCGCAGCCAGACGAAAAAGGCCCTGAGGTCTTCAGTTGTTACCTTATTGACCTCTTTATCCCCCGTATGGTCAAGCCACTTCTTCAAATCATCCGCATAACTTCGCAGTGTTGTGGGACTTAGTGCCTCCGCTGCCTTGTACTGAATAAATCCCGGAATTGCTTTCGAAATTGACAAGCCGTGCGATTTACGGTTCATGGAAATCCTCCTTTGGATTGGGGTTCCCTGAACTGAAGATCGCAAAGCCAAACAAAAACTGCAGACCTGACGGTCTGCAGTTGATCCAAGGTAGCGGGGCTAGGATTCGAACCTAGGACCTCCGGGTTATGAGTGGCTTTTGGAAACCCGCGAGCTTTTTTGAAT
>JBAVFZ010000124.1:0-2939 GCA_049684495.1 Anaerolineales bacterium | reverse complement strand
CTTCTTCGCGCCGGAGGGTTCGGCCGGGGGGCGGACCGGGACGGCGGGTTGGCCCTCCGGCGGCAGTTTGAACATTTTCTGGAGCGCGGGCAGGACCGCCTCGAGCTTGATGACGCCCCGGCGCTTGTAATTCTTCTTCAAATCCGGCATCACGATCAGCGCCTGGTCGGCGCCGGTGGCCTTCTTATACAGCTGGACTTGGTGAAAGGCGCGGGCGGTGTTGCCCCCGCGCGGATCCCACATCTTCACCTCGAGAACGATTTTTTCCCCGTGCGGGCCGGTGACGATGAAATCCGGGCGCAGCCCGCCGATCGACGGCTGGCGCCGGTAGGCGATGTGCGCATCCCGCAGGATGTTTTCCAGTTTGTCTTCAAAGATTTTTGTGCACATGCGCCATCTCCCTATGTAAAAAACCCACGGAAAAAAATCTCACCGCAGAGACGTAGAGAACGCAGAGAAAAATTTTAAAAAAAACTCTGCGGCCTCTGCGTCTCTGCGGTTAAAATGTTTTACGGCCACGAGACGTAGACGACTCCGAGCGCGAGGCGATCGCCCGCCTGCACCCGGATCAGGCGCGCGGCGGGATCGTCCGGCGCAATTTCCGCCGGGCACCAATTGTAGGGCGCCGAGACGATCAGGAAGTAACTCCCCGGCGGGATGTTGGTGAATGTGAAATTCCCGTACGCATCCGAGCGGCCGGTGATATCCCCGCGCGCGGTATCCGGCCCGGCCAGGAAGGGCGGCATGGCATTGCGGTTTTCGCCGCCGGCCGGGGTCAGGTAGAACATCGTCTCGGAAATGACCTTGTGGATCGTGTAGGAATACAGCGCGCCGGAAAGCGAAGCCAGGCCCGGATCGGGCGCGGGCGCGTCCGAGGGCGGCAGCGGGGTGAGCAGGCTCTTTGCGGAATCCGTCGCCACCGGGCCGAAGTATTCACCATTGGCCGGGTAGGGGCCTTCGCCCGCGGGGGCTGTTGAGCGCGCCGGAGCGCAGGCGGCGAGGAATAATCCTAATAGGAAAATTCCAATCAGCGAGCGCTGCATCACGGAAGCGCGCGGGTGAAGACGCGGTGGGCCATGAACTGGTCGCCGCTGATGTTCTTGTAGTAGGTCAGCTGGACGTAGCCGTCGATCGGCTGGCCGGAGCTCTCGATCCGCAGCGAACCTTCCCAATTGTTGGGGAGCCCGTTCTCGGCCTCGGCGCTGTTGGTCCCGGTGCCGAGCCGGTGATTGCGCTGCAGGCTGCTGGCGCCGGGCAGGACAAGACCGGTGATGATGATCTCATCCGCCGCGTCGACCACGCCGTCGTGGTTGATATCGCAGCTGGCGACGGGGCAGTTGCCGTTGGTGGCGGGAATGTAATGCAGGGTCAGGACGGTGGAGGAAGCGCCGAGGTTGCGGATCCCGACGACGCTGGCAAACCCGTTCGGCAGAACCTTGGCCACCAGCGGGACGAACATCACCCTATCCGTGCCGCCGGCCCGCACCGCCTCGTAGGCCGAGGCGCCGATGATGCCGGTCGGGGAATTGTAATAGCGCATCTGGACGATCGCCGCGAGGCTCGCCCCCGCCGCCTGCACCTCGCACGTCCCGGCCCAGGCGACCGGGTAGGCCAGGGCGTCGCCGATCGGATTGAAGGAATACGATCCGTTGGTGGCGATCGCGGTCGGGTTGGTGAAATCGAGTTCCGCCGGCGTATTGCCCCAGATGGTCCGGCAATGCATCGCCAGCGCCCCGGCCGCGATTTCCGCGCCGCCGATGTTCTGGACGGTGATCACGGTGCTCAGGCCGTTCTCCAGGCGCGAGAAGAAGATCGGCACGATCCACTCCGGACCGAGCTCCTCCTGCGGAAAGGCGTTGAAGGTCTGGAGGATGTCGGGCCCCTGGAAGAAGTTGGAGACGACGGTGATCTTGCGGGCATTCAGCGCGGTTATAACCGCCGAGCCGATCCAGTTATCCGGCAGGTTGGTCTCCGCGGTGAGGTCGAAATAATAGGAAACGCCGGGCGGAATGGCCGCGATCGTGCGCGTGTAGCTGCCGGTCGAACCGGTGTTGGGGATCAGGTCCACCGTGGCCGTGACCGCCTCGGCATCCGCGTTCTGGATGATGATCTGGCTGTTGCCGGTGCCGGAAAGCGTGAAGCGGTTGCGAGCCACGAGCGGGACGTAGTAAATGGAATGCCCCTCGAGGAAGCCGGTGTAGGCGCCCTGGGTCGGGGTCTGGCCGCGGGCCTGGATCTGGACGATCGCGCCGACGGGGCGGTCCGAGGCGATCACCACCGAGCCGCGTCCGGGCTGCATGGTCGGATCGAAATATTGTTTGATCTGGATCGAGCCGCCGTTGGGCGGCAGGCTGAAGCTGAGGTTGCCGGCCGAGACGCCCGGCCACTCCGCGCCGCTCTCCAGGAGGTAGGAGATCGCGCCGGTGGCGGGATTATCCTTATCCAGGTTGACCAGGGTGAAGTTGGTGCTGAGCTGCTTGGCGGTGGCGGCGGCATGCGCCGGGAGCGGCGCGGAAAGCGCGAGCGCGATCAAAACCGCGGCAACGGCGAAGACGGTCTTCCGGTGGATCATGAGCTCCTCCTACTAAGGTGGTCGAGTAGCCAGCGTGTTCATCGCGGGCGGATCGAGACCACATCGTCAACGATACGGATTCTACCGGTGGTCTCGCCCGCCCTGGCGGGCTGGGCCAGGGATACGCACCACACCGAAAACCCGGTGTGGTGCTACTCGACCACCTTTCTCTTCTTCTGATTCTCGCCTGCTCTACCATATCATACCTGCCAAAAAATTCCCACTTTACACAGGTCACCCTGAGACCCCAAGGTGCCAATCCTTCGGACGCGTAAACCGCGTCCTCAGGATGACGCTAAAGCGTCACATCCGCATACACCCCGAGGATCCGCTGCGCGAGCACGCGCCAATCGTACCGGTCGCGCAC
>JBAVFZ010000123.1:0-7335 GCA_049684495.1 Anaerolineales bacterium | reverse complement strand
GGCCATGACCATGAGCCACATGGCGATGAGCAAATAAGCAATTGCAAATTTATTATTCATAACCCCTCCTTAATTTGGCTACTGATTACTATATATCAGATATGGTTGAATAAAGACGCTAAAATTTTAGAACGAGCAATCATGTGTTTCCGTCCGCCGGCAATACCAAATTACCGCTGGACGGAAGCGCATGCAGCTTCACACTCTCCCCTGCGGGGGAACAAACGGAGGTCAAAATGTTCAAGGGATTCGTTTGTGAATCCACACGCGAGGCGATCTCGCCGGCGGACTGTCTGCAATGCGCCAGGGGAGGCGCACTGCCCAACTGTCCAATGACAGCGCCGGTGATCGCCGGAATCGTCGCAGGCCTGCGCCCCGACGATTTTGAGGTAACCGTGACCACGCTCCTGGGATGCCTGCGCAAGCACCGCCTCAAATCGCCGGAGGACTACTGGCTCCGGCCCGGCGAGTCCTGGTGGGCGTACCGCGGCCAGCTGATGCACTCAATCAGCGCCCAGTACGCCAGGAACGATCCAAACGCACTGGCCGAGCAACGGTACAGCATGTTGATCGAGACGCCGAATGGCGGCGTCCAGATCTCCGGCCAGCCGGACCTGGTGCTCCTTGATCGCGGGCACATCGTCGATTACAAAACGACGAAGTGCGTCCCCCGTTCCTGGAAGACGTACACTTGCCCGGAGACCGGGGCGCTGATCCGCGAGGGAACCTGGGCGGCGCGCGGGAAGATCGACTGCCCGCACTGCGATAAAGGCGTGCACGACGGGCGGACGATCGTGAAGGAAAGCCCGCCACGCGCCTACGCTTCGCACAGGATCCAGGTCTCCTGCTACGCCGCTCTGATGTACGAAAATGGCGTGGAGGTCAACAGCGGCGAGATCGTCTACCAGGACATGAGCGAGCAGCTGCGGATCCGCGTGGATATGATGCCGGTCAATGACTGTTTTGCGCTCATGGCTGAACGCGCCTCAATCGCGATGGATCCCGTCTTGCCGGACATCATCCGCGACGTGGACAGCGCCTGGGAGTGCGACTATTGCCCGGTCCGGAACGCCTGCGAACGCATCCACGGCGGACCGGTGGGCAAAGGCGCGCTCATTGTCGAGGAAGCAATCGCGGCACAACCCGCCTAGCGCATTTGCGCCTGGCTTGCAGGGGGGGGACTTCCCCATCCTCCCCCTGCTCTTCTCGACCGAAATGCTCCGATCCTGCTGCGGTGGGGTGCATCAGGATGAGAGCATATCGGCTCTCAACACTCGCCCGAAAGGGCCACATACGGAGGAAAAAATGTACGAGTTCAATCAAGTCACGTTTACCGGGAACATCGGGACGGATCCGGAGCTGAAAAGCTCCACCAAGGAAAACGGGACCTCGTTTATGAAGTTCCGCTTCGCCGTTTCCCGAGGCCAGGACATCACGGATTGGTATTCCGTGAAGGTTTTTGGCGCCAAAGCGGAACGGATCGATGAGAACAAGGCCATCCAAAAGGGTGACCGTACTCTCATCTCCGGCCGGCTGGAGCTGGAACAGGGCAGTGATGGGAAGATGTATCCCACCATCGTCCTGGAACAGTACCAGCGCCTCCGCCGCAAAGAAAAAGAAGTGGAAGCCGCGGCGGCCGAGGAAGAAATCCCGGCCTAACACCCCATCAGGGGCAGCATCCGGCAGGCACTCCGCCTGCCCACATCAGAGGAGGCGAAGGTTTCCTTCGCCTCCTCGTTCCTTCTTTTAAGGAGGGATCCATGTTTGGTTTCGATCCTCATACACGTGAGCAGATTATTTGGAGCATGGTCAAGACCTTAGTAAGCTGGTACGTCCTGATTGCCCTGGCCATCTGGCAAGGCCCGAAAATCAGGGACGCCGCCGGCGAGTGGATGCATGAAGCCCTGCAGGGCAAGCACCGCACCGGCAGCATCATTCTGGCCGTTGCATCAGCAGCATTCATCCTCTACGGAGTGATCACCAAGCTCTCTGCTCAACCGCCGCCGGCCTGGTAGGCCAACGGCACACTGGGGAGGCACGCGCACGTACGTGCCTCCCTTCTCTCTCATTTTTTCCACCAACTTATACATGACGGTTTGGCCAGAGGGCGTCCTGCGCGTTCTGGCGAGGCCGTCACACGCCTCGACACCTTCCCCTGCGTCTGCAGGGGACACATACGGAGGTCCAAATGGAAAAGACCTGCACCCAGGTCGGCAGTTTGTACACGCCGGTTGCCGGCGTGCGCGGGCTGCCCGCCGCCGTCGTGATGACGGACGGCGCAAAATTCCTTGCCGAATACGGCGGGAACGAACCCGGCGGTGCGCATTGGCTGATGGAAGCCATTGCGGCCGCCCAGCATCTCACATCTCTGCGAGCTGCACCCTTCCAAGTGTGGAACCTGCGCGTCAACAGCGATCGCTCGGCGCAGATCCGCGTCACGGACGGCCAGAGCCGCCAGCTCTACGAGCTGCGGCTCCCCTTCACCGAGTTTCCCCTGCCCGGCTGCGTCCTGTATGCCGTGGACGGATCCGTGTCGGGCGAGGACGGCGTGTTCCGCGTGATTTGCACGCCGGCGGAATGGGATGGAGGTGCGCGATGACCTCCAAAGCCGTTGAGATCATCCAGGACGCCATCGAGGAACGCGGAGAAGGCCTGCTGGATGATACCGGTGTGGACAGCAAGGTTGCCCGCTCGATCGCCGAAGGGATCGTCCGCACTCTGCAGCAGCACCGGTTGCTGGTCAACCGCAGCCAGCCCGATAAGCACTACCTGGTTGTCGTGGCGGGCGACGTGGAACCCTCTCTCTGGGGTCCTTACCCCTCTCCGGAGGCGCGGGACCAGGCGGCGAAAGACCATCGCCGCGATGATCCTGATAAAGAGGACGGCTTGTACACCCTGGAGATCAACGCGAAAGGGAAGCCGGAGATCGGTTCCTACTCCGGTGGCGACTTGGACGGCGACGAAGAGGAAGCCGTCGAAGAGACGGGAGGTGCAGCATGAGCGCCGTCTACGACGTGAAACGGGTCATCATCGGCGTTTCCGGAGGCGTGGCGGAGGTCATGGAACGCCCGCCCGACGTGCAGGTGGAGATCCGTGACTTCGACAACCTCGAAGCCGAAGAAAAGGATCCCCGCACCACCATCCTGTTCTGGGACTGCAACTGCCGCAAGAAATTTATCCATCCGAAAGACGAGGAAACATGCGGCCGTTGCGGTGCGCGGCGCGAAGACCAGCCAGATGCGCATTTAGACGAAGCGATGCGTTTGTCTGGCCTTTCGGACGCGATGCGGTTACGGCTGCGCGCGGAGCATGAGCTGAGCGGATCCGCCCCGGAAGTACATCCCGGCTGGATGGTCCCGCCCCCGAAGTACAAGGCGGGTGCAGCTTTCATGGAAATTGGCGATTCCACCCTTCACAACGAATTCGAGTTGGAAGGCCAAGGCGATATCTTCCTCGACGAAGAGGGCCATGTGTGGGTCCTGACGCCCTGGCTGGGAACGCACCTGCCGCTGTTCAAGGGGAGCTGAGCCATGAGCAACCAACCTCCCCCCACCCTACAGGAAGACGAGGATGCCGTCGATTTGATCGCGGCCGGCTACGAATGGGTCTGCCCGGAGTGCGATCAACTCAACCGGGTGATCGAATGGCGGGAAAAGGTCGTATGCGCGAAATGCAAAAGGGATTTTGAGGCCAATCCACCAGAACACGCCGTCGGCTGATCGGCCGACACACCCAGTACGGGCTTCTGAGAGAGAGCGCGTCCATCCGCGCTCTCTCTGTATTTCCATGGAAATACTTCGATCCCGGTGCTGTGGGGTGCGTCGGTATGGGAATATTTCCCAATACTCTGCCGCGAAAGCGGCAACATACGGAGGCCAAGATGCTGTACCAAAATTCGGAAACGTACAAAAGGGTTTGCGAGGCACCGGCGTATGCCGGCAACCGGGATCTGTTGATGGCATTGGTCCCCGGTCCGCAATCGCGCAGGGAACAGGCGGCGGACGCCATCCTGCGCGATCACGGCACCCAGCTCGACCGCTTGGATGAGGCGGACCTGGCCAAGATTCCCGGCGTCGGGCCGGCGGCCACCGCGGCGATCCTGGCCGCGCGGGAATTCGGCCGACGTATGAATCACACCGAGGACGTGGAGCGTCCAACGGTCAGCGCGCCTGCGGCCGCGGCCGCGCTGCTTCAGTACGAGATGGGCGCACTGGAGAAAGAGGAGCTGCGCGTGATTCTTCTGGATGCGCGAAACCGGTTGCTCCGGATCGTGACGGTATACAAGGGATCCCTCACCACATCCCTGATCCGGACGGGCGAGGTGTTCCGCGATGCGATCCGCTGGAATGCCGCCGGCATCATCGTTGCGCACAATCATCCGAGTGGGGATAGTTCCCCGAGTCCGGAAGACCTAGCATTAACGCGCAACCTGATCGAAGCCGGCCGCCTGCTCGATATCCCGGTCCTCGACCACGTCGTACTTGGCCGAGGAAGATTCGTTTCCATGCGTGAAAGCGGCATGGGGTTTACCTCCTCCTAGCCGCACAGGGAGAGGGAGGCAAAGCCTCCCTCTCCCTACCCCTTCTTATTCTCCATATAAATATCGAAATGTTCCGATCCGGCCGCATCACCGCTCGGGTGATTCGTCTCGATGGAAACATTTCAGTTTCCAACACCTTCCGCGCAAGCGGACACATACGGAGGATCCATGATTACCTTTATGCCCGTCTACCGGATCGACCCCGGCCGGCTGGAGCGCGCGGAGGAGCTATGCCGCACCGGCCACACGGGAAGCATCACCCGCTCGGATGTAACCGGCGGAGGGGTGATGCTCACTGCGCAGATCAACCGCAAGGGTGTGAATATCACCGTGTCCGCCGGCGGTGAGATCACCCAGGCGAGCTGCACATGCGAGGATTGGGATACGCGCGGCCAGGCGCACCACCAGCCGTGCAAGCACATTCTCGCCCTGGCAATCGCAGGAGAGAAGAATCCCGGCACCAAATCCTCGGTTTCACTTCCCAAGTTCCGGGAAGGGGTGCGCACAGCGATCGGCGCAGCGATCGCCGCACTGGCCAAGCAGCTCTTTCCCGTGATCCACGCCGGCGGGACGCCGCTCCTGATAGGCGGAACGGGATCCGGGAAGACCTCGGCGGTGCACATGGCCGTGACCGCCGAGGGGTGGGGCTTGGAGGAACTGCCCGGGCTGGCCTCGTTCGGGGATGCCGACCTGATCGGCTTCCGCGCGCCGAACATGGTGCTTCCCGGCGCGTTCGCCCGGGCGTTCGAGCGCGCGCGCGCCGGCGAGACCGTCTGCATCTTCATGGACGAGATCTCGCGCTTCAACCCCCGCGCGCTCGACCTCCTGATGCGCCCCCTGCTTCCGATCGACGGCGAGACCGCCACCAGCATGTCGATCCCCTCAAACGGCGAACCGGTGCGGGTCGTCGAAGCTCCGCTGTGGGGGATCGAATGGGCGCCGGTGGCGCGTACGCCTCTGATCATGGCCACCAACCCCTGGGGCGCGAAGCTGGATCCGGCGCTGGTGCGGCGCGTGTTTCCGGTCTTTGTGCAAATGGACCGGAACATACTTACCTTCTTCGAGTCTCCGCTGAAGGACTGCATCGAGTGGTCCTGGAAGTCAGCCGAGGAAGGCGAAGTGCCGCTGCCCATCGAGTATCAGGCGTTGTGCACGGCGATGGGTCCGGCGGATATGTCCATCCTGAACGCCTATCTGTTGCGCCTGCGCGCAGTGGATCCCGCGGCGGCGCGCGGGTTTCAGTCTATCTGCGAAGGCTTCAAGGTGGACGGGCTGGAGGTGGCGGCATGAGGAATCAAACCGACCCCCTGGGCCTCACGGACATGGCGGCGCAAACGCTGTCCGTGATCGCCCCCTACGTCTCGCGCCTGGTGCGCCCGGTGGTGCATCTGGTGGACCAGGCCGAGACCGCTTCGACGGACGGGCTGTTCATCATCATGCCCAGAAAATTCGTCGGGGTGGACATCCTGGAGGACAAAGAGGCCGCGCTCGGGCTGATCGCGCACGAGTGTGGCCACTTCTTTCAGCCGCTCAAAGAGATGCAAAAGGCTGAAGAAGACACCCATGCTCCGCACTGGCTGGCCAATGTTCTGCTCGACATACATGCCGAGTACAACATCGAAAGGGTGTTCCCGCCCCTTTCCTGGCCGCTGGAGGCGACGCACCGCTTGGTGAGCGCCGTTATGAAGCGGAAGTACGAAACACAATGCCGGAGAGCGAAGTCGTTCCCCGAACTGGCGCTTTCGGCAATGCTGTACCTTCGCTTTTGTGTGCGGGACGCCAGACCGGATAACCTGGCTGCTGCTGCAACTGCCGAGCGGCTGCTGCCAAAAAAATGCGGAAGCGGTGGCGCAAACGAAGCCCTGCTGAAGGCCAAGGCCGGCGAACTGGCCAGCTACCTTTTCGGCGTGTTCTCTGCTGAAGCGCGGGAACTCCCCAAACGCCTGAAGGACATAATGAAGGCGTTTCCGGAGTTGGCCGGCACCTCTCCGAAGTGCGACTTCGGGGACTTCGGAGATGCCTGCGCAGGTCCGCGCATCGGCGGACGGCTGGTGGACGCCATCCGGCGGGAGGCGCTGAACCTCCACTCCACAGGAAGAAGTTCCAGCATCCGCCGTTTGCGTTGCCACGCAGTAGATCCCGAACCGGAGGCGGCGAAATGTGCCGCCATGATCCAGCTGCATCTCGCACACGGCGCCGATGGGATCCGAATCCTCACACCGGACCGAATCGATCGGCGGGAGGCGGCAGCCGGCCACCCCGCTCCGTTCTACGGGATCGTACCCGGCGGAACGGAAGTGCCGAAGCTGAGCGTCCTAGTTTGTCTGGATGTCAGCAACTCAATGGACCGTCCCAAGCGATCGGCGGCGCGGATCGCCGCCCAAGCTGTTGCGCTTGCGGTCCAGGCCGAAGGGGGCGACGTGCGCGCCCTTCTGTTCGGGATGACAGGATACAACTCCGGCCGGGAGTACGGGCCGGAAATCCTGTTCTCGTCCGGCCATCCTCACGATGACGAAACGACGTTCGGGTGGCTGCCGGAGGCGTGGACCGCCTTCCCGCGCCACCAGGTTCTCCTGGTGACGGACGGGATGGCAAATCCGCCGCCGTTCAACCTGGAGCAGCGGGAACGGACCATCGCCCTGCTCCTGCCCAACTGCGACGACCACGTACAAATGGCCCGCAAGTCGATCGTCCTGCGCAGCGTGAAGGATCTGCCCTACGTTCTGGGCATGCTCCTCCCCCGCGCAAGGGTGGCGTAAGAAAAAAGCCCCGGCTTATTCGGCCGGGGCTTTTTG
>JBAVFZ010000122.1:0-29417 GCA_049684495.1 Anaerolineales bacterium | reverse complement strand
GCCTGAAGGCTGATCGCAGCGGGTAAGGTTCCCGTTCGGAACTTACCCCCCAGGGTCCATAGGATCATGCTTCCCCAAATCGAATCATCCGTCAATGCTTCCGGCGCATTCGCAGGTACGAGACCAGAACCCCTTTCCGGGGAGACAGGAAAAACGCCAACAGGAAGAGCGCCGTGGCCGAAAGCACCACCGCCGCGCCGGAGGCGATGTTGAGATAAAAGCTGGCATACAGGCCGATCACCCCGGATAAAAAACCGCACAAGGCGGAGATTGCGATCATCTCCGGGAAGCGGCGCGTGAGCAGATAGGCTGTTGCGGCGGGAGTCACCAGCATGGCCGTAACCAGGGCCACCCCGATCACTTGAAGGGAAACGACGATCGTTAGGGAAATGATGATTAGGAAAACCGTGCGGAGGAGGTCGATCGGAAGGCGCAGCGTGGCGGCCAAAATCGGGTCAAAGGTAATGACCAGCAGCGGCCGGTAAGCGACAAACAAAAGAGCCACAATTCCGACGCCGATCAATCCGATCCAGAGCAGATCGGCGGGCCGGACGCCCAGCAGATTGCCGAAGAGAATATGGCTCAGGTCCGTCGCATAGGATCGGATGGTGCTGATCAAGGCAATCCCCAGCGCCAGGGCGGAACTGAAAAGGATGCCGATGGCGGTGTCTTCCTGGAGGGTTCCTTTCCTTGTAAAGAAGGCGATCCCGCCAGCCACGATGACGGCCGCCACTAGAGCGCCGAGCATAAGGCTTCCGCCCAGGAGATAAGCGACGGCGATTCCGGGCAGGATCGAGTGGGCCAGCGCGTCACCGAGAAACGCCATCGATCGGAGGATCACAAAACAGCCGACGATGGAACACAACACGCTCACGACCGACACGGCCAGAAACGCGCGCAGCATGAATTCGTACTGCAATGGAGCTGAAAAAAATTCGATCATCGGGATCTCATTCCGGACAGCATTGATCCGCCACCATCACATCGCCCAGATCCAATGCCCGGCTACCGAATGCTTCGCGGACGATGTCTTTCCGCATAACCTCGGAAGGGGGGCCGATGGCGATCAACCGGTGGTTTAATAAAATCACCAGGTCGAATTTTGACGCCGCCAGATTTAAATCATGCGTGGCGACCAAAGTAGTGACACACGACTGGCGAAGGTGATCCAGGATCTCGAACATTTTTTGCTGAGTGGTCGAATCCACGCCGTTGAAGGGCTCGTCCATCAAGAGGATGTGCGGTTCCTGGGCCAGCGCACGCGCCAAAAAAACTCTCTGTTGCTGTCCCCCTGAGAGATCGGCAATTGGAGCATCACGAATGGATAAAATCTCCATTTCTTCCATGCTTCGCATAGCCACTATATTATCTTCTTTTTTCACTCTTCCCAACCATCCACTTTTTCCATACCGTCCCATCACTACAACATCTTTAACAATCGCGGGAAATTTCCAATTCACCTCGTCCTTTTGTGGAACATAGGCGAGGCAATCAAGGTGATGTCCGAGCGGCAATCCATGGATATTAATCGTCCCCTTTTGAATGGGAAGCAGGCGGGCCAATACCTTGAATAAGGTGGATTTTCCAGCGCCATTCGGACCCACCAAAGCGACTCGCACGCCCTCCGGAATGTGAAAGGAAACATCTTCCAAGGCCGAATTCCCGTTATACCCGGCATATACATGCTCCAATTCAATCCAGGCATTTTTCGGCTGGGGAATGAAAGTATCCTGTGTCATCGAAGGGCCTCAACCATCAAGGTTACATCATAGTTTATAAGATTTAAGTAGGTGGAGGCGGCACCACCCGGAGGCGTCAGGGAATGGATGTACAAACCGGTGACCACGCGGCAACCGGTCTCCTGGGATATTTGATCAGCCAGTTGGGTATTGGCGCCGGTATCCAAAAAGATCGCCCTGGCATGAGTGGCGCGGATTTGACCGATCAATGCGGCAATCTGTGAGGCGGAGGGTTCCGCATCCGGGCTGACACTGGGAAGGATCGCACCAATGATCCGAAATCCATACCGGTCCGCAAAATATCCGAGGTCGTCGTGATCGGTAACCAGCAGCCTCTGGTCCGGTGCGATGAGGGCAACCTGGGAAAGAATCCATTGATCCAACTGTTCCAGCTTGGAAAGATAAGCCGATGCGTTTTGGCGGAATAGTGTTTCATTGGTTGGATCGATCCGGATCAATCCGTCCAGGATGTTGGCCACATAAGTTTTTACCAGGAGGGGATTCATCCAAAAATGCGGGTCGACGTTCGAGATGGATGGGGTGGGAGACGCTCCGCTTGGGCTCGGGGTGATGGACGGCATTGCCGTTTGCCGGCTGGCCAATCCCTGAGAAGCCGTCACCAAAACCCGGTTCCCGCCGATGGTTTTCAATGCCTCCGCAAGCCAGCCCTCCAAACCGCCGCCGTTGACGATCAACAGATCGCTCTCGGAAACGATCACCATGTCCTTCGGAGCGGGGTCGAACTCATGCGGATCGGTCCCAAAAGGAATCAGGGCATGAACGAACAGCCGGTCTCCCGCGATGTTCTGGGCAATGTCGGCAAGAAATGTCTCCACCGCCGTCGCCGTCAAGCCGGATCCCGGTGCGGCTTTGGATCCGCAGCCGAAACTCAGGGATCCTAAAAGCACCAGGCCGAGGCAGCGAATAAAAAATTTCATGAGGGAGCGCCTTTTAATGGAAAAATCCAGAAGAACCGGGTGCATTTTCGCACTTCCCATGACTCGTGGCAGGGATTTTGCACCGAGTCGAGAATCCGGTTATGTTAAACGCCGTTTCATGAGCTATTACGCGACAATAATAAATCCTCGAAATGCGCATGTCAAATCCGCCGGCCAGGGAATTCGCCACGGCGGCAATTGCGGAAGTTATTAGCGGGGAATTCGGTGATACACTCGGACGGCGGGCACGGTTTCCGGGAAGGAGTGGAAATGCAAAAACATAAATTAATCTTGGCCGGAGGTTTGCTGTTGAGCCTCCTCACGGCATGCAATCTTACGGCTCCCGGCAATCCCTCTACAATTCCGTTCGGCACCAAGAATGTTTCCTCTCCGACCGGGACGATGGCGATCGGCGGAAACAGCTCATCGACCAACACGCCGACTCCAATAACCCCAACCCACTCGCCCACGCCGACAGTTGACCCGTTGGCGGTTCCGAAATTGGCAGCCGGCACCGCGATCGACATTCTATGGCTGGATATGCGGGATGCTCAGAACGGCTGGGGGATCGGCGGACTGCGGGCAAGCGGCAACGCGAACCGGATCTTCCGAACAGAGGATGGGGGAGGCACCTGGATAGAGGTCTCGCCGCCGGAAGATGCCCCGGCACCCGGCGCGGCACAATCGTCCGCGGTGGGATTTTTTGCGGACGCGCAAACGGGATGGGTGACGTTTCATGCGTCGATTCCATCGAGCGTTCCGGATAATCCGGTGGTGTGGCGGACCGCCGACGGAGGCGCAACCTGGCAGGCCGGTTCCGCGCTCGATACATCCGGATTGACGGAGACGTATTGGGTATCCCACATTGTTTTTTCCGGCACGCAGAACGGCTGGCTGCTGGCGCATGTCGGCGCCGGGATGAACCACGATTATGTCGCGCTGTACCGCTCCACCGACGGTGGAGCAACCTGGACCCGGGTGATCGATCCGATGATCGACGGGGGAATCCAAAGCTGCACGAAAACCGGATTGGCTTTCCCGGATGGATCGAACGGCTGGTTAACCGGCAATTGCAACGGCGTCCGTTCGGGAGCGTTCCTCTTCCAGACGGGTGACGGCGGAGCCCATTGGACCCCGGTGGACCTTGCCGCACCCGCCGATCATCCGGATATCTTCACCGCGGATCAATATGCGTGCTGGGTTCACGCGCCATTCCTTCATGGGAACCAGGCGTATTTGGGCGTGGAATGCGCGGATATGGGCAATCCGGCTGCGGACAATATCAGCTATCTGTACCGCTCGGCTTCCGGCGGCGCGCCGGTCGCGCAGGCGTATCCCGGAGGCGACCTCTTTACCCTGGATGGAAACCGGATCTGGGCGCTGGGCAAGGAGATCTTCCGTTCCGACACGGCCGGAGTCAGCTGGACGAAGCTCGCCACGGTGACCTGGGACGGACAGTTCGATTTCGTCGATGCGCAACTGGGTTGGGCGGCCGTCCGGAAAGGATCCGAGTACGGATTGGTCCAAACCACGGACGGCGGCAGCTTATGGACGCAACTGGCGCCGGTGGTCGCCGCCGGTCCGTGATCTTGGGAGTGTTGGGCGAATTACCAAGAAATTAAGCCCGCACAGCCCCGGGCTTGGGCTTATAATTTCCACAGCATGACTGCTGCGGAAATACTCCTCCTCGTCATTCTCTCCATCGTTTCCTTCTTGCTTATCCACGGCCGGGTGCGGCCGGACCTGACGGCTCTGGTGACATTGGCGGTGCTCGGGCTGACCGGATTGGTGACGCCCCAGGAAGCCTTCAGCGGATTTGCCAGTTCGGCGGTCATGACGATCCTCGCAATCTCCATCGTCTCGGAAGGCATGCATCAATCCGGGATCTCGAAATTCCTGAGCCAGCAGATGTTCAAGCTCGGCAAGCGGAACGAATCCCGGCTGGTATTCGTGACCGTCATCGCGGCCGCGCTGCTTTCGCTGTTTATGAACAACATCGCCGCCGCGGGCGTGTTGCTTCCGGCCGTCATCGCGCTCTCACGCCGGACGCGGATCGCGCCCTCGAAGCTGCTTATGCCGCTGGCGTTCGGGACGATCCTGGGCGGGATGGCCACGCTGTTGACCACGTCGAACATCATCGTTTCGGATGCCCTGCGCATGGCGGGGTACAAGCCGTTCGGGCTGCTGGATTTTCTGCCCATCGGCGTGGTGGTCGTCACCGTCGGCGCGCTCTACCTGACCACTCTCGGCCGGCGGATTCTTCCGGCGCGCTTTCCCGCCGGGCAGGTGGCGCGCGCGGAGCGCCTGCATGCCGAGCTGGCCGGGCTGTACGGACTCCGGAAAAATTTAAGCGAGCTGCAGGTTCTGGAAGGCTCCTGCATGGCGGGCATCAATATCAAGGAAGCCGATTGGGCGCACCGGCTCGGGATAAACATTCTGGGGATATCCCGGGGCGGTCACATCACCTTCGGCCCGCGCGGGAATGAGGTGATCCGTCCGGGCGATATCCTGCTGGTTCAGGGCGAAGTCGTTCCTTCGGAAGTGGAAATCTGCGGTTTGAGAATTCTTCCGCACGTGAAGGAGACCCGGGAAGTGGCGGACGAGAATATCGTCCTGGGCGAAGTCATCCTTTCGCCGCGCGCGACGATGGCCGGGAAGACGTTGAAAGAGATCCATTTTCGCGACAAATACCAGCTGAACGTTGTTGCGATCTGGCGCGAAGGGCAGCCGCTGCGGGAGGGGGTGGCGGACATCCCCCTCCGGTTCGGCGATGCGCTGCTGGTGCAGGGCAGCCCGCTTCAGATGCGGCTTCTGCGCGACGATCGGGATTTCATCCTGCTCGAGGAAGATCCGGATGCCGTGCTTCAGCCGCGGAAGGCGCGCTGGGCGGCCGCGATCCTGTTCATGGTGCTGGGGATCGCCGCCTCCGGCTGGCTTCCGGTGGCGGAAGTCAGCCTGGTGGGCGCGATCCTGATGATCCTGGCCGGCTGTCTGACAATGGACGACGCGTACCGTTCGATCGAGTGGAAGGCTATCTTCCTGATTGCCGGAATGTGGCCGCTGGGAATTGCAATACGTTCGACCGGGTTGGCCGCCACCATCGCCAATACCCTCGGCGGGCTTTCCGTGTATGGATCCATCGCTCTGGCCTTCGCGCTTATCCTGGTAGGGCTGGGGCTGACCCAGCTGATGGGAAGCCAGGTGGCGTCGATCGTACTTACGCCGATCGGCCTGACCCTGGCCGTGTCAATCGGCGCGGATCCCCGGGCGATCGGCATGGCCATCGCGCTGAGTTGTTCGCTGGCCTTCCTGACGCCGCTCGGGCATCCGGTGAACGTGATGGTGATGGGATCGGGGGGATACTCCTTCCGAGATTATTTCAAGGTGGGCTGGCCGCTAACGCTGATAGTGCTGGTCATCATCATGATCGGCTTGAAAGTATTCTGGGGGTTATAAGCATGGATTCATTCGGTTTCCGGATCCTCGCGCGCGACGGGCGCGCGCGTTCGTCTATCCTGCAAACCCCGCATGGAGATATAGCCACGCCGGTTTTCATGCCGGTCGGCACGCAGGCGACGGTCAAAGCCCTGACGCCGGACCAGCTTCAGGAAGCCGGTGCGGCCCTGGTGCTTGCCAATACCTACCACCTTTACCTGCGTCCGGGCGACGAAATCATCTCGGAACTGGGCGGGTTGCACGCCTTTATGGGATGGGAAAACGCGATTCTCACGGATTCCGGCGGCTACCAGGTGTTTTCGATGCGCTCGATCCGGGAGGTGGACGGGGACGGGGTGACGTTTAAATCCCACCTCGATGGTTCGACCCACCGGCTGACACCCGAAAAAGCGGTCGCGATCCAGGAAAACCTGGGGGCGGATATCATCATGGCGCTCGACGAATGCGCCGCGCCGGATGACCATGCCTACAGCCGGACCGCGATGGAACGCACGCACATCTGGGCCGCCCGCTCGGCCGCGGCCCGCCGGCGCACCGACCAGGCCTTGTTTGGCATCGTACAGGGTGGAATCTTCCGCGACCTTCGCGAAGAATCGGCCCGCTATATCTCGGATCTTGGCCTGCCGGGGAATGCGGTCGGCGGGCTATCGGTGGGTGAAAGCAAGACCGAAATGCACGCCGTTTTGGATTGGATGGACAGCGGGCTGCCCGAAAACCGTCCCCGCTACCTGATGGGCGTGGGAACTCCGGCGGACATCATCGAGGCGGTGGCGCGCGGGATGGACATGTTCGATTGCGTTCTCCCGACGCGCCTGGCCCGGCATCACGCGGCCATGCTCCGCCGCGGCCGGTTAAATTTATTGGGAGCCGGCTACGCCCGCGATCCGCGGCCTTTGGACCCGTCGTGCACATGTTACACATGCCGGCGATTTTCCCGGGCGTATTTGCGGCACCTGATGCAGGCCCGGGAAATTCTCGGAGCGACACTGCTCTCAATCCACAACATCACCGTCCTCGAAACCCTTACGGCGGAAATCCGGGACGCGATTCACGCCGGCAGATTTTCCGCCTTACGGGAGGAATTCCAGAAAGAAATCCCCGTTCCCGATCCTCCGGCATGAACCGCCCCGCCTTCGCGCTTCTCACAACATTCGTTTTTTTACTTTCCGCGGCCGTCGAACCGGATTGGATCCGGTGGATGGACCTCTACCGGCAGGGGGATCGGATTATTTTTTAACGATGCTCCAATGATGGTGCTCTCATATCGCCGGCCGGCATACGTCGCCCGGAAATCCCGGGTAATGGGTTTCATTCCCGCCCATATCGATATTCCTCAGCACCATCCGCTTTGGATCCGGTCGGAATAGCCGGTCAGGACCGGTCGACCTTCCATCCAAAAGGCTTGATGTACGGACGGAGAGAAGCGTGCTTCCACGCCTTCCCGCCATCCGGCTGTATAATCTTTGATCGCCGGTGCAACCGGAAACCACAAGCGGTATTTAACATCTCGCAAAAGGATGCAACGCCTATCCGCAAGGGACATATGGGTAATCAATTCCACCACGGAATTTTTTTTATCTTTTTCACGGCCTGCGTGCTTTCCGGCTGCCGGGGAGCCGGTGAGCAGGCGGACATTCCGCACATCCCCATCGCGGTGGCATCCGCGCTGGAACCGGCGGCCACGGCCTTGTTGAAAGGATTTTCCGGCATCCAGCCGCAGGGTGGTCTCCTTACGGTTGAAACGATGGCGGATAAAGATATTACCGCGGCATTCGCAGCCGGGGGGATTTCGGCGGCCATCCAATGGCAGGAACCGCCCGCGGAGGAATGGTCGGCGCTGATCGGTTGGACCGGGATTATTTTTGCGGTGCATCCGGACAATCCGGTTCGGAATCTATCGGCGGCGCAGGCCCGCGCGATATTTTCGGGATTTACCCAAATGTGGGAAGAAGCAGGCGGATCCTCCGGAGAAATACACGCATTTGCCTTCCCCGCAGAAAGTCCGTGGGCCGCGCTTTTCGAGGGGGTTGTCCTGACGGGAGGCAGGCTGACCACAGGGGCGATGATCGTTCCCTCGGTGGAAGCGATGCCCGCCGCAGTCGCCGGCGATCCGCAATCCATTGGATATATGATGATGTTACACGCGTCGCCGGGCGTACGGATCCTGACTGTGGATGGCGTTGCCGCGGATTATCCCGGCCTGCTCTCCGGGGCGTACCCTTTCCGCATCCCGATCTTCCTGCGGGCGCGGGAACCGGTGTCCGCGGATATCCTTACCTTCGCAGGTTGGGCGCAATCGGTTTCCGGGCAGGCGGTTTTGATGGAATTGCAGTCACGGGAGTAGAAAACCATGGATACCCTTTCCCATTCAGAACGCATGCGCGCGGTTCTGGCCGGCGAGCAGCCGGACCGGATTCCGGTCGGTTTGTGGCGGCACTTCCCCGTCGACGACCAGGATCCGGCGGCGCTTGCCGATTCCTCGATCGCCTTTCAGGAGGAATATGACCTCGATCTGATCAAAGTCACGCCGGCTTCCTCCTTCTGCCTGAGGGACTGGGGGGCGCAGGACGTTTGGGAAGGAAACACCGAGGGCACGCGGGTGTTTACGGGAAACGTCATCCAAAAGCCAAGCGATTGGGAACGATTGAAGATCCTCGACCCGCAAAAAGGATTTCTGGCAGACCAACTGGCCTGCCTGAATGAAATTCTCCGGAGGGTGAAAGGAAACGTTCCCGTCGTGCAAACGGTATTTAATCCGTTGGCGCAGGCCAAGCATCTGTGCGGGCCGGACATAATGAAGGAACACATGGTTCGACATCCCGAAGCGCTGCGGGCCGGTCTGGATACCATCGCCCGGACGACCGTCCTGTTCGTGGAAGCGTGCATGGAACGGAAGATTGACGGCATTTTCCTGGCCGTGCAACACGCCAATGCGGCTTTCCCCGGCGAGGAGGAATACCGAAAATGGGGGGTGCAGGACGATCTCGCGATCCTGCATGCGGCGCGCGGGGGATGGTTGAATATGCTTCACCTGCACGGGCTCAAGATCTACTTCTCTCTGGCCGCGGAGTATCCGGCGCAGATTGTCAACTGGCACGACCGGGAATCCGGTCCGTCATTGGAAAACGGATATCAGCTTTCCCGGAAAACGGTTTGCGGCGGCTGGAGGCAATGGGAGACCATGGTGCTGGGGAACGAGAAGAAAGTCGATGCGGAAGCCAAGGACGCCATCCGCCAGATGAAGGGCAGGCACCTGGTCCTGGGCACGGGTTGTGTGACGCCGATCATCGCGCCCCGGACCTGCCTGAAGGCGGCGGGGAAGCACAGGAAACCGTAAAAGGTAAAGGTTTACAAAAACCCTAACGCAAAGGCGCAGAGACGCAAAGGAAAAAGGAATTGGGAATTACTTTGCGACTTAGCGCCTTTGCGTTTAATTTTCTTATTTTTTAGGAACGTGGAACCTGAAGTCTATTCGTTCTTACCCCAGATGACCCCTTCGATGTGCCGCCGCGTGCGCCGCGCATAGGAACGAGCGCGCGCGAAAATGCGATCCGTCATCGGGATCTGCCGCCGTTTTTTCGGCGGCGCGCTGACCCATTTGACGACCGAGGTGCCCCAGGTCAGCCCCGCGCCGAAGGCCACCAGGACGATGTTGTCTCCGGGAAGGATCCGGCCCTCGGAGACGGCTTCGCACAAGGCGATCGGGATGGATGCGGTGGACGTATTGCCGTAGCGGTCGATATTGACCACGAACTTGTCCATCGGCAGCCCCAGGTCCTTGGCGGCCGATTCGATGATCCGCCGGTTGGCCTGATGCGGAACGAACAGGCGGATGTCGTCCAGCGTGAGGCCCGCTTTTTCCAGCACCTCGTGGATGCCGGAAACTATCACCCGCGTCGCGAACCGGTATACGCCTCTTCCGTTCATCACGATGGCGTGCTTGTTGTCCTCGATCGTCTCCAACGAGGCCGGCATCCGGCTGCCCCCGGCCGGGACGGTAAGCAGGTCGCCGCCCGAGCCGTCGGCGTGCAGCGCAAAGGAGAGCACACCTCCGGGCTTTTCACTCGCCTGGAGCACGACCGCGCCCGCGCCGTCGCCGAACAGGACGCAGGTCGAGCGGTCGCTCCAATCGATCAGGCGGGACATGGTTTCCGAGCCGATCACCAGTGCGTTCGAATACGCCCCGCCGGCGATCATCTGCGACGCGACCGAGAGGGCATAAGGGAACCCGGAACAGGCCGCCAGCAGGTCGAACGCGGCGGCGTCGCTGGCGCCGAGTTGGTCCTGGACGACGCAGGCCGTCGAGGGCATCAGGTATTCCGGCAAACTGGTGGCGACGATGATCAGGTCCAGTTTCCGGGCGGGCAAGCCGGCCGTCACCAGCGCCTGGACGGCCGCCTCGACCGCGAGCGTGGCGGTGGATTCGCGCGGTCCGGCGATATGGCGCTCGCGGATCCCGGTCATCGACCGGATCCATTCGTCGCTGGTATCCACCATTCCGGCCAGATCCTCGTTGGTCAGGATTTGCTGCGGTACGCTCATTCCCCAGCCGATAATGTGCGCGTAGCGGGTCATGATTCCTCTACGAGGATCCTTCCACCCGCCGGCCGAATATCAACGCGGCGTTGTGCCCGCCGAATCCGAAGGAATTCGACATGGCGATGGTCACTGTTTTTTTCCGGGAATGATTCGGTGTGTAATCCAGATCGCATTCCGGGTCAGGCGTCTCGTAATTGATCGTCGGGGGGATGATCCCATCCCGGATGGCGAGGACCGAAATCACGGCTTCAAGCCCGCCGGCGGCTCCGAGGAGATGGCCGGTCATGGATTTGGTGGAAGAAACCGCCACCGATCCGGCGGAAGCTCCAAACAAATCCTTGATCGCGCGCGTTTCGCTTTTATCGTTTAGATGGGTGCTCGTTCCATGCGCGTTGATGTAATCCACCGCGCCGGGGGCTATCCCGGCCTGCGCCAGTGCCAACCGCATGCACATGGAGGCGCCCGATCCGTCTTCGAGCGGGGCGGAGATGTGATGGGCGTCGTCCGTGGTGCCGTATCCGGTGAGCTCCGCCAGGATGCGGGCTTTCCGCGACCGGGCGTACTCCAACTCCTCCAGGACGAGGATTCCCGCACCTTCGCCGATGATGAAACCGTCGCGGTTTTTATCGAACGGGCGCGACGCGGCGGGAGGGGGATCGTTCCGTTCGGAAAGCGTGCCCATGACGCCGAACCCGGCGACCGCAATCGGACTGATCACCGCTTCCGCGCCGCCGGCGATCATGACGTCGGCCGCTCCGCGGCGGATAATCTCCGCGGCCTCGCCGATCGCGTCGGTGCCGCTGGCGCAGGCGGAGACGACGCCATGGTTGGGACCCCGCGCGCCGGCATGGATGGCCACCTGGCCGCCGGCATTGTCCGGAAGAACCATCGGAATTAGAAACGGGCTGACGCGGTTCGGTCCGCTGCGGTGCAGAACATCCAACTCGGACACCAGAGACCCCAAACCGCCAAAGCCGGTTCCAACCATCACGCCCGTTCGTTCGGGCGACGGGACGGGGAGGGAAAAGCCCGCCGACCGAAGGGCTTCCAGCGCAGCCACCGTGGCGAACTGCGTGTACCGGTCCATCCGCCGGGCGTCCTTGCGCCCGAGGATGGCCGCGGGGTCGAACCCTCTCACCTCCGCCGCGATCCGCGTCCTATACGAGGAGGCGTCGAAGGCGGTGATGTAATCCACGCCGGACCGGCCGGCGCATATTTTTTGCCATGCCGTAGGCACATCGTTACCGACCGGGCTTACGCAGCCCAGCCCGGTTACCACCACGCGTCTCTCCACTTTCCCTCCAGCCGCCGATTTTACTGCTTTAACACCGCAGTTGGAAGATCGATTCCACGGCGAAATCGCGGGTTTCCATTTGCGGATACGATTTGTATAGTTTATACTCGCCGACACAGCCAAACGGCGGAGGAAAAGCAACCTCATGAAACCGACTTTTTCGGTTGTCATCCCGGTATTCAATGAATCGGAAAGCATAAACCAGTTTTACCAGCGGCTGAGCGCCATGAGCCGGAAGGCGGGGGATACCTGGGAATTTATTTTTGTCAACGACGGCAGCACGGATGCATCCCCTGATTTATTAAAAACATTCGCGCGGTCGGATAAACGGGTGCGGGTGATCGATTTCGTCCGGAACTTCGGGCATCAGATCGCCGTGACGGCGGGGCTCGACTTGGCGCAAGGCCGCGCGGTGATCGTCATCGATGCCGACCTGCAGGACCCTCCGGAGGTGATTCCGGAACTCACTGCCAAGTGGCGGGAAGGAAACGAGGTCGTCTACGCCGTACGATCGGAACGGGAGGGAGAAACCTGGATCAAGGAATTCACGGCGAAAGTGTTCTACCGGATCATTTTCCAGATTACCGATATTAAAATTCCCCTCGATACCGGCGACTTCCGGCTGCTGGATGAAAAAGTCGTCGCCGTCATGCGGCAGATGCGGGAGCGGCACCGCTTTTTACGCGGAATGGCCTCCTGGGTCGGGTTCCGTCAGATAGGAGTCCCGTATCGGCGGCACGCCCGCTTCGCCGGCAAAACAAAATACCCCTTCAATAAGATGATGGGGCTGGCGCTGAATGCGATCACGTCGTTTTCCTATTTTCCGCTGCAGTTGGCCACGTATGTCGGGTTTGTGTGCGCGGTCGTCGCCGCGGTCTCAATCCCGATTGTGATCATCCTGCGGCTGACCGGATCGGGGGCTTTTTTCGGGCAAGCCACGACCCTGATCTCGGTCCTGTTCCTCGGCGGCGTTCAATTGATCTGCCTGGGAATTCTGGGCGAGTATGTCGGCCGGATCTACGACGAGGTGAAAGGCCGGCCGCTTTACATCGTACGCGATCCATCCCCATCCGGATCGAAACCCCCAGCCAAGAAGAATCGCTGACGATATGCGGATCGTGGAGCAATAAACCGGCGCCGGCCGGAAAATAATCCCGGCCAAAATGCGTTTGCGGATGCCCACGACCGCGCGGATATGATTGCCGGCTTTTATATTCTCCATTAAAATAAAAACACGAAAAAAAAGAAACGTACCATCCAAGGGGGAGCCATGATTTATCCAACCGATCTTGTATTGATCGCCGTCCTCAACAACCGCCGCGACTTCGAGGTCATCCGGCTGCTCGGATGGTACCGAATCCCGCTGCGGTTCGCGCCGAAGATCGTCGATGTGGACGCGATCGCCTTCTACCAAACCGCCCGTTTCAAGGAAGAAAAATGGAGCATCCGTTTCGCCGCGCGGGTCCAGGGGGTCGAATTGGTGAAACGGGTGGACCTGTTCCGGGATGAGGAAGACCATCCCCGGGCGCAGGAGGAATACTACAAGCTGCAGCTTGGGCCGCTCGAGACTCTGCCCCGAACCATCACGGCGCGTTCCTGGAAACGGCTGACGTTCGTGTATACGACGGGGGAGCGGTTGATGAACGCCGCGGAGATCAGCGACCTTGTTATTTCGGAACCGGATCGGGAAAGCCTGTGGCGGGCGCTGCGCGACCGAGCCCACCCGGCGGCCGGGAATGATGGCTCCCCGGATGTTCTCCAATGGCCGGATGCCTTGGAGGCTTTCTTTGAATCCTCGAAGAACACGAAGCCCGTCCTGGACCGCGACGGGCCAGGGGGAAACCTGAAGGAAACGAATAAATAAAATATGACGAACTTATTGCGCTCCAGAAATAATTACATGCTCCTGGAGGATAGAATCCACAAATAGCATGAGCACGAAGCCCTCATCCAAAACTTCATGACTTAGTGTCTTCGTGGTTTACAGGACGGTCTTCCGAATGTCGCGGAAACCAAATCAAAGACAATATTCACCACGAAGACTCGAATAAATTATAAAAATAATCCTTCGTGCACTTCCGATTTTCCTTCGTGCTCTTCGTGGAGGCTTATCCCTGCATTAACTTAATTAAAACCCGCCGTTCGCGCGGACCGTCGAATTCCGCCAGGAATACTCCCTGCCACGACCCGAGCACAAGCCGGCCGTCCTCGATCAGCAGGGTCTGGCTGGCGCCAAAAAGGGAAGAGCGGACATGCGCGGGAGAATTCCCCTCTTCGTGCATATGCGCCGGGGATGAGGGCGCGGTCTGATGTTCGAGGGTGTAAAGAATGTCCGAGGGGACCGCGGGATCCCAGTTTTCATTCAGGGTCAGCGCGGCCGTCGTATGCGGAAGGAACAGGAAGCACACCCCGTTTTTTACGCCGCTGCGGTCAATCCAGGTTTGCACCTGCCCGGTGATATCGATGAACTGTTGCGAGGCGCGCGAGGAAACGAAGAATGCGTTTTTCAGCGGTTCGGGCATCGGATCACCGGTGGTAGGTCCCCATCAGCGAACCCGAATCCATTAGGTGACTCTGCATCGCCGGACGCAATTGCGCCGCGGTACAGTCCCCGGGCAGATCCAGGATCCGGTCTATGGCGAAAATCTTAAAGAAGTACCGGTGGGGCTTCCCCGGAGGCGGGCATGGGCCGTAATACCCGTGGGTTTGGGCGTCATTGATCCCCTGGCGACCGATGCCGGGAACGTCCGGGTTGACCGCAATGCCTTCGGGAAGCTGTATCCGATCGGAAGGGATATTGAACAGGACCCAGTGCACAAAAGTGCCGGAGGGTGCGTCGGGATCTTCCACTATCAGGGCGTAGGATTTAATCGCCATGACCGATTTCGGCCAGGATAGGGCGGGAGAGAGATTCTCACCGTTGCAGGCATGCCGCCCGGGGATCGCCGCGCCCTCGGAAAAAGCAGAAGAGGACAAAGCAATAGCCATACGATCCTCCTTATAGCATCTACACTAGTAATATTATACTTCGTGTCTTTGTGTCTTCGTGGTATTTATTCCTCCGTCCCTTGTAAAGTATAGACTGAATTATTTACTATCAGCTCGCTCCAGTATTTAATTAATCAAAACCATAAAAACCACCAAGACACCAAGACACAAAGAAACTCCTAGCTAATACAGCAATCCCCAATCCGCGCCGATATCCTCCTCCATCATGGATTGCTCCCAGGCCTCATCGCCCATCTCCATGACCACCGGCAATTCCAGCGCCTTTTCAGCCTTTTGTCTGGCGTTTTCCATGAGCGCCGGGCCATAGGGGCAGAAGGGCGTGGTCAGGATCATGCGAATGGAAACGCTTTTATCCTGAATTTCCACATCGCGGATCATCCCCAATTGAATGATGCTCAATCCCAATTCCGGATCCATGACCTCGCCCAGGACCTTGCGCAGCGTTTCCGCCTTCTGCGGATGCGTTTGGTCGGCCTGCCAAAGCGTCTTGGGAGGGGTGGCGTCCGCGGATTCAGTCATCGTTGGATTCCTTTTCCGCTCCGGCGATGGAGTACGTGCATGAATCCGAACCGGTGCGGATGCAGGAAGTCCGTTCCACCGGCGTTCCCAGCGCCCGCGAGAGCATGGACGCGTCCAGCGCGCAGACTTCCGGATGGGAAAGGCTTATGCGCGAGTAGGGGCAAGCCAGTTCGGTAAGGCAATACTGTCCCGAGCCGGTACTTTCCACACGCGCCACAAATCCCTCGCCGGTAAGCAGTTCGACCAGCCGCTCCAGACGCCGGGGTAGCGGGAGCGAATCGAGTTCCGCTTTCCACGCTCCCGCCATGCTGGAAGCGACTTCCAACAACAGTTTTTCGACCATCTCCGGAGGGAGGTGCTCCTTCAACTGATCCAGGAGCATGCTGGTGAATTGGAAGTATCGGGAAGTGTTCCGATCCAAAGCGCTCGGGGTTAATTTATAGATCTGGCGTGGCCGGCCGACGCCGTGCCGTTCCTCGCGCACTTCGATCATCCCTTCCGCTTGCAGGGAAGTCAGGTGATGGCGCACGGCAATCGGCGTAATCTTCATCGCGGACGCCAATTCAGTGACCGTCATCTGGCCCTGGGTCCGCAAAGCCTGGAAAATTTTTTCTTTTGTCGGTTCCGTTCCGGAAGTGTTCATTTTTAGCCTATTCTATTGATTAAAAATAAAATAGTCAATATATAATATAAAAATATAATATATTGACTATCTTATGTTATAAATGCTATACTCAATCGAATTTAATGAGGTTTCCATGCCCAGTCTTCTTGAAATACAGAATTTGCAGGTAAATATCGGCGATAAGCCCCTGCTTAAAGGAGTCAGCCTGGTCATCCGTCAGGGAGAAGTGCATGCGTTGATGGGGCCGAACGGGACGGGAAAATCAACGCTAGCCTATGCGCTGATGGGTCATCCCGGCTATACCGTAACAGGCGGGAAAATCCTCCTCGACGGAACGGACATCCTCGCCCTTTCGACCGATGAAAGAGCCCGGCTGGGCTTATTCCTTGCTTTCCAATACCCGGTGGCCATCCCGGGCGTCTCGGTCGCCAATTTCCTGCGCACGGCGATCAACGCGCGACGCCGCGCACTGGATCCGCAGGATAAGGGCATCCCCGTTCCGGAGTTCCGCAAGATGTTGAAGGCCAAGCTTGAGTTGCTGCAAATCCCGGTCGAGTTCGCCGGCCGGTATTTAAACGACGGATTCTCCGGCGGCGAGAAGAAACGGGTTGAGGTGCTTCAGCTGGCGGTGCTTCTCCCGAAATTCGCCGTCCTGGATGAAACGGATTCCGGCCTGGACATCGACGCGTTGCGGATCGTCGCCGGCGGGGTGGAGGCCATCTCCGGACCCGAGCTGGGCGTGCTGGTGATCACCCATTACCAGCGGATCCTGAACTACATCAAACCGCAATTCGTGCACGTGATGTTCGACGGGCGGATCGTCGAATCCGGCGGGGCGGATCTGGCCGTCCGGCTGGAGGAGCAGGGCTACGACTGGATCCGCGAAAAGCACGCTGGAGCCGGAGGGGGAAAGACCTGATATGCCGCCGAACGGGAAACCGCAGTGGGAAGGCCCCGGCGAATATCCGTACGGCTTCCGCGATCCGGAGGAGTACCTCTACCGCTCGCGTCCCGGCCCGCACCGGGAGGAGATCGAAGAAATTTCCTCCCAGAAGAACGAGCCGGACTGGATGCGCAAGCTCCGGTTGGAGGCGTTCGACCATTTTCTGGCGCGGCCGATGCCCGCCTGGGGCGGCAATCTCGCGGATCTGAATTTCAACGAGATTACGTTCTACATCCGCCCAAGCGACCGCGCGCAGGTTTCGTGGGACGAAGTGCCGGAAACGATCAAGCGGACTTTCGACCGGCTGGGCATCCCCGAGGCCGAGCGCAAACTGCTGGCGGGGGTCGGCGCGCAGTACGAATCCGAAATGGTGTATCACAACATTCAGCAGGCGCTGGAGAAACAAGGGGTGATCTTTCTCTCCAGCGACGACGGGTTGAGAAAACACCCGGACGTCTACAAGGAATTCTTCGGCACCGTCGTGCCGTACACCGATAACAAGTTCGCCGCGCTCAACACGGCCTTCTGGTCCGGGGGATCCTTCGTCTACGTTCCCCCGAGCGTGCATGTGGACCTGCCGCTTCAGGCGTACTTCCGGCTCAATGCCCAGGGCGTGGGGCAGTTCGAGCGGACGCTGATCATTGTTGATGAAGGCGCGTCCGTCCATTACGTCGAGGGATGCACGGCGCCGGTGTATACCAGGGATTCGCTCCACAGCGGCGTGATCGAGATCATCGTGCGGCGCGGCGCGCGCATGCGCTATACGACGATCCAGAACTGGTCCACCAACGTGTATAACCTGGTCACCCAGCGCTCGCTGGTCGGCGAGGATGCGATCATGGAGTGGGTGGATTCGAACCTCGGCAGCCGGCTGACGATGAAGTACCCGGCCTGCATTCTGCAGGGCAAGGGCGCGCACGGGGAGATACTCTCCATGGCGTTTGCAGGCCGGGGGCAGCACCAGGATGCCGGCGGAAAAATGATCCACCTGGCGCCGGGGACGAGCAGCAAGATCACCTCCAAATCGATCAGCAAAGCCGGCGGACGGTCCTCCTACCGGGGCCTGGTGAAGATCCTTCACGGCGCGTCGGGTTCCAAATCCAAGGTGGTGTGCGATGCGCTGCTTCTGGACCCGGATGCCCGGACGGATACGTATCCGACGATCATCACCGAGGAACAACGGGTGGATATCGGGCACGAGGCGACGGTGAGCAGGATCGGCCAGGAGCAGCTCTTTTACCTTCGCAGCCGCGGGCTTTCCGAAGAGGAAGCCGTCACCATGGTGGTCTCCGGTTTCATCGAACCTTTGGTAAAGGAACTCCCGATGGAGTATGCGATCGAAATGAACCGGCTGATCCAGATGCAAATGAGCGGTTCGGTGGGTTAGGCGGAACATGGCGCGAAGATCCGAACGGGCATGTGACAACAATGATTCCATCCCGGCCAAACCGCCGGCTCTGACCGATATCCAGGTGGAGGCGATCGGCCGCGAGACGGGAGAACCCGGATGGATGGTGGACTCACGCCGGGCGGCGTTTGAGCAATACCGGCGGATGGAGTTGCCCTCTCCCGCCGCGGAAGCTTGGCGCCGTACGGATTTGGCGCGGTTCCCGTTTTCCGAATTGAATCTGGAGGCGCTGGCGGTTTCCGGAAAGACCAAGCGCGTTCCGGCTTCCTGGCTGAAGACCGCCGGCGCGCGGACCGGCGGCCAATTGGTGCTGGAAGACCGGGGCGTGCATACCGCGACATTGGACGAGGATCTTTCCCGCTCGGGGGTGATCTTCATGCCGTTCTCCCGGGCGGTCCGGGATCATCCGGATCTCATTCGCAGTCTGATGGGAAGCGTGATCTCCCCCACGGCGGATGTGTTCTCAGCATTAACCTCGATCATTTTCGACATCGGATTCCTCCTGCACGTACCAAAGGGAGTCCGGATCGAAAAACCGCTGCAATCGCTCTTATGGTCCTCCGGCGACGGCCTGCGCGCTTGGCGACTGCTGGTCAACGTCGAGGAAGGGGCGGAGGTCAGCCTGCTGCATGAGGTGGCATCCCCCGAACGGGTGGAGCGCGCGGCCCGGTTGGATATTGTAGAGTTGATCGTCCAGCCCGGTGCGACCCTGCGGTTTTTTATGACCCAGGCGTGGGGAGGGAATGTCGTCCGCGTCGGGCACGAAAAGGCGGTTGTGCACCGGGACGGGCGCCTGATCTGGGGCAATGCCCATTACGGCGCCCGGTCGACGAAGGTTTTTTCCACAATGGATTTGAAGGAACAGGGCGCTTCCGCGCAATGGTCCGGGCTCCAGGTGCTGGACGGCGAACAGCGGGCGGACAGTTCCACGGCGCAAAATCACCTTGCCCCGAAAACCGGCTCAGATCTTCTGAGCAAGGGGGTACTTCTGGGAGACGCGCAATCCCACGCCAGCGGCATGGTCCGGGTTGAACCCGGAGCCGCGGGCGCCGACGGCTACCAGGGGAACCGGATATTGATCCTCTCGGACCGTGCCAAAGCCGAGGCGCTGCCGGGATTGGAGATTCTCTCGGACGACGTGCGCTGTTCACACGGGGTTTCGATCGGCGGATTGGACCCGGAAGAGCTCTTCTACCTTCGATCGAGGGGAATACCGGAGGAAGAATCCAAAGCCCTGCTGGTCGAAGGATTCCTGGAAGGGGTTTTGGGCCGGATTCCGGATGAGGAAATCCGGCAGCGGGTGCATCTTGCCGTGGAAGGAAAAATGAAGACAATGGAAGCAGGGCATCTTCAGTCTACAGAATCCGTCCGGAAGCAGCCGGAGCCGGACGCACAGGGAGCGCATTCATGACATCCATAACGGTTTCCATCGGGGATATCGTCGAAGTATATTGCGATCACAAGCGCAGCGGACGGCGGGTGCGTGACTGGGTCGAAGGCGTCGTGGTGCATGCCGACGACCGGATGACGGCAATCCAGTTCCGCAACGATGTCTACCTTACGGACGGATGGATGGTTCCCGACCGGATCCTTTGGTTCAACAAGGGATCGCTGAAAATCCGGCTCGCCAAGAAAAGCCGCGGATCCGCCGTGTCGCAGAAATCCGGCGCCACCGCCGCTCCGGGGGGGAAAGTTCCTCCCTCCCGGGTGCGAAAGCCGGCAGACGCCCGCCGCCCGGAACGGCGCGGCAAAAAATAGAACATCCGGAAAGACAAGATTGCCATGAAAGCCGAAGCCACCGCGCGTTCCTACGTGATCGATATACAACGCATCCGGGCCGATTTCCCGATCCTAAAACGCCAAATCAAGCCCGGCGTTCCGCTGATTTATCTCGATTCCGCAGCGTCCTCGCAGAAACCGAACGCTGTGATCGACGCGATGTCGGATTACTACCGGAATCACCACGCCAATATCCATCGCGCGGTCCACACGCTGGCCGAGGAAGCCACCGCCATGTATGAAGCGGGGCGGGCGAAAGTCGCCGCCTGCATCGCGGCGCAACCCGAGGAGATTATCTTCACCCGCAATGCGACCGAAGCTATCAACCTGGTGGCGCAATCCTGGGGGAGGGCCCACCTGCATGCCGGCGACCGGATTCTCCTTTCGGAGATGGAACATCACAGCAACCTGGTGCCCTGGCAGATCCTGGCCAAAGACAAGGATCTGCAACTGGATTTCATCCCCATCACCGGCAGCGGCGAATTGGATCTCGACGCTTGCGAGAAGTTGCTCGCCCGCGGCCCGAAACTGGTGGCGGTGACGCAGATGTCGAACGTGATGGGAGCCATCGTCCCGATCCACGACATCGTCCGTTCGGCCCACCGCGTCGGAGCCCTGGTGCTGGTGGACGCCGCGCAATCCGCGCCGCACATGACGATCGATGTGCGCGATCTGGATGCGGACTTCCTGGCGATCTCATCCCACAAAATGTGCGGTCCGACCGGGATCGGAGCCTTATACGGTAAGACCGATATCCTCCACGACATGCCGCCGTTCCTCGGCGGAGGCGATATGATCCGCAAGGTGGATTGGCGGTCGTTCGAGCCGAACGACCTGCCGTACACCTTCGAGGCGGGCACGCCGGCCATCGCCGAAGCGGTGGGTTGGGGGGCGGCAGTCGATTATCTGTATGCAATCGGGTTGGACGCCATCCACCGGCACGAAACGGCCCTCGCGGCATATGCGATGGAATCCTTGCGGGAGATTCCCGGAGTGGCGGTGCTCGGTCCCGAACCGTCCAAACGGGGCGGGCTGGTTTCCTTTACGCTGGAAGGCATACATCCTCACGATATCGCGCAGATTCTCGATTCCTACGGGATCGCCGTGCGCGCCGGCCACCATTGCGCCATGCCGCTGCACACCAAACTGGGGCTTCCCGCCACCACCCGGGCTTCCTTTTACCTGTACACCACTTTTGAGGAAATCGACGCATTGGCCGCGGGTTTGCAGAAAACGCGCGCGCAATTCGCCTGAGGCAGCCGTGGACGATCTCTACCGCCAGCAAATCATCGACCGCTACAAACACCCGCTCAAACGGGGCGTGCTCGATCCGCACGATATTTCCTTTGAGGACGAGAACCCGCTCTGCGGCGACAAGCTGCGGATCGATCTGCGCGTCGGCCCGGATGGGAAGATCACCCAGGCGGCTTTTTCCGGGGATGGCTGCGCCATCTCGCAGGCATCCGCGGATCTTCTGACCGAATATATCGAAGGCAAACCGCTCAAGGAAGTGCGCGCGCTGACCAAAGAGGATATCCTGGAAATGCTGGGGATCGAACTGAGTCCGATCCGGTTGAAGTGCGCTTTGCTTTCATTAAAGGTGCTCAAGGCGGGTGCGTACGGGATGAAGGAAGAAAAAGACCGGGAATAAATGATCGTTATCCCCTGTGCCGTGTCGGTCGTCATCCCGGCGTGATCTCGGCCGGGATCCGTGACAAACACGAATAATTACCCCCATTATTTCAGATGCCTATAAACCATATGGATGCCTGCTACGATCACCCCCGCTTCGTATTCATCCCGGCTTATAAACCAGATACAAGCCGGGATACTTCCCCCGCTACGCATACATCACCACTAAAAGAGAAGAACCGAGTGGTGATGCTTCGCGGGGGCAGGCGCGGGCATGACGTGAAAAATGATCGTCATCCCGGCGTGTTCGTAGCCGGGATCCATACCAAACACGAAATAAAATTCTCCTGATCCTCATGGATGCCGGCTTAGTACACGCCGGCATGATCCCTCGCCTTCGGCTCGCCCGCCCCGGCGGGTCGGGCCGGGGGGACAGGCTCATTCAACGTCGCCGGATAAAATTTTAGAAAATGAGGTGAATTTCCACGCCGTGGTAAAATTGTCGGTTGTTGCGAATCCATAATTTCAATCTCCCGAAAGGAGCAATTCAGAATGTCAGCAGCAAAAAAGAAACCTTCGACTATCAAGCGGGCGAAAAAAACCTCTTCGGCCGCCGGTAAATCCCGGAAGTGGGTATACCTGTTCAGTGAAGTAGCCCAGGCCGAGAAGTACGCGAAATCCTGGGAGGGCGTGCGCGCCCTGCTGGGCGGCAAGGGCGCCGGTCTGGCGGATATGAACCGGGGCGGATTGCCCGTTCCTCCCGGCTTCACCGTCACCACCGAAGCCTGCAACGCTTATCTCGCGGCCGGCGAGAAGTTCCCCTCCGGGATGTGGGATCAGGAAGTGGCCGCCCTGCGCCAGGTGGAGAAGACAACCGGCAAGAAATTCGGGGATCCGAAGAATCCGCTGCTCGTCTCCTGCCGCTCCGGCGCGAAATTTTCCATGCCCGGCATGATGGACACGGTCCTTAACATCGGGCTAAACGACGAGACCGCGAAGGGAATGACCGTCCTGACCAAGAACGAAAAATTCGTCTATGACGCCTACCGCCGCCTTGTGCAGATGTTCTCCTCGGTGGTGATGGGCGTGGCGAAGGATGATTTCGAGAGGGTGCTCGAGTCCTACCGCCATAAGCGCAGCGTCTCCAACGACGCCGAATTGCCGGTGGAGGATCTGAAGGCGATTACCGCGGAATTCAAAAAGATCGTTGTCCAGAAAACCGGGCATGAATTCCCGAACGATCCGATGGACCAGCTGAAGCTCGCGACCGAGGCGGTTTTCAAATCCTGGAATGGGAAGCGCGCCGTCGATTACCGCAACGCGGCCAAGATCGCCCACGATCTCGGCACGGCGGTCAACATCGTGACCATGGTCTTCGGCAACATGGGCGAAGGCAGCGGCACGGGCGTGCTGACCACCCGCAACGTCTCCGACGGAACCAAGGCGATCGAGGGTGACTTCCTGCTCAACGCCCAGGGCGAAGACGTCGTCTCCGGCACCCGGCAGACGATGCCGATCGCCGAGATGAAGACGGTCATGCCGAAGATGTACGCCGAACTGGAGAAATACTGCAAGCGCCTCGAAAAATATTACCGCGAGACGCAGGACATTGAATTCACCGTCGAGCGCGGCAAACTGTGGATGCTCCAAACCCGCAACGCCAAGCGCACCGCCCAGGCCGCGATCCGGATCGCCGTGGACCTGGCCGATGAAAAATTGATCACCAAGGAAGAAGCGGTCTGGCGCGTGCAGCCCGAGCACGTCGATTTCTACCTGCACCCCCAGTTCGACATCTCCGAGAAAAAATTTGCCGCCTCGCGCGGCGACCAGATCGCCAAGGGCCTGAACGTTTCCCCGGGCGCGGCCGTCGGCCAGATCACCTTCGACGCCGATACCGCGGAGAAATGGCACAAGGAAGATAAGAAGGCCGTCATCATGGTCCGGCCGGAAACGACTCCCAACGATGTGCATGGAATGCTGGCCGCGAAGGGAATCCTCACCAGCCGCGGCGGCCGCACCTCGCACGCCGCGCTGGTCGCCCGCCAGTTCGGTATCCCGGCCGTGGTCGGCGTGGCGACGATGGATGTGGACGTCGATCGCCGGCAGTTTGTCGTGGCGGGCAAGGTATATCACGAAGGGGATTGGGTATCCCTGGATGGGACGACGGGTGAGGTCTTCTCCGGAAAAATCAAAACCGCCGATCCGACATTCGACGAACCGTACCTGCTCAAACTTCTCGGCTGGGCGGATGATATCCGCAAGCTGGGAATTTGGGCCAACGCCGATTACCCGCGCGATGCGCGACGCGCCCGCACGTTCGGCGCCGAAGGGATCGGACTGTGCCGCACGGAGCACATGTTCTTCGAGACCGAACGGCTCCCGATCGTCCAGAAGATGATCCTGGCCAAATCGACCGATGAGCGGAAGGCCGAGCTCGACAAGATCCTTCCCTTCCAGCGCAGCGATTTTGACGGCCTGTTCCGCGCGATGGACGGGCTGCCGGTGACCATCCGCCTGATCGACCCGCCGATGCACGAATTTCTGCCTTCCCAGACCACCCTGTTCGAAGAAGTGATCACACTGCGGATCAAAGGCAACGACCCCGTGCTGCTGAAGGAGAAGGAAAAGCTGCTGACGGCGGTGGAGAACCTGCACGAAGCCAACCCGATGCTCGGGCTGCGCGGCGTCCGCCTGGGCATTCACATCCCCGAGTTGACCCGCATGCAGGTGCGCGCGATCTTCGAAGCCGCGTGCCAGTGCGCCAAGCAGGGGATCGACGTGCACCCCAAGATCATGATCCCGCTCACGTCGCACATCAACGAGCTGAAGGTTCAGCAGACGGCGCTGGAAGATGAAGCCCGCAAGGTGATGACCGAACAGGGGATCAAGATCGATTACCAGTTCGGGACCATGATCGAGATCCCGCGCGCCGCGCTGACCGCCGGGCAGATCGCGGAAATGGCGCAATTCTTCTCGTTCGGCACCAACGATCTGACCCAGATGACCTTCGGCATTTCGCGTGACGACGCCGAGAAGGGCTTCCTGATCGAATACATCGACAAGAAGATCCTTCCGGAGAATCCGTTCGCCTCGATCGATGAAGACGGGGTCGGAAAACTGATGGCCATGGCGGTCCACGACGGCCGCGCCACCCGCAAGACGCTCGATGTCGGGATTTGCGGCGAACACGGCGGCGATCCGAAATCCATCAATTTCTGCCACCGGATCGGGCTAAACTATGTGTCTTGCTCGCCTTTCCGGGTGCCGATCGCGCGTCTCGCCGCGGCCCACGCGGTGGTGGCCGAGAAGATGGGCGAAAAAGAGAAATAGGATCCCGGTTAAATATAAAAAGGCTGCCAATCCGGCAGCCTTTTTTAATCCAGACCCGACAGTTCTTAATTTCACCATCCCTCAAGATACGAACGCCATTCCCCATATTCCATTAAATAATGCCCGAACAGGTACAACGCCGAACGCGGAGGTTCCATGGGAGGGCGCTTGAGGTGCATGTGGACTTCCTCGGGCAACCGGCCGCCTTTCTTCCGGTTGCACGGCGGGCAGGCGGCAACCAGGTTGCTCCAGACGTGCGCGCCGCCGCGGAACCGGGGCAGGACGTGATCGACCGTCATGTGCAGCGTCTGACGCCCGCAATACTGGCAGGTGTAATCGTCCCGCCGGAATACTTCGCGCTTGGAAAGGTGCGGGTACGGGCGCGGCGGATGGATCATTTTTTGAAGTTGGATGATCGAAGGGATCGGGTAGGACAACCGCACGGTGTGGATCGTGCCGCGTCCGTTGGCGACGAGCCGGGCCTTGCCCCCGATGATCAGATGCAAAGCCCGCCGCGTATCGCACACGTGGATGGGTTGAAAGTTTGCGTTCAACACCAGAACCGGCGTCTTCATGGTCGAGGCAATCGCGCGGGAGTATAGCACCAACCGCCGGATGCGCAAGTTGAGGAAAACGCTACGGCGTGACCGACCGGCGGAGGGATGCCAGGCGCGCCTCGGCCAACCCGGGATTCCGTTCCAATGCGTACAACCCGCCGAGACCCTCCATGGCCAGCGAGGCGGAGATGCATCCGACCAACGCGGATTCGACCAGGTTGAAAGTCGACCGCCACGAAACCAGGAATCCGCCGCAGAAGGAGTCACCGATGGCGAGTGGATTTTGGATATCCACTGGATAGAACGGGATGAAGTGCGCCTGGCGGGAATCCGAATCGTAGACATGGATGCCCTGATATTCCCGTTGGAGCAGGATTATCTTGGGTCCCCATCGCGATATATATTCCGAGAGCGCGCGCGCATCCGCATCCTCGCGGCCGACAAAAGCCCGCAGGGATGATTCACGGGCAAAGAGAATTTCGATTCCATGCAGCAATTCGCGAATCTGGGTGCGGAATGAGGGGAGGAGCAATCCGTCCGGCGGTGAAAGAAAAAGAATCCCAACCCCGTGGCGGCGCAGGGCAACCGCCAAGGTGACCTGGCTTTGATAATGGCAAGGAGCGATGTACGCGGCGCGGGCTTGCAGGTATCGCGCCGGCAGGTCCTCGCTGCGCACGGCGGACACGGGAAAAGTCTGGATGGCTATTTCCGAGAGGGATGGGGGCACGTAGTCGAGCAATTCGGCCGGACACGGCTGATGGCATCTGGCGAAGTACTTTACCGGATCCCAATCGACGTGTTTGTCCCAGGTTTCATAATAATGAAATCCGACGCTGGGCGTGCCTTCGGTGAGGATCCGGACTCCGGACGTATCGATTCCCCTGCTTTGGATCGCCTGCAGCGTTTGCGGGGAAAAGTTCCTTCCCACGCGCGCCACAAGGCCGATCTCATCCCGGGTCCACGGCTTGGCTCCCGCGGCGGCGTACAAAGCCGGGCCGCCGAGAAGAGAGGGACGGCTGGCGCCGTCCGGCAGCAGAAAGTATTCCATGCGGAGCGGTCCGGCGAAGAGCAGTGTGGGAATCGGATCGGTCATAAGTTCCCATCGGCGCGATGCGGACTTTCGGATGGCGGTCGTTGCGCCGTCCGCTTGCGCCGCTTTACCAAACGGCGATATAATGAGGATGCGGTCGTACTTTCCTCTGCGGTTCGATCGTCAACCGACGAGGTTTTTCACTTCCGTAAAATCCTATCATATCTCTATGACCCCCGCTAAAGTTCTTCTGATCGAATCGGACCGCACCACCGTCCCATCGCATAGCTCGGCATTATTGAAAAGGGGATTTGCCCTTTTTGTGGAAAATTCTCCGCGCAAAGCGGCCGACCGCGCGCGGGCAGCCAAACCGGATGTGATCGTCCTTGACGCGATTTCCCTGCGGACTTCGGGGATACGCCTGTGCCGGCATTTGCACAAGGAAGTCGGCGACTGCCCGATCGTCCTGATAACACGCGCCATCCTTTCCAATCCGGAAGAAATCGGCGCCCAATCCGTCCTTGTCCCGCCTTTCACGCCGCGCAAACTGCTGAATGCGGTACAGCGCCAGCTGCCCAGCGACGAGGAAAGTTCGATCCAGGCCGGACCGATCCGAATCAACACCAAGCAGCGGAAAATTTCCTGCGGCGGCAGGGAGGATCAGGTCACCCCGAAGGAAGCTCAGCTGCTCGAGGTCTTCCTCCGCCATCCCGGGATCCTGCTAACCCGGAAATTTCTGATCAAGGCCGTATGGGATACGGATTACACCGGCGACACCCGCACCCTCGACGTCCACATTTCCTGGCTCCGGCAAATACTGGAACCGGATCCCTCATCCCCGAGGTATTTAAAAACCCTCCGCGGACAGGGGTACCGGCTGGACATCCCCGAAACAAGTAAAAAGTAAACACAGACTGCAAAGGGGGTGATCGTCATTCCCGCGAGTACTTGGCCAGCCTTCGCGGAGCGCGCAGGTTCGCTTTTTTTTCTTTGAACCTGCGCGAATGCGAAGCGTGGGCGGGAATCCATCCCCACACTTCCGGATTCAGAAACTTCAGGATTAACAAAGGATTTTTCTGGATACCCGCTACGATCACCCCCGCTTTCCTGCAAAATACGCAGGGCAGGCGCATTCATCCCGGCTCATGAACCGGAAGCGGGCCGGGATGCTCCCCCCGCTTGCGAATATTTCACATCGGAAAATCGCCGATGCTCATCGCTCCCCCGCTGCGCAATCATCCCTGCTCATGGTACAAAACCGAGCAGGGATGCTCCGCGAGGGCAGGCGGGAGGGCTGGCGCGAGGGAATGCGCGGGTATGACGATTAATAACGATCAATCACGATAGACTTTCATTCCCGCCAATCATTTTACTTAATATCGATCCTCTTCTCCGCCGTCGCCACCGCTCCATCCGAACAGATGGCGCGGATGAATATCCGATACGAACCTTTCCGGGAATATTCGTGGGAAAGGGAGGTTCCCGACGATCCTTTCCTCCAGGGTCGCGCCGCCTGGTATTCGCTCCGGATGACGCCGCCCCGGTAATCAAAATCCGCTTCCCAATAATCCAATGAGGCGGGAAAGCCGTCCGGGAGGCAGGGGGCCAACCCGGTGAGCGTCACGGCCACCCGGCGCATGTCCGTCCGGATGCCGGCCTGCAGCCGGATGCGCCTGGCCGATTCCGGCATTTCCCGGGCGAGCGAGTCGACCGCATACGGATGCGACCGGCCGAGCGCCAACCGCCGCTGGCAGATGGAAATCGATTGCGGAAGGATGTCGCATCCGACCCAGCGCCGGGATAGCGAATCGGCGATGCGCAACGTGGTTCCCGAGCCGCAGAAAAAATCCCCCACCAGATCCCCTTTCTCGCTCGAAGCCTGCAGGATGCGTTCGAGCAGCGCTTCCGGTTTCTGGGTCGGGTACCCCGTCCGCTCGCTGTGCAGGCGCGCGATCACGGGGAAGTACCACCAATCCTCCGGAATCTTCCCGCGCAGCAAATCCGGCTGTTTGCCGAAGCCGGCCTTCGAGGAAGATGCGAATGTGCGGTGGGTGCTCGGGTTGTACGGGATGCGGATCCGGTCGGGAAAAAAAGCCCGGGTTTTTCCGCGGCCATACACGAGAATGGTGTCGTGCTTCCGGTTAAAGTAGGTTTTTACGGGGGAAGGCCCGTGGTAGATCCAGATGATCTCGTTGATGAAGTTCTCGGCGCCGAAGATCTCATCCAGCAGCACCTTCGCAAAATGCACCGCCCGCCAATCCAAATGCAGGTAGAGCGTCCCATCCGCGGAGAGCAGATCCCGCATCCGGATCAGCCGGGGGTACAACATGGAAAGGTACTCCTCGATCGAGGTCCATGAATCGGTATACCCCTCGCCGAGCCGCCAGGTTTCCGGCTTCCGGGAATCTTCGCCCCGGCCGATCCGGCGGGAGAAACCCTTGCCGGTGGCGAAAGGCGGATCGCAATAAATCAGTCGGAATTTGCCGCGCAGTTCCTCCAACAATGCATCCATTACGGCGAGATTGTCGCCGAGGATCAGGCGGTTGGAGGGGGAGGATTTCTTTGGGATCCGGGAATCGGAAGGGTATATTTCCATCAACCGGTGAAGCGGGGCGGGAT
>JBAVFZ010000121.1:0-8503 GCA_049684495.1 Anaerolineales bacterium | reverse complement strand
CGTCAGACATTGCAGCCCCGGCCGCAGCCCCGGCTGCGGCACCGGCTCCCGCGCCCGCCAGTCCGCTTCCGCCGGCCGCGCCCTGCCTCAGCGCTTCGCCCATGACCTGGCCGATGCTCATCCCGGCGCCGATCCCGGCCGTGAGCCCCGCCCCGCCGCTGGGGTTCTTGGCCGCGTCGCGCATCGCGTCGGCGGCCTGCAGCTGGGTGTAGGTGGCCATGTCGAGCATGCCCATCGCCCGCAGTTCCTCGGCGCTCTTGTCGGACGGCTTGATGTTCTCGATATAGAACGATTTCAGGGTCAACCCGACGGCCTGGAAATCGTCCTGGGCCTTGGCGCGGACGCCCGCGCCGATCTCCTCGGTCAGCCCGATCAAGGAAGGCACATCCTTCTTGGCCGCCGTCTCGCCCAGCAGATCCGCCAGCTTGGAGAGCAGGATCGCGCGCAACCGGCCCTGGATGTCCGCGGTCGCGTAGGTGCCGGTGGTTCCGACGATCTGCGCCACAAACTGCTGCGGATTGGACATCTGGAACGAGTAGGATCCGAAGCCCTGCAGCAGCGCGACGCCCAGGCCCATGCCGGGATTGCGGATGATGATCGGCTGCGCCGTGCCCCATTTCTGGTCGGCGAATTCCCGCATCGATACGAAATACACTTCCGCCGTGAACGGCGTGCGGTCGTTGAACGCCTTGCCGATCAGGTCGATCAGGTAGGGGACGTTCGCGGTGGTGATGGTGTGGCGTCCGGCCTTGAAGGTGTCCAGCGCCCGGCCGTCGCGGAAGAACACGGCGGACTGCGCTTCGCGGACGATCACCTGCGAACCGATCCGGAAATCCCCAAATCCGGTTTCCGGGAAGCGATGCACGATCTCATCCCGCATCTCATCCGGATATTCGACTACATCGAAGATTCTTGCCATGGTGTTCTCTCCCGTGGGGGATCGGATCCCCGCACTAAATCACCGGCCCTGCGGACCGGCAAGGTTGATGGATCGTTACTGGCTGGCCGGCGCCGGGGCGTCGGAACCCAGGATCAGTTCGCTGCGCAGCTGGAAGGCATCCAGCGCGTCCTGGGCCAGCGTGGTCACATTGCGAATGGCCGCCGGGAGGCCGTCGGTGCCGGACGAGGCCGCCACGTTGTCGACTGCGGCCGCGAGCTGCACGGCGCGATCCAGAAGCGCCGCATCAAACTGGTAGAGTTTGACCAGTTCCGGCTCGTTTACCTTGACCGCATCGAAGAAACCGGCATACCCGTAGGGCGCGGTGCGAACGCGGTCCGTGAACGTGCGCAGCTTGATCGCCGCGGCTTCGAGGGTATCGACCGATTCGATCGTCCCGTCCGCGATCATCTGCCGCTGGAGCTCCGAGACCCGCGACCATTGCTGCTCGAAGCGGGTGGCGACCGTCTCGCGAAGCATCTTATCCGCATCGCGGCGGGCGTTGCGATCCACGTATCCCTTGAACCCGGGAATCATGGCGCCGATCTTCTCGAGCAAATTCCGGCTGTCTGTGATTTTCTGGAACAGGTCTGACATGCGATTCCTCCTTGTTTCCCAAAACCCGACGGTGTGTGCCGCCTTATTATAGGCGAGTTCCCCGGCGGCGCAAGCCGCTCTCCGGTTTGGAAACCCGACTCGCGGCGGGTGGCTTTCGGATTCAGTAGAAATATACGCGAAACGGAAGCGCGGGTGTCAGGCCGGGATTTCTCCCGGAAAAAGTTGGCATGCTGAGCGCCCGTCCCGAGCGGTACCCTCGCGCAGCAGGTCATTGCGAGGAGCGAAGCGACGAAGCAATCTCCTGTTTTCGAAGAAGTGGGAGATTGCTTCGCTCCCTTCAGTCGCTCGCAATGACCTGCTCTGCGAGGGCCGATGCTCAGGGTGACCTGTACAGGGAATTCGATTCCTTTAGGTGGCGCCCGGGTTCAGAAGTCCCCTTCCGATCATTTCCACGCTTTGGATCTGGAAATTGTCCCGAACAGGCGGCGGATCCGGTATTTCCAGGTCGTGCCCTGCGGAATTTTTCCTTTTCGTTCGGCCAGGAAGGCCTTCGCCAGATGGCGTCCGCGTTCGATCAGCGCATCGGCCTGGGTGAAATCCCACGGCCGCACGGAGCCGGCGTCCAGCCGGAGTAAATTCACCCGGACTCCCTCATGCCGCGCCCATTCCAACTGGTTCGCCGTCAGCTGGCCGATCATAGCGCCAAGCATGAAACTGGACACATTGATGACTCCCAATCCCTCGAGCATGATGACTTCCCCTTCAATGTTCATCGCTAGGATTTCATCGGCTCCGTATTCCACCGCCACCCGCACCGGGAGGTTGGCGGCTGCCGCGCCATCGACATACCGGAGTGAACCCACCCTCCAGGGCGGGAAATAGGGCGGAAGCGCGGATGTGGCCATGGCGCCGTCGAGTAGCTTATCCTCCCGCTTCTCGCCGAAGACCCTGACGATATTGGCGGGATACTCGACCGCCACGGCGAACGCGCGCTGCCGGGTGCGCCGGAACAGGTCGCCGAAGGTCTGACAGCCGGATGGCAGATGCGATTTTAAAAATTCCGCGACCGGCTCGTTGGGATACAGGCTTTCCATTCCCGTGGCAAAACGCCGCGCGGCGGTAAAGACGCTCGCCCCGCCCTGCGGGACGGGACGGGCCTGCCGCCAATAATCCTGAAGCACGCGCACTCCCTGCACGGTGGGATCGGACGCCATCATGATGGCGTTCAATCCTCCGGCGGATGTTCCGGCCCAAATGCCGGGCCGGATACCCGCTTCGAGGAATACCTCGAGCGCCCCGGCCTCCAGCGCACCGTAATTCCCTCCGCCGCTGAACACTACTGCGAACATAATTCCCTCCCGCGAAAGTCCCCGTGCGCCCGTTCGGCCCGTAGCCAGGATCGGAATGGAGCCCGGTCCTGCGGTGCCATCCGGGGCGCGGGATCATGCGCCTTTCCTCCCTCGTAACCCATGCATCCCACCGGCCCCATCTCCGGATAACTTCATGGAATACCCGGCCTCCCAGATCGATACTACTATAAAAAGACCGCGTAAAAATACTCTGATTTTCAGCCGAACGGATCTCTTATTCATTTCTCACACGGTCTTTTGCTATAATCCCGGACGTAGGGATAGCACACCGGGAGACCATCTTGCCAGGAAATCTATCGGTCGAGCAATTGCTGCTGCTGGTTGCCGGAATACTGGTCGGGATCGCCGTACTGGCCGTCCTGGCCGGCGTCCTGCTCCTGCGAAGAGCTCCGCGCCAGCCGTTCTTCCTTATTCGTCAACAGACCGCCGCGACCGGATGGCGTCTGTTGGCCGCGGCTTTCGGCATTCTCCTGCTGGCGGGAACCGTGCGGCTGTTCGGCGGGCCGATCGTCTTCCAGGTCATCACGCCCACCCCGTCCGTCACCCTTACGCCCAGCATCACCTTGACGCCGTCCATCACCTTCACCCCGTCCCGGACCCTGCCTCCAACCCTCACGCTGACAGCCAGCAAGACGTTCACCCCGACCTCATCCTCAACTCCCTTCGTACCCTTCAACATCGAGCAGTCCTTTACGAGCAACGTCCCCCCCAATCCCAATTTAAGCATCGGGGCGTTGGTATTCGCAAAATCCATCACCCCGGATCTCCAGCCGGTATCTCCCGGGACGTCCTTCCAGAATCCGATACAGAAAATTTACGTCGTGTATCCCTATAAGAATGTTAACGATGGCGTTGAATGGACCATTATTTGGTACAAGGACGGAGAATTATTCGGGTGGGATTCGAAGCCCTGGTACGGAGGCCCGGAAGGGATCAGCGTGGCTTCCTGGTCGATGGCGCCGGATTACTTTCCCCATGCCGCATACGAGGTGCAGATCTTCGTCGGAGGCGAGTGGAAACAATCCGGTTTCTTCTGGGTTACCGGAGACCCGCCGGTTCCCACCAGCACACTGACTCCTTCGATCACACGCCTGCCTTCCCAGACCGAAACACCCACGCGGGTGATGACCAAACCGCCGGAAGTCACTCCCGCCCCGTAACCTCCTTCTTCCATAATGGGAATGCCATTGTATTCTCGTTCTACAAGGGGAAGGCTCTACCCTTTATTTTTGCGCCAAAGCAAAAAGGTGGCCTGATCCCGGCGCGGTGGCATCCGCCACAATCTGAGATCCGACGAGGTTGAATCCGCACCCGCGGATCAATCGCAGATTGGTTTCCGCGTCATAATGGCTCCAATACATCCGTGTGCCCAAATAATTTTCGACGATATCTTCCTCCAAATCCTCGGCTCCCAGGCACAACAAAACCACTCCGGACGGCTTTAGCATCCGATAAAAATGGTGCAAGATGGCGTCGTGTTCCCGCCGGGGGATATGGATGATGGCATAGTAGGAGCAAATTCCATCGAATGTTCCATCAAGAAAGCCCAGCTTCGCCAAATCCTGGCAGGCGAACCGGGCCCCGGGAACCAGACGGCGTGCCATGCGGATTTGCGCTTCGGCGAAATCAACGCCCACCACCCGATGGGACCGGCTCAGGAAGCGGGTCACCGGCACGCCCGCGCCGCAGCCCGCATCCAGAATCCGCGCGTCCGGCGGGAGCCGCCGCACAAAATCATCCAGCAGCCGGACATCATCGGAATCCGTCGTGCGGCCGGCAAGGTAGCGTTCGGCGATGGCGTTGTATCCGTTTCTGACGGTTACTTTATGGTTCATATCGACTTCGAGAAACGACGCGATCGGCGGGTGCTCCCGCTGCGCCGGCAAAGATTCTACATGATCGCTTCGTACAACTTTTCCAGCGATAAATTTGGCACGACCGTTTGGTGCGAGCGCAGGGTGAGCGACGCGGCGGATATTCCCAGCCGCACCGCTTCGTCCAGTGGAATATCGTTGAGAACGGCGAACAAAACCGCCGCGGTGAGCGCGTCGCCGGCGCCGGTCGGATCCACGATGGCCGTGCGCAGCGCCGGGAAATGTCCCCGGTTTTCGCGCGTGGCGTACGCCACGCCGAACTCGGCCAGCGAGATCAGCGCGATGCGGACTCCGCGCGCGACCAGTTCCTCCGCCGCCACGACCGCGCTCGAAGGATCCTCCGGCGGAATGCGGCGGCCGAGGAGGATCTCCGCCTCACCGGCGTTGGGCACAATCAGATGAAGCTCGCGCAGGTGCGGCGTGAACCGGGCCGCCAGATGCCGCGAGGTCGGATCCGCGCTGACCGGGATGCCGGCTTTGCGGGCGAGCCGGAAAACCTCGGCGATGGCTTCCGCGGATAAATTCCCATCCAAAAAGACCATCCGGGCCGAGTGGAAGAGCGGTTCCCGCTCGCAGACTACCGCGGGGGTGATGGCCTTAAGGGCCGTCATATCGTCCAGGGCGGTCCGCAGACGTCCGCGGGAATCCACGATGGCCAGGTACGCGCCGGTGGTTTGGTCGGGGAGAATTCGGACGGCCGAGATATCCACCCCGGCTTCCTTTAATACGCCGAGCAGCGCCCTCCCGGAGGCATCCTCGCCGACGGCGGAGAGCAGGGTGCACGGCTGGCTCAACCGGGCGAGGTTCTCCGACACGTTGCGCGCGACCCCGCCGAACGCCAGCCGGATCCGCGCCGGGGTGGAGGTCCCCTCTTCCAATTCGCCGGAGAGCCTGCCGACCATATCCATGACGGCGGCGCCGATAACCAGAACCGGTTTCTCGTTGTCCATCGATGCCATGGCAATCTCCCCGGGGAATTCAAGGACCTTCCGGAAGAATGCCATTCTATCCCAATCGGCTCAACCCGGCGAACGAAATAACGCAACGGAATCCAAACCGGCGATTATGTTTTTTGCCACAAAAGGCACAAAGAGCACACAGAAAAACTATTTGTGCTTTTTGTGCCCTTGGTGGCGAATTCTTTTTTCTTTCGTGCGACCTCACGCCATTGAGCTGTTGCGCGGCCGGTATTGGAGCGCCTCCGCCAAATGCGCGGGGGCGATGTTTTCCACGTCCGCCAGGTCGGCGATGGTGCGGGCGATTTTCAGCACGCGGTGGAACGCGCGCGCCGACAGCTGCAGCTGCTGCATCGCGGTGCGCATCAGGGTTCCGCCGGATTCATCCAGCGGGCAGTAGCGCCGGACGTCTCCGGCGCGCATCTCGGCATTGCAGATCAATCCGCTCCCGGCAAAGCGCCGGCGCGCGCGTTCCCGCGCCGCTTCGACCCGGGCGCGGACGGCCTGCGATCCCTCCGCGGGCAGCGGATCGGCGAGCTTGGCGTATTCCACGCGCGGCACCTCGACGTGAATGTCGATCCGGTCCAGCATCGGGCCGGAGATCCGTTTCTGGTAACGGGTGACCATTGCCGGGGCGCAGGTGCATTCGCGGACCGAATCCCCGGCATAGCCGCACGGGCACGGGTTCATCGCCGCCACCAGCATGAAATTGGCGGGGAAGGTCAGCGATCCGTGGGCGCGGGAAATTGTCACCACCTTATCTTCGAGCGGCTGGCGCAGCACTTCGAGCACACGCGGCCCGAATTCGGGGAACTCATCGAGGAACAGCACGCCGCGGTGGGCGAGGCTGATCTCCCCCGGGCGCGGCCAATTGCCGCCGCCCACCAGACCGGCGTGGGAGATGGTGTGGTGCGGCGCGCGGAACGGGCGGTGTTTGATCAGCGGCACATCCGGCGGCAGTTGGTCCGCGACCGAATAGACCCGCGTGATGTCGAGCGCCTCGTCGAGGGAGAGGCGCGGGAGAATGGAGGGGAAGGCCCGCGCCAGAAGGGTTTTGCCGGCGCCCGGCGGGCCGATGAGCAGCAGGTTGTGTCCGCCGGCGGCGGCCACCTCGAGCGCGCGCTTGGCGTGCTCCTGCCCGCGGATTTCTTCCAGCGCCGTGTAGCCGGCGGAAGCGTAATCCCCTTCGAGCGAATCCGAGTCGTCCATCTGCAGAGCCTTGGCCGGCTCGATCGCGCATTCTCCGGTGAAATGTCGGACGAGGGCCGCGATGTGTTCGACGGGGAAGACCTGCAGATCGGGGATCAGCGCCGCCTCGCGCGCATCGCAGGCCGGAACAAACACGCGCTTGAGCCCCAGCCGGCGGGCGAGCGCGGTCATCGGCAGGACGCCGCGCACATGCCGGACCGAGCCGTCGAGCGAAAGCTCGCCGACCACCAGCGTTTCCTCCAGCTCGAAACCGGGCACCTGGTCCGATGCGACCAGGAGTCCGAGCGCGATCGGCAGATCGTAGGCCGGGCCCTCCTTGCGCAGGTCGGCCGGCGCAAGGTTGACCGTCACCCGCCGGTACGGAAATGCCAGGCCGGCGTTTTTTACCGCCGCCTGGACGCGTTCGCGGCTCTCCTGGACGGCGGTGTCCGGCAGACCGACGATGACGAACGACGGCATCCCGTTGGAGACGTCAACCTCCGCCTCCACAACGGCGCCGTCGAGTCCGATGACCGCGCAAGACGATACTCTGGCTAGCATAGGCTCCCCCTCGGAGTAAAAATCCAACCGTAGTTTAGTCCGCGAGCCGCGGAGTGTCAAGCAAACCATCGCCGAACCGGCGCGGTCCGTCTTCCCCGCGCCTGCCCCCCGCCTGCCCTCGCGGAGCATCCCTGCTCGGTTTTGTTCCATGAGCAGGGATGATTGCGCAGCGGGGGAGCGATGAGCATCGGTGAATCCCTGCCCTCGTGGAGCATCACCGCTCGTTTTTGATCTTTGAGCGGTGATGTATGCGGAACGAGGGTTCCGATGCGAAGCTCTCGCGAGTGGGGGGAGAATCCGCGCTCGATCCTGCCCGATGAGCGGGGATGAGTTCGAAGCGAGGGAGTTTTTTAGCGGGGACTCCCTCGGTCCGGGATTCGAATAAAAAAGCCCCGCTTCCCGGGCGACCGGGTTTATGTTTCAATTGTCCACATGATGATCACCGTCACGCCGCGCATCCACCTGCCGGAAGAGGAGTTGAAGATCGAGTATGTGCGCTCCTCCGGGCCGGGAGGCCAGAATGTCAACAAGGTGGCGACCGCCGTTCAACTGCGGTTCGACGTCCGCCGTTCCCCTTCGCTGCCGGAGGATGTCCGCCGGAGGCTGGTAAATTTGGCCGGGCGGCGGATGACCTCGGAGGGAATTCTGGTTCTCGATGCGAGAAGGTTCCGGACCCAGGAGCAGAACCGGACTGACGCGCTCGACCGGCTGCGGGAACTCGTTGCCCGGGCCGCCGTCCCCCCCAAGCGGCGGAAAGCCACCCGGCCGACAAAGAGTTCCTTGGAACGGCGGTTAAAAAGGAAGCGTCTACGGGGAGAACGGAAAATCCAGAGAAAAAGCGTCTACGGGGAAGATTGAAAGACCGTACGGCAAACCGCGTGGTATCCGCGAGCGCTGCTATGTGGGACAAAAGCGGCAAGACGCGGGTTATTGCTCATCCTGAGTATGCGGGATATTTAGAAATCGGCCTTTTTTAGGCCTTTTTTACTAATTCTCGTTTGTTGTTCACCTTTTTTTTATCGATCCTGGCAAAAGAATGGCATATCCTTCCATTTATAG
>JBAVFZ010000120.1:0-9522 GCA_049684495.1 Anaerolineales bacterium | reverse complement strand
GTAAGCGCGGAAAGCGTGCATGCGTTCATGCTCGGCGGGCACGGGGAAACGATGGTACCGATGGTCCGCCATTCGAATGTGTGCGGTGTCCCGCTTTCGGATCTGATCCCGGACGGAAAACTTCAGGAACTTGTGGACCGCGCCCGGAACCGGGGAACGGAAATTGTCAATCTGCTAAAAACCAGTGCGTCGTACGCCCCCGGCGCGGCGCTGGCGGCGATGGTGGAATCCATCCTGCAGGACTCGCATCGTGTCCTGCCCTGCTCGGCTTTATGCGACGGAGAATTCGGGCTGCGGGATCTGTACTTCGGGGTTCCGGTGCAGCTCGGCCGTGATGGGGTGGAGCGAATCGTCGAACTGCCTTTGAATGCCGAGGAACAAGACGCTTTAAACGCGTCCGCCGAAAAGATCCAAGGGATCGTCTCCGGGTTGTCGACCTTCTATATATAGCGCTGCCGGAAGGGATCCGGGGACGGAGGAGAGAGCGATGGCCAACACCTACTCCGAGGAAGTCAAACTGGTTGCCAAGCCGGGGGAAATTCCTTTCGCCAAAGGATTGGAAGGGATTCCCGTCGGCGAGAGCACTAAAAGCTTCGTGGATGGATTGGGGGGCAAGCTCGTCTACCACGGCCATTCGATCGAAGAGCTGTGCGAGAAATCCTCCTTTGAAGAGGTGTTCTACCTGCTGCTGCACGACCGGCTGCCCAAGGAATCCGAACTGAAGGATCTCGGCCGGCTGATGCGGAGCTACCGGGAGATTCCGGCCGAGCTCTATGACCTGATCGCCAAGCAGGCGCCGCGCTACGGCGTGCATCCGATGTCTGTCCTGCGGACGGCGGTCTCGGCCCTTGCCGCGTTCGACGAAACCACCGAAGACGACACCCCCAGCGAGCAATGCCGGCAGAGCATCCGGATCGTGTCCAAGATCGCGACCATCGCCGCCGCGATCGGCCGCGCCCGGGAGGGCAAGCCGATGCTTTCCCCCCGCTCCGACCTCTCCCACGCCGGTAATTTCTATTACATGCTGACCGGAAACGCCCCCGACAATTTCTACGCGGCGTTGATGGACGTGCTGCTGATCCTGCACGCGGATCACGAATGCAACGCCAGCACGTTCGCCGCGGTGACGGTCCGCTCGACGCTCTCGGACCTGTATTCGGCGGTGGTGGCGGGGATTTGCGCGCTGAAGGGCCCGCTGCACGGCGGGGCCAACGAAGAAGTCATGCGGATGCTGCAGGCGATCGGGTCCCTGGACAACGTCGAGCGCTTCCTCGAGGACGCGATGTCGCAGAAGCTGCGGATCCATGGGTTCGGTCACCGCGTTTACAAGATTATGGACCCGCGCGCGGCGATCCTCCGGCATCATGCGCGCGAGGTCACCCGGCGCGCCGGAACCGAGCACTGGCTGGAGACCGCCGAACGGATCGAGAAGGTCATGGCCGAGAAATACGGCCAGCGCGGGATCTGGCCGAACGTGGATTTCTTCTCCGGCGTCGTGATGGCGTCGATGGGCATTGAAACGGCGATGTTTACGCCGATCTTCGCCGTCGGACGCAGCGCCGGATGGACGGCCCACGCCCTCGAGCAGTGGATCGACAACCGCATCTTCCGGCCGCGCTTCATTTATATCGGACCGGAAGAGGAACCGTACCTGCCGATCCGGGAACGGAAATGAATCCCGCGGCTTCAGGAACGGTGATTAATTTATAATTTCAGCAACGGCGATTAAACCGTAGGGGCGAGCCACTGGCTCGCCCCTACGGTTTTCAACCGGAAACCCCGCCTTCGGGGTAGACCAGCTCCCCCACACCTGACAGGTCTTAAGACCTGTCAGGTGTTCTCGTGGCAAAAAACCAAATTCCCCAGTATCATGGGGAAAATTCTCGCAGGAGCTGCCGCATGACAAACCCCGATCTCGAACAGACCCTGGTCCTGATCAAACCGGACGCCCTAAAAAATTCGCTTACCGGGTACATCCTCTCCCAGCTCTCGGAATTTCACACCGGATTGCGGTTCGCGGGCGCCAAGATTGTGCACGTCAGCCGGATGCTGGCCGACGAGCATTACGCCGAACACCGCGGGAAGGTGTTCTTCCCCGGGCTGATCGATTTCATCATGGGGAAGCTTCAATATCCGGACGAACCCTGGAAGCGGCGGGTGATCGCGCTGGTGTATCAGGGGCCGGGCGCCGTGCAGAAGATCCGCGACCTGGTCGGGCCGACCAACCCGCACGACGCGCGAGAGAAAAAACCGGGCAGCATCCGATCGCTCGGAACGATCGTCCCGATCAAAGACGCCGCGGGGAAGGAGATCGGCCAACGGATGGAAAACCTGATCCACGCCTCGGCCAACGCGGCCGACGCGGGGCGCGAGATCAAACTCTGGTTCCAGCCGTCGGATATTCCGCCGTTCATGCACGCCTATCCGGTGGAGGCAAGCCAGGAGCATTATTACTACCGGGACGGGAAACTCACCACCACCTTCGAGCCGGGCTGCATCTGCCTGATAGCGCCCGGAAACCTGATCTGGACCTCCGACGCGGAAGTTTTACGCGCGCTCCTTCAGGGAAAACCGGCCGCTTATTCGCTCGGAGCGGTCGCCGCGAAATACCTGATCAACGTTTCGAAGGAACAGGATTAAAGCCGGAAATTCCCGAATACGCAGGATTCAATTCAATAGAATAATCAATAAAAAATCGCCGCTCCTCGCGGCGGTTTTTCATTCCTCACCCCCTGCCCCTCTCCTGCGGGTATCGCAGGAGAGGGGGTTGGGGGTGAGGAATGAAAAAAGGAGAAGGCGGTTGCCTTCTCCTTTTTAATTGCGGTGAGCAAAGCCTACCGGGCGGTTTTGGCCTTCTTGACGACTTTCTCGGCCACAACCGTGACAGCCTTGACCTGGCGGTTGCTCTGCGCGATGGCCCAGATGGTGGCGGCCAGCAGCAGGACGACCACAGCCAGGACGATGAAGTTCACTCCGCCCTCCGCCGGGAACAGCTGGTACTTGACGATGATCGGAGCCATGAGCAGGCTGACCAGGTTGGCGACCTTGATCATCGGGTTGAGCGCCGGGCCGGCGGTATCCTTGAGCGGATCGCCTACGGTATCGCCCACCACGGCGGCCTTGTGGCGTTCGGAACCCTTGCCGGTGTTGGCCTTCAGGTCGCGCGGCTCGTCTTCGATCGATTTCTTGGCGTTATCCCAGGCTCCGCCCGCATTCGACTGGAACACGGCCAGGAGCTGTCCGGAGAGGATGATGCCGGCCAGGAACCCGCCCAGGGCTTCGACCTGCAGAACCAGCCCGATAACGAGCGGCATCAGGACGGCGATCGTCGCCAGCGGGATGAGTTCCTTCTGCGCCGAAGCGGTGGAGATGCTCACTACGCGGGCGTAATCCGGGGTTACTTTTCCGCTCATGATCCCGGGGAGTTTGAACTGGCGGCGGACTTCTTCGACGATCTGGGCCGCCGCGCGGCTGACGGCGCGGATGGAGAACGAGCTGAACAGCCACGGCAGGGCGCCGCCGATCAGCAGGCCGACAAAGACCTTGGTGTCGGAGACGCGGATCGAATCCATGACCGTCTGGCCGAGCTGGGCCTGCACGCGGCCCACATCGGTGATGTAGGAACCGAACAGGCTGACCGCGGCGATGACGGCCGAGGCGATGGCGATGCCCTTGGTGATGGCCTTGGTGGTGTTGCCGACCGCATCGAGGTCCGCCATGATCTGGCGGGCTTTCAGGGTTTCCTTGTCTTTCATGTCATGCCAGGCCATTTCGCCGATGCCGTTGGCGTTGTCGGAGATCGGGCCGTAGGAGTCCATCGCCACGTTGTTGCCGGTATGGGAGAGCATACCGATGCCGATCATCGCGACGGCGTACAGCACATAGGTTGCCCCGTCGCCGGTGTAGAGCATGAGCCCGATCATGAAGGCAATCGCGATCACGAAGAGGGCCCAGACGCTGGATTCCATGCCGACCGACAGGCCGGTTAGAATGGTCGTGGCGGCCCCGGTATTGGTGGATTTCACGATCTCCTTCACCGGCGCCTTCTTGGTGGAGGTGAAGTAGGAGGTCAGCGGGTTGAAGGCGACCGCCAACCCGACGCCGACCGCGGTGAGGATGCCGAGACGGATGTCGTGCGCGTACAGCGTGGCCAGGAAGAAGGAAATCGTGACCGTGAAGACGCTGGAGACTTCATAGGAGCGGAACATCGCTTCCTCGGCGTCGTGCGCCTGGAGGAAGCGGATCGGGAATTTTTCCCAGATCGGAACCGTAAAGGTTCCCAGGATTGAACTGACCACGCCCACCGCGCGGATGATCAGCGGGTAGACGATCCACTTCATGTATGTCGGATCCCCCGCTGCTTGCGCGATGGCAGCAACTGCCAAGCCGAGGATCAGGGCAGAGACGATCGTCGTTTCGTAGCTTTCGAAAATGTCGGCGGCCATGCCGGCGCAATCGCCGACGTTATCCCCGACCAGGTCGGCGATCACCGCGGCGTTGCGCGGGTCGTCCTCGGGGATGTCTTTTTCGACCTTGCCGACCAGGTCCGCGCCGACATCGGCGGCCTTGGTGTAGATGCCGCCGCCGACGCGCATGAAGAGGGCGAGCAGCGTGCCGCCGAAGCCGAAGCCGAGCAGGGCATCCGGCGCGGCGCGGCCGAAGATGATGAAGATTACCGTGCCGCCGAGGAGCCCGAGGCCGTCGGTGAGCATCCCGGTGATCGTTCCGGCGTGATACGCAATGGTCAGCGCTTCATTAAAACCGCGCCGCGAAGCCGCCGCGACGCGGATGTTGGCCTGGACGGCCATGCGCATGCCCCACTGCCCGACGATCAGCGAGAAGGTGGCGCCGAGGATGAAAGCGATGGTCCGCCCGATGGCGATGACCAGGGTGACGCCCTGGGGCCCGAGGGAGCCAAACTCCGCCTGTGCTTCCGCGCTGGGGGGAACCACATACACGCTGAAGAACATCACCACCGTCAGGACGCCGATCAGCGGCAGGATGGTCCGGAGTTGCTGTCCGAGGTAAGCGTCCGCCCCGGTGCTGATGGCCTTCCAGATTTCCTGCATCTTCGCGGTGCCCTTGTCTTTCCGGAGCACCGTGCCGCGCAACCAGGCGGCGTAGATCAGGCTGAGGAACGCAGCCCCCAGAACGCACAGAATTGCGATTTGTTCAAAATCATTCAGGCCGTGCCGACTTCCCATCAAGAAAATATCCATGCAGTCCTCCATGGAGAATGAAATACGATACTTTTTGGAATTTCCGGATCCAGTTTCAGGAAGAGGAGAGTGCCCTGATCAAATGGCCGGATCCCTCGCCCCACCGGGGTCCGGGATGAAATCCTTCTGGATTTTGGCGCGATACACACGAGAAGCCGCGCCCGTGGCGCGGCATAATTCCTTCGGGATTCTCTTCTTAATTAACACTGCGGGGAGCGGCGGGGTTTCATCCGCATCGGCCGGAACAACCCGTGAATTTTAGTTTGCCCACCCCTCCTTGTCAAGCGCGGGGGCGGTCGCCGCGTGCAAAGCGAAAACCGGCGGTCCGGCGCGCTGTTTTCAGCTAAAGGTTTGATGAGAAGGCATGGGTAATCCTTGATTTGAACCGAAAAGCAAGTATAAATAGTCAGTAACATCCCCCGATCAACATCTTCGGGAACATCTCCATACTTTTTCGAGGACAGGATGATTCAAGTCACCAACCTGACCAAGTGGTACGGCCTGCGTAAGGCCATCGACGGTTTAAACTTCCACGCCAAGAAGGGTGAAGTCGTCGGCTTCCTGGGGCCGAACGGCGCCGGGAAGACCACCACGATGCGGATCCTGACGGCTTACATGCCGCCGAGCGAGGGCCGCGCGATCGTGGCGGGGTACGACGTAGTGGAAGAATCCCTGGAAGTGCGGAAGCGGGTGGGGTATCTCCCGGAAACCGTCCCGCTGTATTCGGATATGACGGTTCTGGACTACCTCGATTTCATGGCCGCGCTGCGCCGTCTGCCGAACGCCGACCAGTGCGTCGACGAGGCCATCCAGCGGGTCAACCTCGAGGACCGGGTCGAATCCTACATCGGCAACCTCTCCAAAGGTATGCGCCAACGGGTCGGCCTGGCGCAGGCCGTGCTGCACAAGCCGGAAGTGCTGATCCTCGACGAACCGACGATCGGCCTGGATCCGGCGCAGGTGGTGGAGATCCGCAACTTCATCCGCGAGCTGGGCGTCGATCACACCGTCCTGCTTTCCACCCACATCCTCTCCGAGGCGCAGCAGATCTGCAACCGCGTCCTGATCATCAACAAGGGCCACATCGTCGCCGAGGACCGGCCGGAGAACCTGCAGGCCCGGTTGGCGGGCGCCGAACGCATCACGGTTGAACTCGCGGGCGACACCGAAGGCGCCGAGACCACCATCGCCGGCGTCAAGGGAGTCCTGACCGTCGAGCCCATGGGCAACGGCGTATTCGAAGTCGAAATCACCCCCGGCAAGGAAATCCGCCCGGCGATCGTGCGGGCGCTCACCCGGGCCGGGCAGGATGTCGTCGAAGTGCACAGCCAGGGCGTGGACCTGGAACAGATCTTCCTGGAACTGACCCGCTCGGACGACAAATCCAAGGGAAAGCGCACTTCCCGGCAGCAGAAGGAGTAAGGATCCATGCGCAATATCGGGATTATCGCCTGGAAAGAATTCAGACAGTATTTCGGATCTCCGATCGCCTACTTCCTGGCCATCGTGATTTTCCTGTTCCTGGGAATCGTCTTTTCCCTGAACCTCGTGCAGACCATGAGCAACACGTATTCCGCCCAGGTGCTGGAAGGGACCACGGTGCTCGGTCCGCTGCTCACCCTGCTGCTCTTCGCCACGCCCGCGATCACGATGCGGCTGCTGGCCGAGGAAAACGGGGCGGGAACGCTGGAACTGCTGCTGACGGCGCCGGTCCGCGACACGGAACTCGTCATCGGCAAATGGCTGGGAGCGGCCCTGTTCGCGGCCGTCATCCTGGCCCTGACCTGGGTCTACCCGATCTTCCTGCAGTCGATCACCAAACCGAACGGGATCGACCAGGGGCCGCTGGTCAGCTCCTACATCGTCCTGTTCCTGCTGGTCGGCGCGCTGCTGGCGGTTGGCGTCGGGATTTCCTCTCTGTTTTCGAACGCGACGGCGGCCTTCTTCGCCTCGCTCGTGGTCAGCCTCGCGCTGTGGGTTTCGGGCCTGGTCACCAGCACGCTGAGTTACATGGGCAGCATGGGCGGCTCGTCGCTGTGGGGAACGGTCATGCAATACATGGACTTCACCTCCCACTTCTACAACACCGCCTATGCCGGCCGCCTGGACCTGACCGACATCGTCTATTACGTCAGCATCATCGTCCTATCACTGTTCTTCGCCACCCGCGTCATCGAATCCAAGCGGTGGCGGTAAGCCGGAGGGAAACCGTCCCATGTCGTTTCAGAAAATGAAGGACTCTGCAAAAGAATTCAACTGGGGATCGATCGCACCCTGGAGCCTGGGCCTCGGAGTACTCTGCCTGGCCGGCGCGCTGGTCGCCTATCTCATCCGCGGCGCCGTCGACGTGTACACCTACATCCCGCTGCTCCTGGGAGCCGTGGGCATTCTCTCCTTCGCCTTCCTGGACCCGGACCGGGTACAGACCTGGCTGGGCAGCCGCCAGGCGAAATACGGCACCAATCTCCTGATCACCAGCCTGGCGCTGGTGGCGATCGTGGTCGTTGTCAATTACATCGTTTACCAGGCCGCGACCCAGACGAAGCTGTGGGTCGACCTGACCGAGAGCAAGTCGAATTCGCTGTCGGACGAAACGATCCGCACCCTGCACACGCTCACCGAGCCGATCAAAATCCGCGCCTGGTTCGGACCGGAAAGCACCAGCTGGGATGCCGCCATGGCCCTGCTGGACAAATACGATGCGGAATCGCGCGGACTGATGACCTACGAGAAGATGGATCCGGACGCCAATCCCGTCCTGGCCAAGGAAGACGGCGTATCCAAGGATGGCACGCTCATCCTCGTCCAAGGCGAGCAGAAACAACTCGTGACGAACCCGGCCGAAAGCGAGATCACCACCGCGATCCTGAAGCTGATGAACCCCGGCGAGCACCTGGTTTACTTCCTGGCCGGGCATGGTGAAGCCACGATCGACGGCACGGGGAACACCGACATCAACACGCTGGTGGGAACGCTGCGGGGCAAGAACTACACGGTCGAAACGCTGAACCTGACTCAGGAAAAGAAGGTCCCCGAAGCGGCGTCGGTCCTGATCATTGCCGGTCCGAAGAAACCGCTCCTGGACTTCGAACTCACCGCCATCCAGGATTATTTGAAGGGCGGCGGCGCGCTTATCGTGCTGCAGAATCCGTACGCGGTGACGCAGATGGATCCGAACGCGGACATTCTCGCGGCCTACCTGAAGAAGGAATGGGGCATTACGCTCCGTAACGACATCATCATCGACCTGGTCAACCGCTACATCCTCAACCCGTTCGCCTCGACCTACCCGGCGGGAAGCCCGATCACGGAACGGATCCCGGCTAACATGATCTCGGTGTTCCCGACCGCGATGAGCCTCCAGGCGGATACGCCCGAAGGCAAAGCCTGGACTCCGGTCCCGTTCGTCCAGATCACAGCCGCGAAGGACCAGGTTTGGGGCGAAACCGACCTGGCGTCGGTCGGCCTGATCACCTTCCTATCGGAAGCCAAGACCGCGACCTTCGACAAGGAAAAAGATAACGCATCGCCGCTCAACGTCGGCGTGGCCGCCGAGGATGCGTCGATTTCCTCGCGGGTGGTCGTCTTCGGCGACGAGGACTTCGCCGAAAACCAGATCATCAATCAGGGCGCCGGCGCCAACAGCGACCTGATCGTGAACTCCGTCGACTGGGCCAGCCAGCAGGAAAACCTGATCAGCCTGACGCCGAAGGACACCACCTACCGCTTCATCTCCCTCCCGCAGGACGCCTGGGTAATGAACGCGATCGTGCTGACCTCGGCCTGCCTGCTGCCGGGGAGCTTCCTCCTGCTTTACGGGATCGTGTGGTACAACCGCCGCAAGCACCGGTAAACACAAACGTCACCCCGGCGTGTTCCTGGCCGGGGCCAATTCCGAAACGAAGAGAAGGCCATGGATAGACGAATTACGTACGGATTATTGATCGCGCTTGTCGTTCTGATCGCCCTGGCCGGGCTGCTGGATTCGAACATCCTTCAGCCGGCGCCCACCGAACCCGGATCGGTCACGGCCACCCTCGCCCCCTTGTGGTCGGTGGACGCCGCCAGCATCAACCTGATCCGGATCGAGGACCTCAAGAACGGCACGCACGTGGAAGTCCAAAAGAACACGGCCGGAACCTGGCTGGTGATGGATATTCCTTCGGTGGAAGCGGATCAGGCCAAGGTGACCGCGGCGCTGAATTCGCTGGCCAAGATGCAGGTTTACCGGGATTACGGCGAGAACCTGAAGCCCGAGGAATACGACCTCGACAAGCCGTTGTACAAGCTGACGGTCAAGACC
>JBAVFZ010000119.1:0-6144 GCA_049684495.1 Anaerolineales bacterium | reverse complement strand
CATAACCCCCTCATCCCCGACCCTTCTCCCGGCTTATGCCGGGAGAAGGGAGGATGGAATGAGTGTCACCCTCTCCCAGCATCCCCTTGCTTCGCAATCGCGCAGGTTCCAGGAACTAGACGAACCCGCGCACTCCCCCGCTGCGCAAACCGGTTGCCATTCACAGGACGAATGGCAACCGGCTTCGCGGGGCAGGCAAAAGGGCAGGCGCTGGGAGAGGGCAGGGCGAGGGGGAGACAAGAAGGTCGAGCCTTACCATCCCATCCCCCCTCCCTTTATCGCGATCACTTTTTCAATGAGATGAATCTCTCCCTCCCCCCTTCCCGTATTACGGGAAGGGGGGAGGGTCAATTTTAATAAACATAAAAGAATACGTACTGGGGAGGAGGGATGGGATGGAATCCCGACTTAACCCCCTCCTCCATCCCCTCGCTTCCCTACATCGGGCGCAGGGCGGGCGCAATCAAAACTGCTCAAGCAATAAAAGCGAGCAGTTTTGCTTCCCCCACTACGCAAACAGCACCACTCAAAAAGCTGCTGCTACGTGGGGGCAGGAGCGAGGGTGCCGCAAGGGCGGGCGCGAGGAAAAGGGATTTAGAACCCTCTCCCAGCATCAGCTGGGAGAGGGAAGGGTGAGGGCGGGAATTCCCGGGAGGGAGGGGTTAGGTCAGTACCGAGCGGGGGATGGGAAACCCCCTCCTCTGTCCTCCTCCCTTTGCGTCGGATAAATCCTATTACGGAAAAATGACCGACGTAAAGGGGGGAAGATTCCCTCCTACAGCACCTGCCTCCCCTTCAACGTGGCAAGGATCTGGTTCAGTTCGATCCCATACTTGCGCGCGATATCGCGCGCGTAACTCAGCCCCTGCGGCGGACCCGGCCGGATTTCATACGTGCGGCGGACGGAAGGTTCTCCGTCGGCCGCGGCAATCGTCTCGCTCCCGGCCACCAGGCTCGCCGCCAGGCTGTCGCCGGCCGTATCCCCGTTGACGATCGCGACGTCGCCGAGCTCGTGCAGGTGCGTGGCGTAGATCGCGCGCGCGCCGATCATGCGGATCGCGCGCACGACGTCGCGCGCCAGGTAAAGCCCCTCGCCCGGGCTGGTGGTGGAAAGTGATTCGTTCAGGAGCACCAGGCTGTGGCGGGTGATCCGGCGGAAGACGTCGTGGATCCGGCCCGCTTCCTCGCCCAGGCGACCGGCATCCAGGCTGGGTTGTTCCTCGGTCGGGAAGTGCGAGAGGATCCCCTCCACCGGGCTGATCCGCGCGCGGGTGCCGGGCACGAACAGGCCCGCCTGGAAGAGGACCTGCGCCAGCCCGACGGACCGGGTGAATACCGTCTTCCCGCCGCGGTTGGGGCCGGTCAGGATGAAGATCCGGCCCTGCTCGCCGAAATGGATGCTGTTGCGCACGACGGATTCGGCCAGCGATTTCGATCCCTGCGCCTCCAGCAGGTCCAGGGCCAGGTTGACGTTGTAGATGTCGTCAATCTCGCAGACGCGTTCCGCCATGGGGGCGATTTCCGGCCGGCAGACCGGCAGCCCCGCGGCAAGCAGCCGGTTCATCAACCGCGCGCCGTTGAGGTAGAAGACCACTTCATCGCCCAGCCCGGCCAGCGGGCGCGTGTTGACCTGCAGGTAACGGGTGAGGATCTGCGCAATCGGCTTGGTGACGTTCTTGAGGATGACGTCCAGGTCCTTGAACAGCGGGTGCAACTCCGGATCCTCGCGGGCGAACGTCTCCACCGAGGCATACGTTCCGTACACCCTTTTCAGCGGGAGTTCGTGCATGGGGGCGATGCCCTGTTCGTCTTCGGAGCTGCCCTTCCCGAACAGTTTGCTCAGAAAGGTGCCCTCGGTGAACGGTTTGTGGCGGATCGAAAGCAGGGTCGCGCTGATCGGGTGCAGGCTTTCATCGAGATTCACGCCGATCGAAATCCCGGCGATGGTATCGTAGCGGGTGCGCAGCTTCGGCAGTTCCTGCGCCATGGTGAGGAAGGCCGGTTCGCTCCGCACGCCGGAGATGTACTCCAGCAGTTGCAGCAACCCGGCGGATTTCAGCTCCCCGCGGTTGGCGGAAAGCGCCGCCCATAACTTTTCGATGCAATCCACATACAGCTCCAGCTCCCCCATGCGGTAGAGCGTTTTTTGGAGCGGGGTCTGCTCGACCGGGGGCGGTCCGCCCAGGCGCTCGATTTCCAGCAGCGGTTCCTGCAGGGATTCGAAGACCGCGGCCACTTCCGGGATGCTCAGGAAATCCTCGAGCACCTCCTGCCGGTAGCCGATGATCCCGGTGTCGGTGGTCAGCGGAAGCAGGAAGGATAGGATCGGCTGCGTGTATTGGGGGTCGGGGCTGAGGTGCCCGGCCAGCGTGTCGATTCCGAGGTCGGCCTGGGTGCGCTCACCCCAGCGCGGCCGGTCCGAATCGGGCGAAGGGTCGGCGCCTTCGGGCCATAACAGGCTGAAATTTTCGGGGAGATTAATTTCTTCCATCGCGGGAATTCCTTTTCTTTATAAGAATAAACTCGGCAAGCGGTGCTTGCCGGTATTTTCGCGCGAGGCCTCGCGCGGGATCAGCCGATCGAATTCTCAAAACCGGTCTTGGTTTGTTCGGGCTCCACGTCCAGGGGATAGACGCCGGTGTAGCAGGCGTTGCAGTAGCCGGTCGCGCGGCCGATGGCGCGCATCATGCTTGGGAGCGAGAGGAAGTGCAGCGTGTCGGCGCCGACGTGGCGGCAGATTTCCGCCACCGACCGGTGATGCGCGATCAGCTCTTCGCAGGTGCCGAAATCCACGCCCATGAAGCAGGGATCGGTGATCGGCGGGCAGGTGATGCGCAGGTGCACTTCGCGCGCGCCGGCTTCGCGCAGGAGGCGCAGCAGGGGTCCGGAGGTGTTCCCGCGCACGATGCTGTCGTCGATCACGACCACGCGCCGGTCGCGCAGATTCTCCTCCAGCGCGTTGAACTTGAGCGCCACACCCTGCTTGCGCAGGCTGTCGGTCGGTTCGATGAAGGTGCGCCCGATGTAACGGTTCTTGATGAAGCCGTCGTTGTAGGGAATGCCGCTCTCGCGGGCGAAACCAATCGCCGCGGGAATGGCAGAATCCGGGACCGGGATGACGACGTCCGCCTCGACCGGCGCTTCGCGCGCGAGTTCCACGCCCAGCCGCTGGCGGATGTGGTGCACGCTGCGGCCGTCCCAGATCGAATCCGGGCGCGAGAAATAGATGTGCTCGAAGGTGCAGAGCGCGGAAGGCTCGACCGGCGGAAGCGCCTGGAGGACGGAAAGGGCGGTGTTCGAGAGGCGGATCACTTCTCCCGGCTTGACCTCGCGGATCGCCTCGCAACCGATCGTCCGCAGCGCGCAGGATTCCGACGCGGCGGCGTGGCCGCCGCTTTTGAGGCGGCCGACCGAGAGCGGCCGGAAGCCCCACGGATCGCGCACGGCGAACACGCCCTCGCGGGTCAGGATCACGAGCGAATATGCGCCGCGCCATTTGGGCATCGTGGCGCGGATCCGTTCCTCCCAAGTCGCGCCTTCCGCGCCGGCCAGCATCAGCGTGATCACTTCGCTGTCGCTCGAGGAGAGCAGGCCGACACCCTTCTGCAGGAGCTCGCGGCGCAGGGCGTAGGTGTTGACGAGATTGCCGTTGTGGGAGATGGCCAGCGGGCCGTAGCGGGTTTCGATCAGGAAGGGTTGGGCGTTGCGCAGGACCGAGGAGCCGGTGGTGGAATAGCGGGTGTGGCCGATGGCGTACCGTCCGCGCAGGGAACGCAGATTCTCCGGGGTGAAGACCTGCGAGACCAGGCCGGTATCCTTGCGGATCCGCGCGGTTTCGCCGTCGCAGACCGCGATCCCGGCCGCCTCCTGGCCGCGGTGCTGCAGCGCGAAGAGCGCGAAGTAGGCCATGCTGGCCACGTCTTCGCTGGGGGCGAAAATGCCGACCACACCGCATTCCTCGCCCGGATGGTCTTCGAAGTTGATCCTTTCCAGCATGTGCCGTGCTTTCTTCCGCCCGCGGGATTCCCGCCGGAAAAAAGCGGGACACGAACAACCGATTCGTGCCCCGCTTTGGATCGCGAACGGATTTCGCGCCTGTATTTTACCCCTTTGCGCCGCTCAAAGCCTTATCGTCGGCGACGACTTTGCCGGCTTGGGCCTTCTGGTACTCGGCCACCTTCGCCGCCACGGCCGGATCGGCCAGGCCGAGGATCTTGGCCGCCAGGAGCGCGGCGTTGGCAGGCTCGAGCACGACGGCCGGCGCTATGCCGGAGGGCATGCGCAGCGAGGAGAAGATATCCCCGCCGCCGAAGGCTTCGCTCGCGGGCGGGCAGGCGATCACCGGTGCCGAAACCTGCCCGTCGGCGAACGCCGAAAGCGCGTTGCTCCGGCCGGCGACGGTGATGTAAACCTTGGGGCGCGGATCGGCTTCGTACTGGCGCAGCAGGTCCATCACATGCCGGGGCGTCTTGTGCGCCGAACCCACCCGCAGGACCGTCTCGAGACCGAGCGCGTGCGCCGCCTCGGCGATCTTGCGGCAGTGTTCCTCGTCGGCTTTCGAACCCATCAGAATGACGACCAATGCGTTCGGCATGGTGTGCTCCTTAACCCTCCCCCGTTACAGCCGGCAACGAGATAGGGACTACTTACGAATCCGCCTCAACCGCCGGCTGTAACGGAGGAGGGAAGGGAGGGGGATGCCCCTCCTCAACTTTCCTCTTCGCTGCTCTCCCCCATTGGCGTTGGGGTGGAGAGATTCGTGATCATCGACTCCCCCTCCTTTTTTCCTCCCCCGTTAACGCCGGGAGAGAGAGTTATGAGTTAACTATTTCCTTTTCTCACGGCGTTAACGGGTGAGGATTACAGAATCCCCGCCCGCTTGAGATTTTCAATGATCCGCGGTTCGGCCGGATAAGCCGCCGGTTCAAAGCTCCGGTCGGTAAGCATCTCGAAGATCGAAATATAGCGCTCGCTGGCGGCGATCCACAAATCGTCGGGAAGCGCGGGCGGCTCGCCGTCGCCGCGGTAGCCGCGCTCGGCATATGCCAGGCGGACGATTTCCTTATCGAAGTTCTCCGGTTCTGAGCCTTCGGCGAACCGGTCCGCGTAGGAATCCGCCTTCCAGAAGCGCGAGGAATCCGGCGTGTGGACTTCGTCAATCAGCATTACTTTCCCATCGGGGGAAAGGCCCATCTCGTATTTGGTGTCGACCAGGATCAGGCCGGAACGCGCGGCGATCTCCTGCCCGCGGCGGAAGATCGCGAGCGCCGCCGTGCTGGCTTTCTCCCATGTCGCCGCGTCGAGCAGTCCGCGTTCAACCACTTCGGCGCAGGTGAGGCGCTCGTCGTGCGCGCCTTCCTCGCCCTTGGTGGTCGGGGTGAGGATCGGTTCGGGCAGCGCCTGGTTCTTCTTCAAGCCGTCGGGGAAGGTGTAGCCGTAGATGCTGCGCTCGCCGAGCGAATAGCGGTACCACAGCGCGGTGCTGGTCACGCCGGTGATGTAGCCGCGCACGACGATCTCGACCGGGAAGCGGCTGACCGTCCGGGCGACAATGGTGTTCGGATCCGGAATGTCAACCATCTGGTTGTCGATCAGGTCGCGGGTGATATCGAACCACCAGGCGGAGAGCTGGTTGAGGACCTGGCCCTTGTAGGGGACACGGGCCAGGACCCGGTCGAAGGCCGAGAGCCGGTCGGTGGTGACGAACAGCTTGCTGGCGTCGTTAAGCGCGTACCAATCCCGGACCTTGCCTGTGTTGCGTTCCGGAAGGGGAAGATGGGTCTCGCCGAGGGCGAGCGGGAGTATGGCGCGGATTTGTTCGGAGGAGATCATCATCGGCCTCCCGTCAGCGCGCGGACGGCCCCGCGTCCGGCTCCGGAGAGCAGTGCCGCGGCCGCCGCCTTGAGGCTATCGATCAGGATGAAGGGCGCCACGCCGGCGGAAATTCCCGCGGCGATATTTCCGTGCAGGAAGAAGATAGTCAGCCAGGCTGCGCCGATGGCGTAGATCGCGAGAATTCCCGCCGCGCCGGCGAGGAGTTCCGCGCCGGGAAGCCGGCCCCGCGCGCGGTCAGCGGTCCATCCGGCGGCGAAGGCGCCGGCGGCGAAGCCGAGCAGGTAGCCGGCTGTGGGCGTGGCCCACACG
>JBAVFZ010000118.1:0-9452 GCA_049684495.1 Anaerolineales bacterium | reverse complement strand
GTAAAAAAGAACTCCCGAGCGCGTTCCCGATGCCGAAACCAATCCAGAATATGATCGCCGGCGTGGCGAGAAACAGGAGGAGAACAAAAACCATGCTATACCGCAGGATTTTCGAATAGCGAATCGTTTCGGTCGTCATAGAGGCCCCCCGTGAAGAAAGGACGGAATGGATGCATTGTACTGCTTCTCAATAAACGCCGCCGCATGCCGGGGCGTGTAATCCCCTCCCCGACCGCATCATCAAGATCCGGTGGCTCCGACGAGAATATCGAAATCGTCCCGAAGAATTGCCGAAGCCAGCCCCGCTCCCTTCCATCGCGTATAATGACGGCAATCGGGATCCGTTGAAGCCTATGTATGATGTAGCGATCATTGGCGCGGGAGTCGTCGGCGCGTCCATCGCCCGGCTGCTCTCCGCTTATAAAATCTCCACCGCCCTGGTCGAACGCAAAGCCGACGTCTCCTTCGGCGTTTCCAAAGCCAACTCGGGCATCATCCACGCCGGATTTCACCACAGTCCCGCTACTCTCAAAGCGCGATTGGAAATCCGGGGTAACTGCATGTTCGACCGGCTGCAGGCGGAGCTGGGATTCCCGTTCCAGAGGGTCGGGATCCTCGTCGTTGCTTTTTCGGTCGAGGAATTGAAAACCGTCGAAGGCCTGTACGCGAAGGGGGTTGCCAACGGCGTTCCCGGGCTCGAGATTGTCGGCCGGGATAGAGTTCTCGCGCTCGAGCCCAAACTCAACGGCGATGCGATCGGCGGGCTGTGGGCTCCGACGGGCGGGATCATCGAACCCTACCGGTTCGTGTTCGCGCTCGTCGAAAACGCCGCCGCCAATGGGGTCCGCCTCTTCACCGATTGGTCGGTTTCCGCCGCGAAGCGCGAGGGCGGCCATTGGCAACTCGTTTCCGAAAACAGGGAAACGCTTGAGGCGCGGCGCGTGGTGAACGCCGCGGGCTTGTACGCCGACGACGTCTCCGCCGCGTTCGACGCCGAGGAGTTCCGGATCATCCCCCGCAAGGGCGAGGAATTCCTGCTGGACCGCAACGCCGCGGCCTTCCCGGCGCACGTGATCTTCCCTGTTCCCACGAAGAATTCAAAAGGCGTGCTCGTGATCCCGACCGTGGAGGGCACGATGATGGTCGGCCCAACCGCCGAGGACATCCGTGAGAAGGAGGATACCGGCACCACGCCCGAGAACCTGGACCGGGTCTTCGCCATGGCGGCCCGCATGATCCCCTCGATTTCCAAGCGCGACATCATCACCGCCTTCGCCGGCCTGCGCGCGACGCTGCCCGGCGACGATTTCTACATCGGCTTGTCGCAAAAAGCGCCCGGCCTGGTCCAGGCGGCGGGCATCCAATCCCCGGGCCTGACCGCCGCCCCGGCGATCGCGGAATACGTGCGCGACCTGCTGGAAAAAGACGGCCTCGAACTGATCGAAAAAACGGATTTCGTTTCGGCGATCGACCATTCCGTGCGGGTAAACGGTATGGATTTTGCGGAACTGGATGCCCTCGCCCGCCGCGAAAAGACGTACGCCCACATCGTCTGCCGCTGCGAAAGCATCTCCGAGGCGGAGGTGGTCGAGGCGATCCGCAAGGGGCATACCACGCTGGATGGGATCAAGTTCTACACCCGGGCCGGGATGGGCCGCTGCCAGGGCGGGTTCTGCACCTATCGGATACTCTCGATCATCGCGCGGGAAACGGGGCTGCCCGTCGACCGGATCACGAAGCGCGGAAACGGCAGCCCGGTCGTCCTCGGCCGGATCGGCGAGACGCGGGAAACCGGGAGCAATTCCTGATGCTGGAAAAATCCTACGACGCGGTGGTGATCGGCTGCGGGGCGGCGGGCATGGCGGCCGCGCTGGCCGTGCGCGAGGGCGGCGCTGCGGTGGCGATCGTCGAGCGCGAGGATTTTCTCGGCGGGATTCTGATGCAGTGCATCCATAACGGTTTCGGCATCCACGAATTCAAGGCCGACCTCACCGGGCCCGAGTTCGCGGAACGGCTGCTTTCCAAAGTCCTTCAGGCGGAGATCGATATCTACCCGGACACGACCGTGATCGATATTTCCGGGGAGAAAGACTCGCGCGTGGTGACCGGCTGCGGATCGGCGCACGGCGTCATCCGCCTCAAATGCCGCGCGGTCGTGCTGGCGATGGGCTGCCGGGAACGCAACCGGGGCAATGTCGCCATCGCCGGATCCAGACCGGCGGGCGTGTTCACCGCAGGCCTCGCGCAGCGGCTGATGAACCTGGACGGCTGGCTTCCCGGGCGGCGGGTGGTGGTGATCGGCTCGGGCGACATCGGGCTGATCATGGCCCGCCGCCTCACCCTCGTCGGCGCAAAGGTGCTGGCCGTCGTCGAAATCATGCCCTACCCTTCCGGGCTGGCGCGCAACATCTCCCAGTGCCTGCACGATTATTCGATCCCGCTCCACCTCTCGCATGTCGTCTCGCGGATCATCGGGCAGGAACGGGTGGAGGGGGTGATGGTGACGCCGCTCGTCGACGGCGCGGCGGATTACGCCCGCAGTTTCCACTTGAGTTGCGACACGGTTCTGCTTTCCGTCGGGCTCATCCCGGAGAATGAACTCTCCCGCAAGGCCGGGGTCCCGCTCAACGACGACACCGGCGGACCGCGCGTGGACGCCGACCTGATGAGCGCGATCCCCGGGATCTTCGCCTGCGGCAACGTACTGCACGTGCACGACCTGGTGGATTTCGTCGTCGAGGAAGGGCGGCGCTGCGGAAAAGCCGTAACCCGGTATCTCTCCGGGGAAAACATCCGGCAGTTCCGCCTTGCGGCGGGCGCCAACCTGCGTTCCCTCGTCCCGAACTTCTATTCCCCAGACCGGGAGAACGTCCTGTATATGCGCCCGATGATCGTCAAAAACGACGCGGTGCTTTCCCTGCGGATCGACGGAACGGAGATTAAAAGGAAGAAGCTTGCGCACATCCAGCCGTCGGAGATGATCCGTCTCATCTTGAAGCCGGACGAACTACCGGCCCTGGAGGACCGGCGGGAAAACGTCCTGGAGGCGACGATCGAATGACGTCGCTCCGAGTGCTATGGATCGTCATGCCCGCGTGTACCTGGCGGGCATCCATTCCAGAAACCGTTGGATTCCCGCTAAGAACACGCGGGAATGACGATCCGCCTATAGATCCTTTCGTCTACCATGCCCTCCCGCCTTTCTTGGTTTCCCGCAAGGAGATCTACAAGGATTGGGATCATGCCTGAATTCATCTGCATCGCCTGCCCGATCGGCTGTCTGCTGACCGTGACCGTTCCGGCTGGCGGGGAAGTCGTCGTCACCGGCAACCGCTGCCCGAAGGGCGCGGTATACGGCCGGGAGGAGATGCTATCCCCGAAGCGCGTCGTCACCGCCGTCGTCCGCACCGACTCGCAAGTGTTCCCCTGCATCCCCGTGCGGACGGATCAATCGCTTCCCCGCGCGCTCATCTCCGATCTGGTCGAAGATCTTGCGCACCTTTCCGTCCACCTTCCGGCCGCGTGCGGTACCGTCCTGGTCGAAGACTACCGTGGCAGCGGCGTGAACGTGATCCTCACCCGGACGCTGCCTCCATCCTCACCTCCTACCCCTGCACCCCTTCCCCCTCTCCTGGATTAATTCCAGGAGAGGGGGAAGGGGACGGGGGATAGGGGTGAGGCGGTAAACCCGGCGCCCAAATCGGTGGAAAGAATCCGGCGGGCCGACACCGGTATCGCAATACTTGCTTGGTTGGCAAGAATGCACGGAGGCAGCCTTGAAGATGGGAAATTATTATCGGTGAGGGCGGCCTGGATGTCGCAGTAGAAAAAAAATTTCGTACGGTCGATTCAACGGCGGGGACGATTGATCCGCCGCTTGGGCCGGGAAGGGTGTTGGGGCGCGCTCCCTTTCGAATCGACCGCCTGGTCCAGGTACTTCAATCCGGATCCGGTGTTGAATAATACGGTCCGCTCCCCGGGATCGATCCATTTCCTGCGGATCAATTCCTCCAGGGCGGCCAGCGTGGCAGCCCCTTCCGGCGCGGAAAAAATGCCTTCCATTTCACATAATTCATGTTGGGCTTTAATAATCGCTTCGTCGCTGACCGCCAGCGCCGTCCCCCGGCTTTCCCGCAGGTCCTTCAAAATCAGCTGATCCGCGAAACTTTTCGGAACGCGCAGTCCGGAGGCGACGGTATGGGCATTCGCCCAGAAATCGCAGAAGGTGGCGCCCGCTTCGAAGGCTTTAACAACGGGGGCGCAGCCTTCCGCCTGCACCACAACCATGCGCGGTTTCTTCGCTTGATTTAGCCAGCCCAGGGATTCCATTTCCAAAAAAGCTTTCCACATCCCCACCAGGCCTGTGCCGCCGCCGGTCGGGTAGATGATCACATCCGGCAGATCCCATTGGAACGCCTCGGCCAGCTCGTAGCCCATGATCTTCTTACCCTCCACCCGGTACGGCTCTTTAAAGGTGGACAGGTCGAACCAGCCCTCCCGGCGGGCCGTCTCCCCCGCGATTCCGGCCGCATCGCTGATCAGACCGTCGACCAGGACGATTTGCGCACCCGCCATCCGGCTTTCCTCGATATTGGCGCGGGGGGTGTCCTTCGGAAAGTAGATCTTGGCCTCGATCCCGGCCCGGGCCGCATACGCGGCCATCGCTCCGCCGGCGTTCCCGGCCGTCGGGATGATCACTTTCTTTATTCCCAATTCGATTGCTTTTGAAACGGCGGCGGAAAGGCCCCGGGCCTTGAAGGAGCCGGTCGGATTCGCGCTTTCGTCCTTGACAAATACATAAGGCATGCCGAGCTTGCGGGTGATATGGACCAGGCGCACCAGCGCGCAATCCCCCTCTCCCAAGGAAACGATATGGTTTGGATTGAGGACCGGCAGGAGTTCGTACCACCGCCACATCCCGACCCGGCGGAAACGGAAGGCGTCCCGGTCAAGCTGCTTCCGGGCCGAATCCAGGTCGTATTTCGCCAGCAGCGGCGACTGGCATTCCGGGCAGAAGGTATGAATGCGTTCGGTCGGGAACCGGGCACCGCACCCGGAGCATTCCAATCGGGATAGAAAAGGAGGGGTGGGAAAGGTGGAAGATTTTTGCGCGTGGGAGAAATCCATCCGGATACCCTTCGCACGAAATGCTTCATCCATCGGACATACGGATGGGGATCAGGTACAGGGCAGGAAGAAGGCCACCCTGGCCCATAATTCGTGTATGTTGATGGGTTTCGACATGTAGACGTCGCATCCCGCATCGAGAACTTTTTCGGCGTCACCCATTAGCGCGTTGGCCGTGATCGCAATAATGGGGATTCTCGTTTCCCGGTGGTTCAGATCCGTACGCAGGCGCCGGGCGATCTCATATCCGTCGATATCCGGAAGGTTGATATCCAACAGGACGAGTTTGATATCCCGGTCTTCCGCCTTCGACAAGCCTTCCGCCCCGGTTTCCGCCTCGATCAACTGATACCCGCGGGCCTGGATCACTCGCCGGATCAGCATCATGTTATCCGGGTTGTCTTCAATGCATAATATTTTTTCGTTCACGGCAGCGACTCCTTCTTATTCATTTTTCTCTTCCAGAACCTGGATCACCTGATCGACGAACTGCCTTGATTGCAGAGAACCTTTTTGATACACGGCTTCAATCTGTCCGTTCAAACGCCGCCGCTCCTCGCCGGAGATGTCTTTCGCGCTCACGATCACGATCGGAATGTCCCGGGTGCGCGGGTCGCGGCGCAATTCCTCCACCAGGCCGAACCCGTCCAGATTTGGCATCATCAAATCCGCCACGATCAAATCCGGCCGCAGGATCCGCGATTGGCGCAGCCCCTCCATCCCGTCTTTGGCATGGATGATGCGGTACGCTTTGCGGCTGGACAGGAGGCGCTGGATGAGCAGGGCGTCGTCTTCGCTGTCCTCGACGATCAGGATGCTGGTGGTTTTCTCATCCAGGTTCTCCAAGGCCGCCTGCAGCCCTTCCCGCGGCACGGATACCTGGCTTTCGCTTAGCTTGACGTCCACCATCTCTTCTTCGAGGATGACATGTTTTTCCACCGGGAAGGTGTGGCCGGTGCAATTGATGACCACGGTTTCATCTTTCCCGACCAGTCCCTGGCGCAGGATTTTTTCAAAACCGGCGAAGGCAACCGCCGCGGCGGGTTCGACCGCCATGCCCTCGGATTTGGCCAGGGTGCGCATGCAGGCGTAGGCTTCCGCGTCGGTCACGGATTCCATCGTGCCGCCGAACTCTTGGGTCAGCTTCCACAGATAGGTATAACTCTTGCCGGGATCTCCGGTTGCCAGAATGATGATCCGCGTATCCGGCACTACCGCTTCCGCGGTTTCCTTCCCGGCCTTGAACGCCCGGACCATCGGCGCACAACCTTCCGGCTGAATGACCGCGAGTTTCGGGATTCGATCGATCAGCCCCATGCGCTGCATCTCCCGAAACCCCTGATACACGCCCAGCGGTCCCAGCCCGCCGCTGACGGATTGGATGTACCAATCCGGCACGCGCCAGTGGAGCTGCTCCACGATTTCGTAGGCGATGGTCTTCATGGATTCGCGGGCCGCGATGGAACTGGCTCCCCGATCGATCACCAGCCGGCGGCGCTGGGCGAATTGCGCGGCGATCTGTTTCGTCTGATCATAATTACCGCATACGCGGATAACCTCCGCGCCGAAAAGCGCCGCTTCGCGCAGCTTTTCCTGCGGCACCAGGCTGGTCATAAAAACCCATAATTTGATGCCGGACCGGGCGCAAGCCGCCGCGTACGCGACCGCGGCATTGCCCGTTGAGGCGATGACCGCCTCGTGAACGTCCGCTTCCAGCATGGAAGCCACGGCGACCGCGGCCTGACGGTCTTTGAAAGAGCTGGTCGGGCCGTAACGCTCGTCTTTGATAAAGACATGTTCGTGCCCCAGTGCGGGGGCAAAACGCTGGGAATGCCACAACGGAGTCCCCCCGGCGGGATACAGGTCGAGCGCGGAAGGATTCTCGATGGGGAGGATGTCCTGGTAGCGCCAAATGTTGAGCGGCCGTCCGGGCAGGCCGAGCAGGAGATTCCTCTTGAACGCGGCATAGTCGTAGCGGGCCTCCATCCACTGCGAGCCGCAGTGGGCGCAGATGGCCGCCACCAGGGGCGCAAAGGGTTGCTGCTTGCCGCAGACGTTGCACTCGAGATATTCAGGCTTTGCCATGTTCGGTAGCCTCGGCCGCCGCCGGTTCGACGATCTGCGCTTCTACGGGCAATTCCACGAAAAACATGGAGCCTTCTCCGGCCACACCGGTGCTTTCCGCCCACAGGCGTCCGCCGTGCATCTTCACCAGGCTTAGGCTGATCGGCAGGCCGAGGCCGGTGCCGCCGACTTTCCGGGTGGCGGACGTATCGACCTGGGTGAACTCCTGGAAGACCAGGTCCAGCTTTTCCTTCGGGATCCCCAAGCCCGTGTCGGAAACCCTGACCAGGACTTTCCCATCCTTCGGTTCCGCCCGGACGCTGACCCCGCCTTTTTCGGTGAACTTGACCGCGTTGCCGATCAGGTTCAGCATCACCTGGCGGATGCGGGTGCGGTCGGCGGTTATCTCCGTGGTTCGGTCGGAGTCCGCTTCGATCATCAGCGACAGCTTTTTCTCGGCCGCCAGCGACGAACTGATTTGGAAGACTTCGTCCAGGAGATCGTGAATCTTGAAGCGTTCCAGGCTCAAATTCATTTTTCCGGCGGATATCTTCGCCATATCCAGGACATCATTGATCAGATGGAGCAGATGCTGGCCGTTCTTGTGGATGAGGCGCAGGTCGTTATCCATGTTTTCCGTAAGCGTGCCGTCTATCCCCTCCAACATCACGTCGGTAAAGCCCAGAATGGAGTTCAGGGGCGTGCGTAATTCGTGGCTCATATTCGCCAGGAACGAGGTTTTCAGGCGGTCGAGTTCCCGCAGCCGGGTGACCGTCTCGGCCTGTTCCATATATAGGCGGGCGTTTTGCAGGGCGACGGCGACCTGAGAGGCCAGCGTGGTGTAGATGTTGGCGTCCTCATCCGTGAAACCATCCACTCTATCGGATTGGACGTCGAACACGCCAAGGACCTTGTCACCCACGATCATCGGCACCGCCATTTCGGAGCGCGTCGCCGGAAGTTGGGGGTTGGGCAGGAAATCCGGTTCGGAGCGCACGTCGTTCACGATCAGCGCCCGGCGTTCGCGGTGGGCGCGCGCCACGAGGGATTTTTCCACGTCCATGGCGATGGCGTGTTTTTTCGCGACCATTTTTCTTCCCACTTCGCCCGCGCCGGCCGCCAGAAGCAACGCCTGTATGGCCTGATCGGCCTGATAAATGTGAACGTGGTAGACGCCGAACCGTTCCTTGGCGAGATCTACGATGGCTTGCAGCAGACGGTCCGGATCCAGCACGGTCGAGGTGGTCGCGCTCAACTCGGCCACGATTTCCAATTCCCGGGCGCGCTTTTCGTTCTGCTCCAGAAGGCGCAGGTTTTCCAGGTGGCCGCTCAACTGACTCGCCACGGCGTCCAGGATCTCAACGGTTTCGTTGGAAACGGATCCGGCATCGACGGCCAGTTCGCCGATCGATTCATTGCGGATGGTCAGGCGGCGGGATGTAACGTTGCCGGCGCCATCCAGGCCGGTCCCGTCCAAAGACCGCACTTTATCGAGATCGAACATAAAACCGCCGCTCACTTCGTTGCGAGCCTTCAGATAGGCGTCCCAACCCTCGCGCGTCAGGTGCCGGACAGCCTGTTCCGCCTCGGCCCGGTACTTTTCGGCCTGGGCCAACAGGCGCAACCCTTCGATATGCTGGGCCAGTTGGACTGCCGTGGCGTTGACGATTTCGTTTTCCTGCGAAGTCCAGCCCTGTCCGTCCCGGCCGGCCTGAAGCGTTCCAATCGTCGTCCCGGTAACCGTCAGAGGCACGCTTAAAGCACGCTCCGGCAGAGGCGGGGGCGCTTCCTGCAGGGAGATCACCTTCTCCTGATCGAAGGTAAAGCCCATCTTTACCCCGCGGTCGATCCCGTTCAAGAAATTTTCCCAGCCGCCGGCGGGTGCGATTGCCGTCAGCGGTGCGGAAGAGGAGGCTGTTTCCATCGCCGGAGTCGGGGTAACCGATTCCAACCGGGGATCCTTTGCCGCCCGTTCCGTTTCCCTTTCCCGCCCCTTCCCCGGCCGCTCCTCTGCCTGCGCCTCGCCGGCGTGAACGTCCGTCAAGGCGAACCGCGGGGAATCCGGAGCTACCGGTTTGGTTTCGGAAAAGAGTGCTTCAAGCCGTTGGTACGTCTGATTTCGATGCGACATAGGGATATAACTCCTCGGCCAACTGCCGATACTGGCCCGCGCCCCGGCTTTGCGGGGCGTGGATCGTGATGGGGAGCCCGGCGGCCTGGGCTTCCCGCAATTTCGTGTCGAATCCGATCACGGTTTTTAA